>JAFDBA010000091.1 GCA_019313505.1 Deltaproteobacteria bacterium
GGTTAAGTCCCACATTAAAACCATCGGGGTTCATTACTTTTTTTAATATGCCCACAGATTGTTCAACGGTCCCAAGAAGGTCCCCCATTTCACCCTTGCTGAGCTGATCAAGAGCGGAAAGGTGTTTAACCGGAGCCACAAGAAGGTGACCATTAATGTAAGGAAACTTATTCATAATAACCATGGTCTCTTCCCCCTTGTAAAGGGTCAGGTTGTCCTGTTCTGAAAGAGCCTTGCAGAATATACAGCCCTTCTCTTTATCCCCCAGAATATATTCCATTCGCCATGGGGCCCACATGGTTTCCATTACAAATCCTCCAGATCAGAATTCAGACCTCCAACAATCTTCAATCTTCAATCTTCAATCCAAATACCCTTTTCAAACCCAAAACTCAACCCTTTTCTATTTTAGGCGAACAACCTCCAGTTCACCCCACATGGCAACATTATCTCCCATAATCACAACAATCCCGTCAACCCCTTGGATATTTTTACCGAAATCTATCGCAGATCCGATATGCGCTTTTGACGTTACCTGATTGCCTATGGACGTTGCAGCGGCATCAGCAAGTGGACAGGAATCCGATAGCACACAGACTGCATCCGCTTTCCCGAAACTTATCGAGTGGCCCACGGTGCCTGATGATGTGCATACGGATAAAGGTTTTTCTCCCGGATCGACACGCAAACCCATGCCAAGACTTACAGGAGATTTGCCCGCAAAAATACCGATGGTAACCGGACCGTTCGTCTTAAAAAAGATGTCACCACCATTTTCCACTACAACTTCATCAGTATGCATTAATAAATCGATTCCAACGTGCTCGGCAATTGCACCGGCAACCGCCGCCATTGGACCTACGCCGGCTTTTTCACCAGCTGATGCCATATCGTTTATGATAAACGGTGCTGGACCGCTGACATGCCATGGCTTCAGAGCCTGTACGAATTCAGGGTACCTTTTTATATAAGCCTCGATATACCCTCTGTGTTTCAGAATCAGTTCCCTTGTTACCTCCTCAAGGGGCTTTACCGCATGCACAAACAGATCTGTTTCCTTAACGGCCACCCTGAAAGCAACCAGATTTTCTCTTATCGACAAATTCCTGTACGATCGTTTTTGATACATCCCCAGTCAGTTATTACCCTCAGAAAAGATGGAAAGATCAATTAAATCACAAACTCCAAATTCCAAACCGGTTCCTTCCGGGCCGTTGGCCCTATGGGCCGGAGGCAAAGCGATTGTTTTTTGTTTGGGATTTGTTATTTGGGATTTCTAATAACTCAATTACTTAAACTCAGTTTTCGGACGCATATCTTCCGGGCACTGTCTCAAAAAATACTGATCCGTCATCCCGGCTATAAAATCCCTGACGATTTCCTCTCTGCGGCAGTTTTTAATATAATTTTCAGACATATCTTCCAGAAAACCGGTAAATATTACTGATGTTCGATTTTCAGTTTCAATATCATCAAGGTACTTTTCAAAAAGCATTGCAAAGAGTTTTTTTATGGCACCCGTATGTTTTTTGATTTTTGAATTCATGTAAATATGTTCAAGGTTAAAATCCTTAAGCCGCTTTAAGGCGTCCGACACTTCCGAACTGAAAGCAACATAGCTGTTTTGAAAGCTGTTATTGATAATATCGGTTACAAGATTATAAACAATGGTCCCGTTTGTATCCCCGAGGATACCAACGCTGTCCTTGGGAAGATCAGATCTTTTGATCAGTTTGAGACGGATGGCATCTTCTATGTCACGACCGATGTAACTGATGGTATCTGCCATCCGGACAACACATCCTTCCATGGTCATGGGTATGAGTTTAACCCAGGGATCATCCTTTTTAATCGATATCTCTTTATCTAATATTTCGAATGTCTTATCTCGCTTTGGTTCAAGCATCCGATTATGGATTTCTCCATCATGGCAGAGAATACCGTCCAGAGTCTGCAGGCAAAGATTCCATCCTTTGCCTTTGCATTCCACCCTGTCCAGAAAATGAACACTCTGAACGTTATGCTGAAAATAACCTATACCATTTGACCGGCAAAGTTCTGACAAAAACCTTTCGCCGTCATGCCCGAACGGTGTATGCCCGATATCATGGCCCAGAGAAATGGCCTCAATCAGATCCTCGTTCAATCCAAGATAACGACCAATGGTCCTTGCAATTTTCGATACCAGTTGAACATGGAGCACACGGTGGGTAATATGATCATTGTGTATAAGATAAAAGACTTGGGTCTTGTCAATATATCGCGTATAGGCCCTTGAATGCAGAATCCGATCCGCATCCACAGAAAATATCTGGCGGTACCCTTCTTCTGAACGCACATCATGAACCCGTCGCACACCTGATGAACTCAACGTTGCAATGGAGGATAAAATTTTGTTTTCCCGTTGTCTCAGAGCCACACTGAGCGTATCGAGGTTTTTTTCTTTAAATCTGACCATTTTCTATCATGCTCTCCATGAGTTTAAGGTAATCTATTCCCGCCTTTCTGAATCCTTCTTTACCAAATTTCATATTGCCTTCAAGAACGTACAGATCTTTGTCATGCTCAATGATATCGATACCCACATCGTCCCACCGGCATCTTTGGGCGGTATCAAGAGCAAGAGCAAGAACATTTTTAGGTACAGGATCCAGACTGATTGTTGCACCCACAGCAACGTTGCTTCTAAATTCACCCGAAGGCGCAATGCGCCAGTAGGCATGAACAACCCGATCTCCTATAACAACAACTCGTATATCACGATCTGATGGCAGGTATTCCTGAATATAGGCAACATTCGACCGGCTGATATAAGAATCCAGGTCTTTTTGATTCCGGATAAGGAAAATTCCCCTTCCCATGGCCGATCCACGGGGGATTTTGGCAATAAAAGGAAATTGAAAATGTTCGCAAATAGAGTTTTTCTGGCGTTTTCCATAAAACACCCGGGTCTTGGGATGGGGTATTTCGAGAAGATTAAACAAAGCGGTTTGCTTGATCTTGTCCTGAACACACTTGTAATTATGGTAACTGGGAAAGGTTTTTTTTCCCATGGCATCGAACAGTTCGGCATAAAAGGTGGTCGGATAGTATATCTTTTCGGCCTTTCTGATAAGATCCGCATCCCTATGGCTGTAATCGGAAAAATTAGGTCGCACACCCAGGGTTACAACATTTTTACAGTTTTTAAGCCGCGCTTCGAGGGCGATGACTTTTTTAAAGTTTATCATGACGGTCAAACAGCCTAATAATTATATCATGGCTCCGTTCGGTATGACTTCCCGGCCAGTATATTCTCCTGCATCGGCCACATTTCCAGAAAATATCGCGGGTTTCCCAGATAAAGTCGGGCACATTTCCCTGCACAGAATCCTTGTCCACCTGCTCGATATGGGTGTTACACCGGATGCATCGTGAAAACAGACGCGTATCTGTATAAATAATGCCCAGGGTATTAATCACCTCTCTGAGCTGCTCAAATGGATTGTTTGATTTTATAAAGATAAACTCTTGCGACAATTTACAGTCCAAGACACGCTCAGTGCGGGTGAGTAAAATACGCTTTTTCCTCCCTGAATCTATGTCTTTTTCCGCTGAAAAGCCGGGTTCATAAGATGTATCAAAGCCAAGAATCCGCAGCCATTTTGCCAGTTTCCCCAGCGTTGACTCCGCAGCAAAGCATATTTCACTCTCGCTGGTCATTGGTCACTGACGCCTGTACCCCGATCTAATAATCAATAATCAATTGTTAATTATTAATTGTTAACCGTTGTTTAGTAACTATTATTTCCTGAACCTTGAACCCCGATCTAATAATCAATAATCAATTGTTAATTATTAATTGTTAACCGTTGTTTATTAACTATTATTTCCTGAACCTTGAATCCCGATCTAATAATCAATAATCAATTGTTAATTATTAATTGTTAACCGTTGTTTATTAACTATTATTTCCTGAACCTTGAACCCCGATCTAATAATCAATAATCAATTGTTAATTATTAATTGTTAGCCATTGTTTATTAACTATTATTTCCTGAACCTTGAATCCCGATCTAAGAATCAATAATCAATTGTTAATTATTAATTGTTAGCCATTGATTATTAACCATTATTTATTCAACCATGAACCTCTGAGCCTTTTTTACTCCGGCGGTGTCAACACAAACATTGACGGTGAAACCGAAACACCGACCCAGTATCTGTCCACATCAAGCTGAAAACCGGAGCCGTCATCGGTTGAAAGCACAAGACTGGAAGGAACACTGTATCCTTCTATATCCTGCATTCTTTTAAATTCCGCGCGATACTTGAGACCGCCGGTTAAATAAAATATTTCCACCTTACGCACCTGTTTTCTGTTCGCATCAAGGTATATTTTCTCACAAATGTTTCCCCATCCTTTTTTTAGAACCAGAATACATCCATCCTCATTCCCGAAAGGCTCTTTCTTACTCGACATAGCAGTATGGCAGCTTGACGTACCACCGGACACAGGACCGGGGGGTTTATTTTTTATAAGAACGGCAGAATCATAATTATCAATAAAGGTACGGCCGGCCAAAATATTAACAATATCACCGGATGTTACTGGTATTGATAATATTTTTTTCATTGTGGATTTTCCGGAGGGGTGTTTATAAAACTTACCTCGTCCATGATCAACAAGATAGAGCCACTGGCCGTCAGATGCAAAGCTTACCACTGGCTGTCCTGAAACGCTTCGGAGTGCAATACGGAGTCTGTCTGGCACCGATCCCACCCACGCAATACCGGTGGTCATATCTTTTTTGTTATTTTCCCAAAATGTTATCCTACCGATACCTTTGAAGGTTTTGAGATGAAGATTTTGATTTTTCAGGTAAGAAACAAGCTCCCCGGCTTCAGATAAGTTCTTTAAATCACCTGGGCCCCCGGTAATCACAGGAGCAATTGTGCTGCAGCCTGAGAAAAAAAAGACACAAATAAAAAGAATCGCTAAAACGCTCATAGCGAATTCTGAACTTTTAATCTGATTGCAACCTTTTTGCGTACAATTGACAATAATCATCAAACTTTTTATTTACCGGTTAATTCCCGTATCTTTTCCTCAAGGTCAACTTTGTCTTTATCTTTTTTCAACAACGAACGTTTGTAGAATTGAAGCGCTTTTTTCTTATCGCTTATCTTCAGATATGTATCTCCTAAATGCTCCAGGATAATAGGGTCGTCGGGTACCAGACTTACGGCCTTTTCCAGATATTTCAAGGCCTTGGTTAAGAGTCCTTTCTTAAAGTATACCCAACCCAGGCTGTCTGTGATATAACCGTCATCAGGCTTTTGTTTTAAAGCCTCCTTGATAAGATGTTCGGCCTCATCCAGATTCTCCCCAAGTTCTGCATAGGTATAACCGAGATAATTCAGTGCATTTGCATCCTTTGCGTCAAGACTTATCACAGTCTTCATCTCTTCTATGGAAGCTTTTTTCTTGCCCCACTTGTCATAAACAACTCCCAGGCGAAAACGGAGCCTTGTATTGTCAGAATCAATTTTAAGCCCCTGTTTAAGAACGTTTTCAGCTTTTTCGAATTCCCCTGTATCTTCATAAAATGAGCCCAGATAAAGTAATATTTCCGGATCATCAGGAATTTTTTTAATAACATCTTTTAAATAATTTATTGCTTCCTCAGTTTTTTTCTGTTCCTGGTATAAAAATGCAACATGAACCACGGCTTCTTTATAAAAGCTATAATCCGTCCCCACCCTTTTAAAATGCGTGATGGCCTTGTCTTTATCTTTTTTCTCATCAAAGACAATCCCTGCAATGTAATGAAGATCAGAACTGTCCGGCGCACCCTTTAACATCCCTTCAAGAATGACAACTGCGGTATCATATTCCTTTGGATTCAAATAGAGCTTAACAACCTTTCTTATTACTTCCTTTTGCCCAATGCTTCTTGCACCCAAATCCTTAAAAATCTTTTCTGCATACTCTGTCATTCCCCTTTCATGATAATAAGATCCCAATTCCATAGCGGCTCTTATATTTTGGGAATTCTTTTTCAAAAGCTCCTGGTATAACTGAATCACTTTCTTTTCTTTGCCCAAAGTTTTGTACAGGTTTATCAGCTCATAACGCGGTTCCTCGAGGTCGGGATTCATTTCTAAAGTTTTTTTAAATTCTTTTTCAGCTCCGGCAGTATTATTCTGCTCTGTGAATATTTTTCCGATAAAGAAATGCCCCGCATATGATCCGGGAAAGTTTTGAACAAGCTGATTATAAATCTTTAATGCCATGTTCAGTTTTTCTTCCTGCATATACAGACTGCCTAAAAGCAAATATATATTTTCTTGCTTCGGATCCATGGCAATAATTTTATTATACACTGCTTTTGCGTCATCAAGCTGATCTAACTCCTGTTTAAGTCTTCCATACATGATAAGAGCTTTAAGGTTGTCAGGTTCTTTTTTTAGTGTTTTTTCAAGGATACACAAAGCGCTCTGTTTCTCTTTTATATGATGGTAAAGAATTGCAAGCTCCAATCGAAGATAGGTAGATTCAGGGTCTGTTTCAATGGCTTTGTTTAGGTACGTGATGGCTTTATCGTAATTGCCTTTTTTCTGTTGCAACTGTGCCTCTGTATAGTAGTAATATCGGCTTTCGGGCAGCAGCGAGTCGGACGCGGTCTCATCAAGGTTTTTATCTAATGACCAAGCCGCCCTTTTGTGAGGGAAACAGCCTGATAAAAGCAGAATGACCATAATAGCAATGATCAGATTTATTAATTTAGATTTCATTTAAACATCCTAAGCCGGATAAACGGGAAAAGTGACTAAAGTGAACTAAAGTTAAGGAGTTGCTACGCTCCAGCTTTTATATAAATTGGCAATGTTCCTTAACTTTAGGCACTTTAGCTCACTTTAGACACTTCACACTTAATTAGCCTTAGATAAATTTTTTGCCATAAAAAGCACAAAATTTACAACTAAGAAATTAATCAGATATATTAACCCTGTCATAAAAATCAAAATCGGGTATTTCGCGTTTAAAAAACTCTCTCAACTTCTTGATAATATTTTTTTCAACCTGGCGGACACGTTCTCTTGATATCCCGTAGCGGTCACCAATCTGCTGCAACGTAGAAGGAGAGTCCGAAAAGATACGCTGTTCAAAAATATCAAGTTCTCTGGGCGTCATTGTTTTTTTAAACTCGGCAATCTTATTATGTAAAAGGGTCTCGATTTGCTTTTTTGCCACCCAATCTTCCGTGGATTCGACTTCCGTGTTTAACAACTCAACTCTTTCCGTATTTGAATCATCCTTTATAGGGGCATCCAAAGAAACGTCCCAGCCATCAAGCCTTTGGTCCATATCCACAATTTCACGTTCGGATACTCCCAGTTTTTCGGAAAGAAGTTTCGGTTTAGGATCAAAACCCTGATCAATCAGTTTCTGTTTTTCTTTTTTAAGCTTGAAAAAAAGTTTTCGTTGCCCCTGGGTGGTCCCTATTTTCACAAGACGCCAGTTGTCCATAATGAACTTTAAGATGTAAGCCTTTATCCAGAATGAGGAATAATATGAAAACTTGACATTCTTGTATGGATCAAATTTTTTAACCGCCTGCATGAGCCCGATATTCCCTTCCTGAATCAGGTCTAAAAGATTCTGCATCCATACTCGCTGAAATTCGAGAGCGATTTTTACCACAAGCCTGAGGTTGGCGGTCACCAGAATATATGCGGCTTCGCTGTCACCATCTTCCATAACTCTTTTCCCAAGTTCTATTTCCTGTTCTCTGGTTAGAAGCTTGTGTTTGCTTATTTCTGAAAGATATCGTTGAAGCGGGTCGAACTTAACAATAGCGGTATCATCGGAATGATATCCCGGTTTTTTACCATCGTTCTTACCTTTGACGGTGCTATTTTTATCCTGCTTTGTTCCGCGACGTTTCTGTTTTTTCTTAAATTTATTCATGCTAATATTTTATGGCTGCGTAAAAAGTCACTAATTCATCTATAGATGGCTAAGTACATGTATTCATAAATACCATCACGTATTTATAACTTGGTTTATTCATTCTATGTATGCAAAAGTTTAAAGTGCCTAAAGTGAACTAAAGTGCCTAAAGTTAAGGTATTCTATTAATTTTAATTATAATTGATCGCGCTGAAAGCGCGTTCCTCAACTTTAGCTCACTTTAGGCACTTCATTATACGGGCTAGTTGTCTTGATAAAAATACGTCATCGAATTAACGAATTAGAGCACTAAGTAAAAAGGTTCATATACAAGGCGTAGTAGATGGGACTTTTTACGACGCCATCAATATTTTATGGACATACAGACGAACGTATGGTACTTAAATTTTTATTTTCTCTTTGCGCCTGTAGCTCAGCTGGATAGAGCAACGGACTTCTAATCCGTAGGTCGCAGGTTCGAATCCTGCCAGGCGTACCAAGTAATATCAAGGGGTTATGGAATTATAGCCATAACCCCTTTTTTGGACCTTGAATAAAATTAAACATTTTCGCAAAGGTCTCTTCCTTTTAAGTGAGCCCTTAGGTGCCAACTTTTTAGATATGATTATAATCCATTTATTATCATAGGTCAAATGCTAAGCTTGACGGCGTCGTAAAAAGTCCCATCTACTGCGTTGCGCTACATTTCGTAATCATTCAACGTACAAAAAGTACGC
>JAFDBA010000092.1 GCA_019313505.1 Deltaproteobacteria bacterium
GTTGAATGCCGGCATTTTTTGAAAAAACAACACGGCCCTGCGGGTCTGCAACCAGAACCGCATCCTGATTTCCAAGAAGATTTTTTAAAACATTAAGTTTCTGGTCATAAAGATTTTTCCCACTGGCAGATTGAGAAAAACAAAAAAGAATAATAAGGAGCAATGTGGTGGATTTGAAAGAAATGCCAGTTTTTGATATGAAATAGTTTAAATTCTTCATGGGGAATTCTGGCTATTTGCTTTCCACAATGAGCGTCACAGGGCCGTCATTGATCAAAGATACTTCCATCATGGCTTGGAATTGGCCGGTTTTTACAGAAACACCATTTTGTCGGACCTGCTCAATAAATCGTTCGTACAGTTTGACAGCCTGGTCCTGCCCGGCGGCATGGATAAACGATGGTCGCCGGCCTTTTTTACAGTCACCAAGCAAGGTAAACTGGGAGACAACGAGCATTTGACCACCGATAGCGAGCAAAGAGCGGTTCAGTTTACTGTTTTCATCTTCAAAGATTCTCAAGTTTACAATTTTATTCGCAAGGTAATCGGCATCATCGGAATTATCTGGCTTTGCAATACCTAAAAATACCAGAAGCCCGTTGCCAATTTCACCGACTATCTTTCCTTCAACGGTTACAGAACTTGACTTTACTCTTTGTACTACCGCACGCATAATTATCTTTCTTGGATGGTAAATAATGGAATAATTTAAAAAGACATATTTCTTTTTTTACTAAACTAAGCTGCAAATGTCCAACGAATGTTTTAAATGAAAAAATAAAATCTTCATGAACATTGAAAGTCTCGTAAAAAGTCAAATTCTGACTTTTCGCAAAGCCGTCAAACGTTCAGCCACACGAAGATAACAAAGACTATGGAATGATAATTAATGACGAAAAAGTACTATATTATTGAAATATGAGAAAAAAAACAGCTTGAATGTCTCGAATTAATATTGCATATTATTATTTATCATTAAATTTTTACGATACCGTCTAAATCGGACTTTTTACGAATTCATCAAAGCTAAAAATACGAGAAAATAAATGTATTTCAAAAGGAACGGATAATATGAAGAAGATGGCGGGGAAATTGCCGATGCACGGAAAACATTTTGATGTTTTATTAGAAAATATAGCAGAAGGAATTATAGAGATTACTTCTGGTGAAAGAATCATTTATGCTAATGCAACGGCCCTTTCCTTTTTTAATATTTCTGAGGAGTCTTTGTTAGGTTCCAATTTTGCCGAACTATTTGCCGGAGATGACCGTAAAAGGGTGCTAAAACTTTTGAGAGAAACAGGTGAGCACTCAAAAACCATAACAAGCGATTCTCCTCTTAACCTAATGGAGCATCGGGTTAAGTTGAAAATCCTGTCTATAAATAGTGATGGATCTACAAGTATCATTATTCTTAATGATGTTACAGAGCAAGAACGTGTCGAAAAGATGATGCGGTTACGTGACCTTGAACTGAGATTGTACAATCAGGCAAGCCAGGCGCTTAATTCCAGCCTGAATCTGGATCAGGTCCTTGTCACTGTTTTAGAAGAGGTTCGCCGGTTGATGGGTATTGTGGGTAGCTCCATATGGTTAACTGATGCAAAGACCGATGAACTGGTATGCAAGCAAGCAACCGGCGCTTATGGAGAAACTTTGTTCGGCTGGAGACTGGCACCCGGTGAAGGTCTGGCCGGCTGGGTGGCCAGTCATGGCGAAAGCTTGATCTCATCAGACACCTATGCTGACGAACGTCACCATAAAGAGGTTGATCTGCTTATAGGACGGGATATGCATTCCGTTCTGACTGTTCCGCTACGGATCAAGGGAGATGTGATCGGAGTGGTTCAGGTAGTGGATACTGAAGCCGGGCTCTTCGATCAATCACACTTAACGTTACTAGAGACGCTGGCCGGCTCTGCTGCGATTGCCATCGAGAATGCACGGTTGTATGAAAAAGGACAAAAAGAGATTGCCACCCGTAAAAAGACTGAAGAGGCGCTCCGTGAGAGTGAAAATAGATATCGTACGGTACTTGAAGCAAATCCGGATTCTGTTATTGTTTATGACATGGAGGGGAGGGTAACCTATTTGAACCCGACATTCACAAAGGTTTTTGGCTGGAAATTGGAAGATCGTCTGGGTAAAAAAATGGACATGTTTGTACCTGAAGAGGATTGGCCTACAACCAGGATAATGATAGAAAAGGTGTTGTCTGGAGAAGATGTTTCAGGCATTGAAACACAACGATACACTAAAGCAGGCGATATTATCCCTGTCAGCATAAGCGGAGCCATATATAATGATAGTGATGGCAACCCCGCGGGAAGTGTAGTAAATATACGAGACATCAGTGAGCAGAAGAAGTTGGAAGCTCAGATTCGGCAATCCCAGAAAATGGAGGCAATTGGGACCCTGGCCGGCGGGATAGCCCACGATTATAACAACCTGCTTATGGGCATTCTGGGGAACGTATCCCTCATATCTTTTGATTTTGATTCAAGCCATCCATACTATTCAAAACTAAAAAACATCGAGAAGTATGTTCAGAGTGGAGCAGATCTTACCAAACAGCTTCTAGGATTCGCGAAAGGGGGAAAATACGAGATCAAACCGATTGACGTTAATGGTCTGGTTGAGAAAAGTTCTGAGATGTTTAGTCGAACCAAAAAGGAGATCAGAATTCATAGAAAATACCAAGAAGACATCTGGTCGATAGAGGTAGATCCAAGTCAGATTGAACAGGTATTGTTAAATCTTTACGTTAATGCCGGACAGGCTATGCCCGGTGGCGGAGATTTATATCTTCAAACAGAAAATGTCACACTTAATGAGAACTATGTCAGTAAATTTTCTGCCGAAAGAGGAGATTACGTAAAGATATCAGTTAAAGATACTGGAGTGGGTATGGATGAGAATACCATAAAAAGAATATTTGATCCATTTTTTACCACAAAGGATAGAGAAAGGGGAACAGGGCTTGGTCTTGCTTCTGCTTACGGCATAATCAAGAATCATGACGGAATTATCAACGCTAACAGTATGATAGGAAAGGGAACCACCTTTGATGTTTACTTGCCTGCATCTAAAAAGAAGGTTGTACAAAAAACACATTTGGACCGGGAAGCCTTAAAGGGATCCGAAACGCTTCTTTTAATAGATGATGAAGACATTATAATTGATATTGGAGGCCAGATTCTGGAGAGATTGGGATACCGGGTATTAATGGCCAGAAGTGGAAAAGAAGCGATTGAGATTTATCGGGCAAATAAAAGTAAAATTAATATGGTCATCCTGGACATGATCATGCCTGATATGGGGGGTGGGGAGACCTATGACAGGCTTAAAAAAATAAATCCCGAAATTAAGGTCCTTCTTTCCAGTGGATACAGCATAAATGGACAGGCTTCTGAAATAATGAATTGTGGGTGCAATGGCTTTATTCCGAAACCATTTAATGTGGAACAACTGTCCAGGAAAATTAGGGAGATCCTTGGCAAGGAGTAGTTGTTATTTTACAAGAACAATCCTAAGATCCATTACATTGGTATTGGTGGGGCCTGTAATGAACAGGTCTCCGAGTTTTTGAAAAAAATGATAAGAATCGTTGTTCATGAGGAAATTATAAGGATCTATCCCAATTTCACCGGCTCGCTCCAGCGTAAAAGTGTCTGAAAAAGCTCCTGCCGCATCTGTAGGACCGTCATTACCATCGGTACCGCCACTAAGTACAACAACATCATTCTTACCTGCAATATCTATTGCTGCAGCCAGGGCAAATTCCTGATTTCGGCCCCCAAGCCCTTTACCTTTAAGTGTTACCGTGGTTTCGCCGCCGGAAAGGATACAGGCAGGAGGAGGGAGAGGGTTACCGGTTTTAATTATTTCCCTGGCTATTGCTCCGTGGAAATGTGCGATATCCCTGGTTTCACCTTCTATCATAGAAGAAAGGACAAGGACTTTATACCCCAAGCTTTCAGCTTCTTGCCTTGCAGCCAATAATGATTCAAAGTTACTTCCGATAATCAGATTGTACGTTTTTTCAAAAGCAGGATCGTCAGTATTTGGGGTTTCTGAAACCTTTCCCGAAGCACCGACCTGAATATGATTTAAAACGGTTTTGGGTATTTTTTTTAAGATATTGTATCTGTGAAGAATTTCCATACAACGGGAAAACGTGCTAGAATCCGGCACAGTGGGCCCTGAAGCGATTACGTCCAGGTCATCTCCAACCACGTCTGAAAGTATAAGGGAAACTAGCGTGGCAGGATATGCTGCTTGTGCAAGTCTGCCCCCTTTTATCATGGAAGTGTGCTTTCGTATCGCATTTATTTCGTGGATATTTGCACCGCAGGAAAGCAGCACTTTGATGGTTTCCTGCTTGTCCTTAAGGGTAAGTCCATGAACAGGAAGGGGCATAAGAGCTGAGCCACCCCCTGAAATCAGGCATATTACCAGATCGTCCTTTCCGGCATCTCTTGCGAGGTTCAGGATTGCATCTGTTCCATGTTGTCCATTTTTGTCAGGCAAGGGGTGACCGGCTTCTATGAGGTTGATCCTGGCAAGGTCAGCCAAATGGCCATATTTTACAATGATGATGCCACCTGTAACCCTTTTACCGAGAATATCCTCCATGGCCGCCGCCATTGGAGCTGTTGCCTTGCCTGCACCGATCAGAAACAGGTTTTTATATTTACCAAGTTCATATACCCGATCACCTATAAAAAGATGTTCTCCATCAACTCTGCAGTACCGTTTAACAGCAGCGCCCGGTTCAACAGCCTCCAGGGCTTTATAAAAGATTTCAGCTGAATGGCCCCGCATTGTGGTGATTTTTTTTGATTTAAGATTCATAATTTAAATTATATTTTGAACAATCCTTTCTGTCAAAGGAAAAGAGTGTTTTTGTATTCTTGACAAGACCCGGAGACAAAAGTATTCTATAATATATTTTGATACGTCATAGAAAAAATCCATGGAGAAAAATATGGAGAATAATTCCCCGGTTTCTTTTAAAGGACAGTTTCTAATGGCCATGCCTTTATTGGTTGATCAGAATTTTTATCAAACAGTCACCTGTATTTGCGAATATACTCCGGCAGGGGCTGTGGGAATAGTTGTAAACAGGGTTCATCCTTCACTGTCTGGGAAGGATATTTTCAATGAGCTTGAAATAGAGTCTATTTCTGGTGCAGAATCGATTCCAATCCATATTGGCGGACCGGTTCATATTGGTGAGATATTTGTTCTCCATGGCCCTCCTTTTGGCTGGGAGGGTTGTTTGATGATCACCTCTAATTTGGCCATGAGCAACACCAGAGATATCTTAGAAGCGGTTGCAACGGGTAGAGGGCCGAAATCTTTTATTGTTGCATTAGGATGTGCAGGCTGGGGGCCGGGACAGTTGGAATCAGAAATAAAGGAAAATGCCTGGCTCACATCTCCTGTTTTTGAAGAGATTCTATTTGATATGCCGATTGAAGAAAGATGGGAAGAGGCCATAAAAAAGGTGGGGGTTGATCCGGCCATGCTTCTCAATACATCGGGTCATGCATAGATAGTCCAATTTTTACGAGACCGTCAAATTTGAAACGCTCAGATTAGGTTATAGATATTATACATAAAACAATTAAGCAGGCGGCGGCATAGTCGTTTTGCGTAATGAAGCAAAACTATCTATTTTCATTTGATTTTTTTGTTTTTTGTTTTTTGTTTTTCTTTTTCTTAAGGCAGATCTTGTCTTTCTTTACAAATGCACAGAGCTTAGGATTATAATATTCTTTGCAATTTAAGGGATTATACAGCGGACATTCAGGATGTTTTTCTGACATAAATCTTTTTTTTCCTTTGTTCTTTAGTTTTGTCCTAAAGGTGGCCTATTCCTCATGCAGATAAATATCCGGGTCCATAGGGCCCGGCTTTGGGTTACCCCTGAAAGGGGATAGTTTACTCAAAACCGTACGAGTTAAAAGTGTCTAAAGTGATCTAAAGTGCCTAAAGTTATGGTGTCGCTTCGCTCCGTTGATTCTACATAATTGATAGAATTCCTTAACTTTAGTTCACTTTAAACTTTAGTTCACTTCAAACTCTTGCAGCGATTCCTCAGGCAGAGCCGAAGAACTCTGACCTGGCCCGGAGGAGCAGGTTTTTAACAACCAAATAAACAATATCAATTTGATAACATAAAATCTTAAAATTTACAAGGCATTAAGTTCATAAAGCTATAAAATTAAAAATAAAGTAATAGTTCAGGTAGCAACAAAGGCCCAAGGGAGGGGCATGCGAAAAAAATAACCGTAGGCATATAGTTGATATTCCGAGGATTATTTTTTGAGCATAACCCCGGTACCATCTTCTGGAACTACCCCAATACCATCTTTCGGAGCTACGGGGCAGGCGCAGAGATTGGGCCCCGGTTAAATATTAAATACGGATTTAACTGGGCAAGCAAAAAGATCATTTATGGATGGATACTATTTAAGTTCAAATCGGATCGGAACCCTAACCCACATCTCAACTTTTATCTGCCCCCTCATTCCGGGCTCGAATGTCCAGTTTTTTACGGCAGTTTCTGCTGCCCTGTCCAGAATCGGGTGCCCGCTGGAAGATAAGACACTCAAATCAATGACATTTCCAATTTGGCCCACCAGAACTTCAAGGACCACGTTACCCTGAAATCCTCTTCTTCTGGCCACTGCAGGATATTTGGGAGGCGGATTTGATTGATAAAGAGGTCTTGCCTCGCGTATGACCTGTTTTCCAGTTACCGTTTTGCCCTCTTCGGCAGTCTCTTTAGAAACCGTTTTTATTTCAGTCTGTTCAGATATATCCGAAGTTTTGGGCATATTAACGGTTTTTTCAGGAATTGCTTTTGATAGATCCTTTTCCGCTTTTTGGATAACATCTTTAATGACTTTTTTGGGTTTGGGCTCAGGAAAATGCTTTGGCTTTTTTTTTATTTTTTTGGCAACAGGATGTTTTTTTGTTTTAATTTTCGGCTTGTCAAGAGCAACCTTGGGCGTTGTCATCCTGGGTTGCCTGAGGGACAGACTCATGTTCATAACTCTGATTTTCGGCCTTTCACTGGATATTCTCTGGAGCCGATCAAATTTGAATCCCAAAAAAAATCCGTGTATACCCAGGGCGAGTATCGCCGCTATTATTATTCGTTTCACTGCTCAATATCTGCCTGAAGAGAAATTCGATGGATATCCGCCATTCTGATCTGGTCCAGCACCCGGAAAAGACTCTGGTATGAAAGGCTGCGCTCGGCAAAAAGCAATACGCCCGGGTCTTTACCTGATCCGGTTTTTCTTTTCAAAACCGCTGCCAGATCGTTAAGGGCAATCTGTTCTTTGTCAACGTATAGGGTTCCGTCTGATTGTATGCTCACGGAAAGTACCAATGATTTATCTATCTTGGCGGATGAGGATGTTGGCAGCAAAATAGGCAACCCGCGATGCACCGCCATTGAAAGCATTGCATAGATGAAAAATACCAGGAGCAAAAATACGATGTCAATCAGGGGAAGCATTTCAATGCGGACTTTTTTACTGGTTCGAAAATCAACTTTCATTTTTGAGCCCTTTATTATTCCTGGTTATGAGTGACCAGTTTTTCGTAGACGATTTCAAGACTTGTTGCATATTTTTCGATGGCAAGGGCAGACTTTTCAACCCGTGAATTAAAGTAATTGTAAGGAAAGACCGAAAGAATGGCAATCCCCAAACCGGCGGCTGTGGTGATCAGGGCCTGTGCGATTCCCGCAGTAACAACCTGCGGATGTTCGATGCCCGCCGAGCCCAAAGCATCAAAGGAAAGAATGATTCCGATGACCGTTCCGAAAATACCCAGAAGAGGCGCCACGGTAATCATGGTATCTATAATTCCCATATATTTGCGCATCCTTTTGATCTCTTCGGAAGCGGCCGATTCCATGGCTTTAACCATAGAAAAATCTCGATGAAGAATTCCGGTGATAAGAATTTTAATAATATAATCTTTTGAATCACTGGTCTTTATTCTCACCGACTCCCAATTCCCTGCGCGACAAAGTTCAAGGACCTCATTAACAAGCGGTTTATCCCGGCGCATATCCATGCCGATCCAGAAAAAAATCCGTTCAATAATTACAGTCAATACGACGACGGAACAGGCCAGAAGCGGGTACATGACCGGCCCTCC
>JAFDBA010000274.1 GCA_019313505.1 Deltaproteobacteria bacterium
GAAAAAATTATTGAACTGGGCGGCAAAGTAGTTACCCTTTCTGATTCTTCCGGCTATATTTATGATGAAGAGGGCATCGACGCTGACAAACTGACCTTTGTAAAACGGCTAAAAAACATCAAACGCGGCAGAATTTATGAGTACATTGATAAGTATTCTGAAGCGGTTTACACAGAAGCGGATACGTCTTTAGATCATAATCCGCTTTGGGACCATAAAGCAGACTGCGCTTTCCCCAGCGCAACGGAGAATGAAATCAACGAAAAAGATGGCATGAATCTTATGAAAAACGGGGTCAAACTGGTCTGCGAGTGGAGTGGCCGTATCAGGGTTGGAAATGGCCCAGAACAGCATGCGGTTGAGTTGGCCTGCGGAAGAAGTCGATCAACGTCTCAAAATGATCATGAAAAACATCCATCAGACCTGTCTTGATGCGGCTACCGAGTATGGCAAGCCCGGCAACTATATGGCGGGTGCCAATATCGCCGGATTTACCAAGGTAGTAAATGCCATGCTGGATCAAGGTTTAATTTGATTCTTATAATTTTGACATCTTGATTTTTGATGGATTTAATTCGTTTTGAACATTTTAAATTGAATTTGTGAGGCAAGACGGAACAACGGAAATAAACGGTAAGTTGCTCGAAATGTTATGAAATGACCAGAAAAAGTGGGATGTTAGCAGAAATATATCGCCGGATAAGTTTCAGTCTATGGGACTCTACTGAAACGGATTCGGCGGTTATTTAAGAAGTGCCGGCAAAGACGGATATATCAAATCGCTTTCAACCTGAGAGATGGTGCTCGGTGTTACTCCAACGAGTTTCGCCAGTTCCGTCTGTGATAGGCCTCGCTTGGTGCGAAATTTTTTCAAGCGTATTCCCAGATCAAACTGTCCTGTAGAACGTTTTTCAAGATCAAAGAAAATTCTCCGGTCCTTACTCCAATAATTGAATGATCGATTCAACGTATCCAAATTATGCTTTTCAGCTTTTAGAATCGTCAAGTATGTCTTTCCCCTTTTCACGGACAGATCAATGGCCACTTGGGCGATTTGATTGATCTGTGCTCTTAAACGGGAAGAGTGCGCCCGTTTTTCGATAATCCAGTACGCAATTGTATTCAACTCATACAAACGGGGACAGGAATGGGAATAAAAATTTAGAATGTGCTGCTCACCGCCCCAGAGCTCCTGCATACCAGTCAGGCTTTCAAAAACAAAGCGAACATCACCTTCAAGGTTCCCATGGATTCCATAAAGAACATCCATAACCTGATTCATCTGGCGGGGTTCATCAACTTTGACAACCTGGCAAGGCCATTCAAGTTTCTTTCTATCATAAAACTTGAGAAAAACCTCGGAACCCGCCCCTTTGCCATGTGTAAAACAGTCTATGATAATGAGCCGGCTGTTGTTGGCCAAAGGACCCAATTTTTCGATAAGATTACGCGGAGAACGGTCAAAGCTTGCGTAAATCAGCGGTTTTTTCTCGATCTGAGACGCTTGCATAAAGTTTAAACAAAACACATCGGCAAGACTGCCGGCATCATCATGCCAAACCACGTTGTCCCCAATGTAAAGTTCATCCAAGAGTTTGTCGAGCTCATCGACTCCCGAAGTAACTCTAATTTTTTTAAAAACCATCAGCTTCTCACTTTCGTTGTCCGTAATATTTTATAAACCTCACCCATCTTCAAACCATCATTCCGCACTGCCAAAAACGTATGCAGCAGAATAGCTATCCGTCATGCGATTTAATAAAAAGTTTAGGAATGGACGCATTTTATTCCACGATAAATGAAAATTTCGTGGGTGTCAATCATATGAATCCCGTATCGGCGTTGATCATCGTGATCTGGAATTGGAATGATATAAGTAAAACTTATGAATTGAATTATAATTTAATTTGTGCTAATAGTTATGAAAATATTTTAGACCAAAGCGTTTCTTCAACTATTAATGTCAGCCGTATGTTCCTACTTAAACCTTAAGGAGGTTTCTATGGAAAGCATTAAACCCGATTCCAGTTCCCAGAAAAATCCAATCGACGACCTGCCCTGGATCATTGACGGCGTTGCCTTTCCCAAAGGCACAGAATTTCGCGGGAGCTACAAAGGTCATTTTTACCACGGCAAAGTGAGCGACGGTGCTTTGATGATGAATGGAAAGGAATTCTTATCTCCTAACGCAGCAGCAATAACAATAACGCGAAGTGATGTTGACGGCTGGTTGTTCTGGGACTGCAAATTTCCGGGGGCATCTTCATGGATAGATATTTACTCACTTAGACAAGCAAAATAACAGAAAATATAACATTTCCCGGAAATACAGTTCCGACGCTTAAGAGTTATTTAGTGCCTGAACGAAA
>JAFDBA010000093.1 GCA_019313505.1 Deltaproteobacteria bacterium
GATGGCATCCTGAAATCAGTGAAAAGCAGCCATGTTATTTACCCTATGGGAAAGCCGATGGCACTGCATCTCCAGCGTTGTCAAGGGCTTGCGGTAAATTACTACAGCTGCACCCTTGACGCCTTGGATCTGCAGCACCCTCAACTTTTGCAACGTTAGGGATAATTCTGGTCTTTTTTAAATTATGATGCCGTCAAAAAATTTGCAAGACAAATACGATGGTCTCGCAAAAAGCTAAAATATAACATATTTCGAATTCATAAGACACAAAATATGTATTTTTCTTGAACTTAATTAAGCTGTCTGTTATTTGAATCATTCTCGGAAATAAAAAAAACTTCATACTCTTGTGGATTCCACTATGCCCTTTTTTATTAAACGCAAAAATACACGTCAAATTAAGGTTGGAGATGTAAAGGTGGGGGGCAATGCTCCTGTTGTGGTCCAGTCCATGACAAATACATTCACTCAAGATGTTCCGGCCACTGTTTCACAAATTCAGCACCTGGAAATGGCTGGGTGTGAAATTGTAAGAATGGCCGTGCCTGACCAGGAGGCTGCTGAGGCAATTTCTTCAATAAAGGAAAAGGTTTCTATTCCGATTATAGCTGACATACATTTTGATTATCGTCTGGCCATAAGCGCGGCAAGGGCGGGTGCTGACGGGCTGAGGTTAAATCCCGGTAATATCGGTGGTGATAAAAAAGTAAAAGCGGTTGTTGACTGTGCAAAAGCTCTTAATATCCCGATTAGAATCGGGGTTAATTCAGGTTCCCTTGAAAAAGATATTCTGAAGAGATATAATGGGGCAAGCGCAGAAGCAATGGTTGAAAGTGCTCTGCGGCATATTGATTTAATAAAGTCATTCGACTTTCACAATATAAAAATCTCGATTAAGGCCTCTGATGTGCATCGTACCGTAGATGCATACAGGCTCCTTTCCTCAAAAACCGATCTCCCGCTTCATGTGGGTGTAACAGAGGCAGGGGGGCTTTATTCCGGAATCGTCAAGTCTTCCCTCGGCATAGGGATGCTCCTTGCAGAAGGTATTGGAGATACGATCCGTGTCTCTTTAACACGGGATCCGGTTGAAGAGGTTAGGGTTGGTTATGAAATCCTGAAAGCACTTGATATTCGACGGTATGGGCCCGACATTATATCATGTCCAACCTGCGGACGCTGTAAAATTGATTTGTTTAATATTGTGGAACGTATTGAAAAAGCTTTATTGTTAAAACCTTTGCCGATTAAAATTGCCATCATGGGCTGTGTTGTAAATGGACCGGGAGAAGCCAAGGAGGCTGATATCGGTATTGCCGGCGGTGATGGCACAGGGATTCTTTTCAAGAAGGGAAGGGTGATAAAAAAGTTTCCTGAAGAAAAACTTGTCGAGGTTTTACTGGCTGAAGTTGAAAAATTTAATGAATTATAGGAACTCAAAATGGGGAAAAAAAATAAAACTGCGATAACACCTACTCGAGCTGAAAATTATTCCGAATGGTACCAGCAGGTGGTCAAGGCGTCCAAAATGGCAGACCAATCGCCGGTTCGAGGATGCATGGTGATAAAACCATGGGGATATGCTCTCTGGGAAAATATAATGGGCGTACTCGATAATATGTTCAAGGAGACAGGTGTTAAAAATGCGTATTTCCCTCTTTTTATTCCCCTTTCTTTTCTTGAAAAAGAAGCTGAACATGTGGAAGGCTTTGCAAAGGAATGTGCCGTTGTTACACACCACAGACTTGAAAAAAAATCTAACGGTGGTCTTGAGCCCGCAGGTATGCTCAATGAGCCTTTAATTGTGAGACCTACTTCTGAAACAATAATTGGAGATTCATTTTCCAAGTGGGTTTCAAGTTATCGTGATCTTCCTCTACTTATAAACCAGTGGGCAAATGTTGTCAGATGGGAGATGAGAACCCGTGTATTTTTACGGACCAGTGAATTTCTGTGGCAAGAAGGACATACGGTTCATGCCACAGCAGAAGAAGCCGTTGAACGGACTCAAATGATGCTCGAGGTTTATGCCAGGTTTGCCCAAGAATACCTTGCCATGCCGGTAATCAAGGGCAGAAAGACAGCGTCGGAAAGATTTCCCGGAGCCGTAGACACCTTGTGCATCGAAGCAATGATGCAGGACAGAAAAGGTCTCCAGTCCGGGACCTCACACTTTTTGGGGCAGAATTTTGCCAGAGCTTCTGAAATAAAGTTCCAGTCTTCCACAGAAAAAGAGGAATATGCCTGGACCACGTCATGGGGAGCGTCCACTCGTCTTATCGGCGGACTCATAATGACCCATGGTGATGATGATGGTGTCATTCTTCCCCCCAGGGTTGCGTCAGCACATGTGGTTTTGATGCCCATAATCCGAAAACCTGAGGACAGGACGACCGTTATGGCATACGTTGAAAGCCTGGAAAAAGAACTGAAAGATAAATATTACCATCACCGCCGTCTTGAAGTGGAAATTGATGATCGCGATATCGGAGGTGCCAGAGGATGGGAATGGATTAAAAAAGGAATACCGCTGCGTGTTGAAATCGGTCCCAGAGACATTACCGATGATTCTGTATATGTTGGAAGGAGAGACAAGGGACACAGAGATAAGACTTCGATGAAAAGGAATCGTTTTGTTGGAGAAGTAACAGATATCCTGGATGAAATACAGCAAAACCTTTTTGAGCGTGCTCTGTTATTTAGAAAAGCACATTCTATAAATATAGACGATAAAAAAGAATTTTACGAATTTTTCACCCCGAAAAATTCCGAAGAGCCAGAAATTCATGGTGGATTCGCATTGTCACACTGGTGCGGGGAAGATCGTTGCGAGTCGAAAATAAAAGAAGATCTTAGTGTGACCATTAGATGCATCCCCCTGTCAGGCCCATCGGAAAAAGGTACGTGTATATATTGCGGTGGACCGAGCAGCCGGCGGGTTGTATTTGCAAAGGCATATTAATCTTGACGGTTCCGTAAAAAGTCCAACTTCTGCGTTGTGCTGCATTTCGTAATCATTCAACGTACGAAAAGTACGCTCCCTACGGGACCGGCGGATAGCCGATGATACAAAATTTGCACGCCTTGAATTTGGAGCTTTTTACTTTGCCGTCTAAATCGGACTTTTTACGAAACCATTAATCTTCGATGATCCGTATCAATGACATAATCGATAAAATTACCGGATACTTTCCGGAGGCTAATCTGGACATCATAGACCGTGCCTATATTTATTCGGCCAGGGTCCACGATGGCCAGGTCCGTCTGTCCGGAGAACCCTATCTTTCTCACCCCCTGGAAGTCGCCGGTATTTTGGCTGATATGAAACTCGATGTGATCAGCGTTGCGTCCGGCCTGTTGCACGATGTGATCGAGGATACCCATGCCACCCCGGAAGAAATAAATGACATGTTCGGCAGCGAAATCACACATATCGTTTCGGGGGTAACCAAGTTGAGTGTTCTACCATTTAGCAGCAGTTCTCAGGCACGCCAGGCCGAGAGTATCAGAAAGATGATTCTTGCCATGGCGGACGATATTCGGGTTATACTGATCAAGCTTGCGGACAGGCTTCACAATATGAGGACACTAAAGTTTCACTCGGAGGAGAAAAGGAAAAAAATAGCGCAGGAAACCATTGATATCTATGCTCCTATTGCATCCCGTCTCGGTATTTACTGGATAAAAGAGGAACTGGAAGACACCTCGTTTATGTATCTTCAACCTGAAGAATTTCCTAAAATAGAAAGTCATGTCAATCAGGACAGGGAGGAGGGTGAAAAATATATAGAAACCGTTAAAAGCATCATCAAGAAAAAAATGGATGAGCACAATTTGAAAAACGAAGTTCTGGGAAGGTATAAGTGTTTTTACAGCATCTATAAAAAAATGGTTTCCCAGAACCTTGGATTTGAAGAAGTGTACGATATTATTGCGTTCAGAATAATCCTCGATACAATACCTCAGTGCTATGAAGTCCTTGGTTTGATACATTCCCTTTGGAAACCGGTTGCAAAAAAGTTTAAAGATTATATCGGCGTTCCAAAACTCAATATGTACCAATCTTTACACACAACAGTTATCGGGCCTTTTGGTGAACGTATAGAGATACAGATACGGACCCATGAAATGGATAAGATTGCAAAATCCGGCATTGCCGCTCACTGGAGCTACAAGGAAGGTCTCCGTTTCGATGAAAAGATGAACAAAACATTTTCCTGGATTCAAGATCTTGTGGAACATCAGGAAGATTTCATAGACCCGGATGAATTTCTGGAAAATGTCCGTATCGATCTCTTCCCCGATGAAGTTTACGTTTTCACTCCCCAAGGAGAAATAAAATCCTTACCCAGAGGCGCAACACCGGTCGATTTCGCCTATTTAATTCATACTGAAGTCGGAAATCAGTGCGCCGGAGGCAAAGTAAACGGCCGTATTGTTCCACTGCAATATGAATTAAAAACAGGAGACACGGTTGAAATATTTACTTCAAAGAAAGGTCATCCGAGTAAGGACTGGTTGAATTTTGTCAAGACGGTCAAGGCACGTTCCAGAATAAGACAGTGGATCAAAATTCAGGAAAAAGAACGGAGCATCTCCCTTGGCCGGGAAATGTGTGAAAAGGCTTTTCGCAAAAACCGTCTCAATTTCAATACTCTTTTGAAATCAGAAGAAATGGATAAGGCTGTTGAGCATTTCGGCTTTAAGAATATCGATGATCTGGTTGCAAGTGTGGGTTATGGTAAAATAACCCCTTTAAAGATCATACGAAAAATTACCCCAAAACCCGAGGAGGAAAAAGAGCACGAATCGTTCTTCGGCAAAATCGTAGGCCGTGTTCGGAAAAAAAAGCCGAGCGCAGGCGTGGTTGTAAGGGGTGTTGATGACATTCTGATAAAGTTCGGCAAGTGCTGTCAACCGGTTCCAGGAGATCCGATTACGGGTTATATCACGAGGGGTTACGGGGTTACAGTTCACAGAAAACGTTGCGTCAATGCTTTAAAGATGAGTTCCGAAAGACAAATAGACGTGGAATGGAACGTGGATATTGAAGAGACATATCCTGTAAAGATTCGAGTTCGTTCCTACGATAGGGTCGGAATGCTTGCTGATATTACTTCCAATATCAGTAAAAATGGTGCGAATATAGTAAGCGCAAATACTGAAACCAGGGAGAGTAAAATCGTCGACAGTTATTTCACCATAGCCGTTAAAAATACCGAACATCTGAAAAAAGTTCTATCGGCTATCAGGAAGATAAAACACATTCAAGAAGTAAAGAGAATAGACTCGTGACGCAGAGCAATCTATACAACTTATTTATACTTGCCTCCTAAGGCGCTTTAACGATACGGCCTGATTTTATACAGTTAGTGCAGACCATTATCCTTTTGACCCTGCCGTTATACAATGTCCGTACCCTCTGTAGGTTTGGATTGAATCGACGTTTTGTCACATTGTGGGCGTGGCTTATATTATTTCCAAAAAGCGGTTTTTTCCCGCATATTTCACATATTTTGGCCATTATTATTTCTCCTTATAATATACAAGAACTGATCTTAATACACCACAAAAGATAAGAGAGTAAAGAGTTTATTTGATTTTTATTGAGAGGCATTTTCTTCCCCCTGTTTTTTTAATAATGCCTCACAGGTGGCAATATGCTGCAAAGCCATTTGGTGGACTCCCACATCAGAATATTTGGTGAGGACTGACTTGAAACGACTTAAAGCTGCTTTGTAATGCTTGCTTTTGAAGTAAAAAAGTCCAACATAAAGTTCATGCCCGGCAAGGCTTTTCAAACATTCTTTGGTATGTCCCTCGGCTTTGATCGTATATGGATCTCCCGGAAACTGTTTCTCAAGACGCCTAAACGTATTAAGTGCCTTTTTAGCCGTATTTTGATCCCTGTCGATAGTATCTATTTGCTCAAAATAACAGAGCCCGATCATATAGATGATATATGGGATGGCTTCATTACGGGGATGAAGGCTTTCAAACTCTTCATATGATGCGACAGCTTCTTCATATTCTTGAATATTGTAATTGCCATCGGCTATTTTCAATTCCGCAAGAATCGCAAATTTACTGAAAGGATACCAGTCTTTGAGTTTTTCAAAGGATTCTATCGAATCTTTATAATCTTCGCTGTTGAATTGATCCATTCCATCACTTGCAAGTTCCTGTGCCGTTTTCTCTTCATTGGTTTCAAACCATGCGCAACCCGATACTAAAAGCAATGAAATTAGGCCTAAAACTAAGATACGTTTCATTTTTTTACGTTTTCAATATAATTTTCCGCAGAAATAGCTGCGATGGCACCGTCACCAACCGCGGTTGCAATCTGGCGCAAAGGAGTATTTCTGACATCACCCACGGCAAATACGCCGGGTACTGATGTCTCCATATTTAAATCTGCAACAATAAAACCGTATTCATCAAGTTTTACACTATCTGCCAGGAATTTAGTGTTGGGAATTGTGCCTACCCATATAAAACACCCATCCACGGAAAGTCGTATTTTACCACCTGTTTTGACATTTTGCACGGTAATATTTTCAACATTTGTTAAACCGCTAATATCGGTCAATACAGAATCCCATATAATTTCCATTTTTTCATTGGACAATGCTCGTTTCTGAAGAATTGCCGCAGCGCGCAGTCTGTCTCTCCGATGAATAAGGTATACTTTTTTTGCAAATTTGGTTAGAAATAAACTTTCCTGTACAGCTGTATCGCCACCCCCCACAGCAGCGACGATAAGGTCCTTGAAAAAAGGACCGTCACAGGTGGCACATGAAGAGATACCTTTGCCGTAAAAAGTATCTTCTCCGGGAACACCCAGCTTTTTTGGAAAAGCACCTGTAGCTATAATTATTGTATGGGTTGTGATGGTTCTGTCGTTTAAGGTGATTTTTTTTGCCGGTTCAGACAAATCTACGGAAACGACCTCATTGCTTTCGATATTAAGGTCAAATCGTTTGACCTGTTCGGTTATCTTCTGAACCAGATCGGGTCCGCTAAGTCCTTCCGGAAAGCCGGGATAATTTTCAATCCAGTCGGTAACAATGACCTGCCCGCCGGGCACAATTTTTTCAATAAGTACTGCATTTAACCCGGCCCGTGCCGCATAAAGACCGGCGGTGAGTCCGGCAGGGCCACCGCCGATAATGACAAGTTCGTAATCGACGCCTTTCATTGGACGCTTTCCTCTTAAGCCTTGGTTATAATTGCTTCTATTTTCGATTTAGGAACTATACCGACAATTTTATCGAGAACTTTTCCCTCTTTAAAGAAGATAAGGGTAGGAATCGACTTTATCCCGTATTTAGCCGGTGTAGTCGGGTTTTCATCAACATTACATCTAGCAAATTTGATTTTATCGCCAAAAGCTGCAGCAAGCTCTTCAACAATTGGTTCTATTGCCCTGCACGGACCGCACCAGGGAGCCCAGAAATCAACCAATACCGGTTTTTCAGACTGCAACACTTCGGCATCAAATCTGCTGTCAGCTATTTCCATAATATCTTCAGCCATAACAGTATTTCCTTTCTTTAATTTTTTATGGTGTCGTAAAAAGTCCAACTTCTGCGTTGCGCTGCATTCCTCGTCACTGCGACGTACTATATGTACGTCTCGTTCCTTGGAATTTGCGTGCCTTGAATTTGGAGCTTTTTACTTTACCATTCAAATCTGACTTTTTACGAGACCGTCAATTCTTAATAAAATTGATAAACAGATTGAAATATAGTGATATGAATATGCATTGTCAACCCTCACAATTTATTTTTGCTTTACTAAACATATAAATTCATTTAAAAAATCAAATTATATTTAAACCTTGTTAATGGTCGTGATCAACTTGAAAGAAATGGGTAACAATTACACTAAAATTGTTCAGGATAATCTTAAAAGACTTTATGGAAATCTCCCGGAAGATCTGGCACAGGCTTTACCCTCAAAACGGGATGGAAATACCTTTTTATTTGATGCTTTTGGCAAAATATGTGAGATTCGACCTGAAGGTATCTTTTTTAAAGAAGAGCGGCAAACCGGGGTGATCGTGATTCTGATTTCCCTGTACGCTTTGCATGCCAGACCTGAGCCGAGCATTTTGGAACCGTTAAAGGCCTTTAAGGATTTCCCAAACAGCAT
>JAFDBA010000094.1 GCA_019313505.1 Deltaproteobacteria bacterium
GGATTTTCAACTTACTTATGGTATAGGTCCTTCATCTTCCATAAAAGCATCCCTGGATTCTCTTGTCAAAAAAGGAATACTCTATAAAACCATTGAGGGAAAGTATCAATTTTCAGATACTTTCATGCCATGCTGGATAGATTATATTGGGGACCTCCGACCTCTGCTTTTGGATTGATGATTTATGATTTATGATTGTTGATTGAAGGAGTCGCTTCGCTCCGGTAATTTAAATTTTCATTTTTCAATCGTCATTTTTCAATTGATTTGCCTCTGCTCTCTGATCCTAATTCCCCTTAACATATCCCTGGTTTGGGCGTAATAAGCTAAATATATTCAATTTTTATGATTCTACATTCTGCATTTAACACCGTATTGCCTTACCTTTCGGACCAATAGGTCGGAACAAATCCCAGTCGGCAAAACTTCTTGGCATCGGCTTGAACACCCTTCGAAGAAAACTGAGGTCCTATGGAATAGAATAAATGTACGCGGCGATGATTTACGTGCTCCTGTGTCATTGTACTTTCAGTAACCAATATTTGGTTATAAGCTCCAAGTGACGTTTTTTGGAATATGGTTTGAAAATATTATTTCAATATGTTTGAATAAAAAATAATTCCCTAATTTGTTCCGGCTGAAACAGGACCATATGCGTGGTGACTATAAAAAAGTTTTATTTAATCATCCTGACAAACTGCTTTCAACGGTGTTAGGGTTGGTAGCAATCCATTCCCTGGTAATGGGTCTAACATTGATTGCTCAACCAGCCGTCCTTATGGAGTTTACAGGATTCAGTCCTGATTGTGAACATTTTTTCCCTGCCCAGGGCGGTGTTTTTCATCTTCTCATGTCCGTTGCATACTTAATGGGAGCAATCAATACTGAAAAATACCATCATTTCATTGTATTTTCGGTTTTCGTAAAGGCGGTCGCGACGTTCTTTTTGATGTTGTATTGTTTTGCTGTTGAATTCAAATGGATTGTCTTTTTATCTGGCATCGCCGACTGTTTGATGGGGCTGATGATTTTTTTGGCGTTTCAGTACTATCTTCGTTCAAAAAAAAGTACAGCATTGGGTGTGAAAAATGAGTGAGATATTACCGGGGATCGTGGTTGCCGGAGCATCCGGTTTTATTGGAAGGCATTTTGTCATCGCCGTGTCTGGAAAATATCGCCTGTTTTGCATAGCACGCCGCAGCCAAAAAGAGGTGAGCATACCGTATCATAAGAATATTCATTGGCTTCAGTTGGATATAACAAACCAAAAAAATTTACGGAATGTCTTTAGGTATATCAAAGATAATGGTGGGGCGGATTATGTTTTGCACCTGGCCGGGTATTACGACTTCACCATGAAAGAAAATCCTGCATATGAGCAGATTAAAGGAACATTGGGGACATCCTAAATAAGTAAACAACTATCTTTTAAACATGGCTTATTTACTTGCTTATGGACGTCCAGCAAAACGCCCACCCCTCCTTTCCATCGAAACTCTTAATTCATTACCTCCACAATGTGGTATATAACCATTTGAATTATTTAATAACATTATGTAAATAATGTAATAGTTTTTATGTAATTTGCCCCTTAATTACATAGTTTTTTAGGTGATTTACAATGGATGTCTTTCCCCTCTAATTGATGTAACCGCTTAATATCTTTACCGTTTTCATCCAGCCAAATACAACCACTTGATTTTGCACGATTTTTGCATGAAGGAGTGGTGGATGATTATGTTCAAAGTATAAAAAGAACAAATCTCGAGCAATCGGTGATGGAAAGATAAAAGTTGAAGGGGTGAATTATTATGATATTAGGGCCGACGTCAGGAGAAACGAAAGCAATGTTTGTAAATGACATTTTTTTATCACGTTTGAAACTGCTTATTATTATGGCCAAGGCTTATTTGAAAAACTATCCCATTGGAAAGTATCGAAAATCTGCCGTCATCGAAAACACCCATCACGTTTTTTATCATTCCCTGCAATTGGTCAGTGAAACATTCTCTTTCGAAAATCACGAATCAGAAAGTCAGTCGGGTATTACATCCGAGATTGAGATAGAGGAGGAACGTGTGTTTCATCAGAGAGCTCAGCTTCTTGCAGTTATGGTTAAAGCAGGGGTTGAAAACCGCCTGACAGAGGATTTTAGGAAAAAGGCCCTTCAAGACAATCTGGACAGAATTTGTGATACACTGATTTTCAACTTTCACATCAGAGATTTGGACGTCCTTAAAGTAGCTTGAGCAATATACCGTAATATTTTTTCAAGAAAGAGTAGTGTCATACCTTTTGTTGCTGGAATGTTGGGCGAGAATTTAAAGCTTATAGAAAAACAATCTGGAATTAACTCAGATGATCGAAAAGATAGTCCGAAATAGCCTTTAATCAATAATTACGTTTTAATAGGATCTATAATGAATGGATCACCGTGACCCTTCCTATATTGCTTGATAACGGGGGTGGGCGTTTAGTTGTAGACAGACGCCAATTCTCTTATGATTTTCACATTCCTGAACGCAGATCCGGTAAAGAAAGGAGAAGTGGGCTCGATAGAAGGCTAAAACCAAGAACAACAAAATAAAAAAAATCTCAAACGAGCAGGGTCAGCAATGGCCCTTTTTTTATGGCCATATCATGGTGCTTGAGTTTTTAGCACCTGTTGATTCTGTACTTCTAATCGGATTTATGTCATAGGCAATGGGGGTAGAGGCAATGGGGGGTCAGGCGGTGGAGGTTCAGGAGATGGGTATTCAGTCTGTATTATTTCGGCTTCGGCATCAAAGTTAAAGTCTCTTTGAAACACCAACTCCTCGGTTGTGTAAATTGTCATATACCCATCGGGATTACTAGTGGGTGCAACAGATTCTAGTACTGTATTTTGAAAGAAAAAGCCTTGACCAACTGCTATCAGTACATTGGCCTGTTGTCCAGGTCCACTAACTATGAACTTTTCTTTCCGGAATTTGGTTGTGAAATTATTTTGACTGCCCCGTAGATTTGCCTGAACTGAAGTACCAAAAAACAACAGCGAGATACAAACGAAGCATATCAATTTTATTTTACTCATATATTGACCTCTTTCTCCGATTTGAGATGAAAATCCTTAGCGTCATTTAAAAAAGATCCAACATCTTATAAACAGTTCTTTTCTCACCACTCTTCTTTCAGATAAATCCTTGAACGGTTTAAGGTCATTTAAATGAGAATAAGCGATGGCCTAAACATCTTTAATACCCCACTAATTCATAAGAATTAACCTTTTGAAGATTTTCTGCTGAAAAGACGCGCGCACCCAAAAATCCTAATTGGTTAAAATATGTAAAGCAAAAATCGTGCAAAGTTTAACATTTTATATTAAAAAATAGAATAATATATAGATGTCAAGCAGTTAGCTTATATTGGCGAATTGTATCCCAAAAGTATTTGACAATATTTGACAATAATCTTGCCTTTTTTTGACTGTTTTTACAATATGTTGGGTAATATTAAGAGAAAGGTAAATCTTAAAAGGTGGTTAATAGAAGATAATTGAAACATTATTAGGAAACATCATATGCTCATATTGGTGTCTGGGCTGGTGGAATAAAAAAAGCAGGTTCATTTCTGATCCTGCTTTTTCCGCCTTGAAAGCTTCTTTTGTTTCAAGGCATCATCCAGTTCGATGAGCCATCACTCTGATTAAGAGTGGAGGCGTATGAACCAGGATATTTTCTTAATGTATACTATCCCCATTTTTAATATCAAGGCTTCCCTAAATGCCGTTATTAAACTTGGTGCACATCGTATTATTGCATATTTAATGCAGATGACCAAAGAATAAGATGCACGTACACCAGAGAAGCCATTTATTTATTAAGTTGCTCTATCAAACTCCCTTCTAAATTATGACCTTTGGAGGTCCTTTCCTATAACATTTATGCCAAGTTAGAGGGTTAACAAAAGTTTTTGTCCCGGGTAAATTACAGAGCTATCGTTCAGCTTGTTCAACAGACGGATCTTTTGCACAGTTAAATCGTGCCAGCGGCTGATGCTGTAAAGTGTTTCACCAGCTCTGACAGTGTGATAATGCTTATTCGTGGTTTTCTTGGATACCTTTGAAGATTTGGAAGATTCAGCTTTCCGGGCTTTTTCCTCGGCCATCTTTTTCGCCAAAGTCTTATGTGTTTCATTACCTTTCGGGTTTTTAATGTAGCTATTATTCTTCCATTGCCCCACATATTTTCTACCACCAAAATAAGTAAGCGTTCCTTGCCCGTTCATCTGACCATTCTTCCATTGCCCCACATATTTACTACCATCAGGATAAATATAAGTTCCTTGCCCATGCTTCTGAGCATCTTTAAATTGTCCTATATATTTACTACCGTCAGGATAAATATAAGTTCCTTGCCCATGCCTCTGATTATTCTTCCATTGCCCCACATATTTACTACCATCAAGATAGGTAATCGTTCCTTGCCCATCTAACCTGCTGTTTTTCCATTGGCCTTTATATTTAACACCATCAGAATACTTATAAGTTCCTTGCCCATTCTCACAATTACCTTCTGTACACTGGGCAAAGGCACTTGCTGAAAAAATAGAAATAATAAATAACAGGGATAATATTAGGTGTTTCATCACACACCTCCTAATCTAAATTAAGAATGGATTATTAGATATGTCTTTTAGACTACCAACAGGGCAGCTATGACCCGTTGGAGCATGATGTGCACATTTTAATTGGGAACTCCATAGTAGCAACCACCGAATTAAAGTCAAATTATTGAAGCCTTATTCATTATAAGATATTCTTTAATTTTCTTTAAAGCGCTTTTGCTTATTTGATCAAATTTTAGAAGAACATCCTTGAGCGAAATGTATAATGATTAGCTTATAATTTATTGTTAGTGTCAAGTAAAATTATACTTAATTTATATATAATTTTATTGAATTAGAATATATTGTAGATTTTTAAAGTAAATTACCATATATTGTGCATCTATAAATCATAAAATTGAGGAAAATTAGGACTGTTCTGTTACGTTTCCTATTTAAGTACCTCTAAACAGCCAATCTGCGAGGCTTATAGAATTTCTCTAAATTCCGTGGATTTTTGGAACAGCTCTCTGATAAATCGTTCCCCTGATGTGTATCCCTTTCAACCGTTGAATGAACTTTTTGGAAAGTTCCGATGAAATCCTGTGTTCAAAAATATCCCCGTCCGGGGTTATTCCTCTTATTTTTCCATCTTTTAAAAACATCTGAAGAAGCTTTATTCCGGTTTCCATCCGGTCTTCCGGATTCCAAATCCGCCCATTATTCATTGAAGCGTCGGAAATGTTAACACTTTTGTCTTTTAGAAGTTTTATAAAATTAAGGATTCTTCCCAACCTGAGAAGGGTAACCGATTCTATCCTGGTGGTGGTGTGTGATAAAGGCAAAGCGCTGGAGCGCATGAGAGAAAATGTATCGGGAAGTATATTAAGTCGCGAACATAATTCAAAGTCCTTGCTACCTGGAGCCGGGTAGAAAACGGATACTCCGGAAAGTACTCTTTTTTGGGCGAGAAAAATCAGATCTGACAGAGAATCCTCTGCACTCTGGAATGGGGCCCCGACAATCACATACCCAACGGCGTTAAGACTGTATTTTTCTGCAAGACCAAGCACGTTGTCAAAAGCTTCCCGAACATCGGGTCTGTTGAACCGCCTGAGTTGTACCTCGGATATCGAGCCCAATGATAAGTTTAGGGTCTTGAAACCGGCTGCTTGCATGGCACACACCAACGCCTCATCCAGGGTATTTGGAAGAAGTCCGTTCATGGCTCTGAGTTCCAGTCCGAAACCGTGGAAACGGTATTTTATTTCATCCAGAAGGTGAAGGAACCATTTTTTGTCCAGAGAAAGATTTTCATCTTCAAATTCGATAAAGCCGGCGTTAAATCGGGTTACGGCAATTTCGATTTCTTTTACCACGGATGTTACGCTTCTTCGCCGGTAGGGCACATTAGATGATGCACCCACGGCACAGTATGTGCATTTCATGGGGCATCCCCGGCTGGCGATGATCACGGCACTTCCTTTGACGCCCCGTTTGTAAAATTTTTGCTTTATCAGATGGGTTGCAGGCAAAGGGAAATGATCCAGGGCAATCATTTTGGCGGGGTCATTGAGTTGAAGGGTTCCGTCGTCTTTGCGAAAAACAATCCCGGGTATTGAAGCATAATCGGTTCCTGTTTTGAGTGCCCTGGCAAGTCGCGGCATGGATACCTCGCCTTCTCCCCGTAAAACAAAATCAACCGCTTTATTCTCCATAACACTGATGGGCAGGGAGCTGGGATGGTGACCGCCCAGTACGATTTGGCATTCAGTATGAAATTTCTTGACGGACGCCGCGACGGTTAAAGCAACTTCAACATAGGGCGTAAACAGGGCGGAAATTCCAACCAGAAACGCCCCGGAATCCTTGGCAATTTTACCGATATATTCGAAACTATACCCAAAATGTCGATAATAATGAAACAGCCCAAAAGGAGATCGATCCGGCTTTGGGTAATATTCTCGGAGATAATTCATTTCCTGCGGAAGGTCGATGATTCGGGATTTGGAAGTGGCAAGCCCGTCAAAGATTTCCACTGAGAACCCCTCTTCAAGAAGAACTGAAGAAATACATGCAAGCCCGTAAGGAATCGTTCTTTTTGATGTAAGATAAAAATCCCTCACAGGCGGCTGTATAAGAAGAATGTCGGTCATTGTTGCTTACCCCGAAAATTTTAACCACCCCAGTACAATCTGCCGGACCTACCCCAGTACCATCTCCTGGAGCTACGAGGCAGGCACAGGAATTGGACAAAAGGGGGCGTTTTGCTAAGGTCTCAGTGAGTTAGACGGGCATAACAGAAATAAAAAGTATGGTCAATAGTCCTGCTGAGATAGGGTAAAAAGGCTCCTTCATAGATTCTTGATATGATATCCCTTCGGATAGCATCTCCCATCCGTTCAATATCCATGACCTTTCGCATGAGGCTCGGATTGTCCGTTTCAAGGGCCGTTTTGAAGAAACCGCAGGCGGTACAAAGGAGCTTGATTTGTTTCGTGATCTCCCCGATGACCTCGTTTTCTTTCTTGCCCCTGGAAAACAACTTTTCAAGAAACATATTCCCCTCTTGCCCTTGCGATGATGGTAGCGGACATGACATCCATTAACGCCACCAAACCGATGATCCGATCCTGATCATAAACAAAGGCTCTTGCGATATCGGATTCATCCATAATTTTGGCAACTTCCTTAAAATCCATATTCTGATCAATGGATACAATGGGTTTTGAGGTGATTTTCGAAACACTGATCTTCGTTGGATCGATTCCCTTGGCCAGGACTTTAAAAACCACATCCCTGGCTGTAATTACTCCATACTCCCGTTCGTTACCGGAAAATCGAACCAGCAGACAACGGATCCTTCTATTCACCATCCTTTCAACGGCATAATAGACAGATCTTTTATGGTCAATCGATTCGATATTAGTTGTCATGAATTCTTTAACTTTCATCAGTAAACCCCCTGCCCTCCCCAAAAGACGTCGTTTTTTAAAGAGCTGTTGTGCAATAAGTATAAAATTTCATAAGGCTTCCGAGTTTAGTGCAAAACATGAAAATGTTGATCGAACGGAAACATGAGCTTTCAAATATCGAAGGTCAAATTTATTGTCAACAGCGATGTTTGGAAGGGTCGTTTGAAACAAATCCGCCATCAATTTTTGGGTAAGCCACACAGTCTCATTTTCAAGGCGTACTTCAATCTTTGTATGGCCGCTTTCGGTCTGATAAATAAGAAGCTGTGTATTCGGTTTTTGAGGCAGATGTTTAGCCATCATTATACAAAAACTGAATATTTAAATAGTACAGACCCGGTGATCGATAGCGAGACTGTCGAAAAAGTCCGATTTCTTCATTTTTGTGAAATTCGTATATAATAATATCAAATACTTATAAGTCTGCAAATTGCTTTTTTGGGTTTTTCGACAGTCCCAGCATCTGTATACAATCAGAGCCAAGCTCGGATCTGTCAGACATAACAGAGGTTTCTGAATCAGTTGAAATGCTAAGATATTATCAAGCGATCAAAGGTTTTGACAAGCCAGACTTTTATGAGGTAATCTCAATGTATCTGTAGTGTTAATAAGGGGAATAAAATATGCTCAAAATAGAAAATACCGCCTTGCTAATTGTTGATATTCAAGGCAACTTAGCACACTTGATGCAAGGGAAAGAACTTCTGTTCAAGAACGTGCAAAAGCTTATCAAAGGAATTCAGGTTTTAGAAATGCCTATTCTCTGGGTCGAGCAGAATCCTCGAGGTTTGGGGCCGACAATCCCTGAAATTGCAGACCTCTTATCTGATATTCGACCTATCAGCAAAATGAGCTTTAGCAGTTGCCGAAATGACCGTTTTTTACAAGCGTTGAATGCTCTAAATCGCAAACAGGTACTGGTTGCAGGTATTGAGGCACACGTCTGCGTATATCAAACAGCAGCAGGGCTGGTGGGTTTAGGGTATGAAGTTCAAGTTGCAACTGATGCCGTATCTTCAAGAAACCTGGAGAACAAGGAAATCGGCTTGCAAAGAATGAAAGATTCTGGTGTCAGTTTGACGAGTGTCGAAACTGCTCTATTTGAGCTAATTAAAGTGGCAGAGGGAGAACAGTTCAAGGAGATTATCAAGATTGTGAAATGATTGGCTCGCCCAATCTTTTGCCGCACGCAACCGCACAGCAGCTGCGTCGAGTGTGAGCATGCCGTTGCAGATTTCTCCAACGTACATGGAAATAAGCTGATCCTTTGGTCACTGCTGCAGATCACAACCACCCACACTCTTGAGATAAGAGAATAATACCATAGAAATCATACTTTTTGAGATCTGAGGCACCTTTCCAACATCTACCTATAGGAAAGGTACCAGATATCATAACCGGTGATTATCAGATAGGCTTTCCGGAAGAGCAAAAAATAAGCTGAAAACCCATATCAGAAAAGCGGCTTGTTACCGCCAGGGGCCAGGTGCGGTCCAGATGCCGTGAAACTTTTGTCGCTTGACAATAGAAACTACAATATGCTCAAGAAAAAGCTTGACAGCTGCGGCAACATTCTCGAAGGACTACGGTGCGTCGGTAATCTTAGCCTTCGTGATAAATCCCAACCACTGAACCTTTTTATCCTCATACTTCGTGAAAGAAAGATCAAAGACCGTGGGGTTGATTGTTACCGGTGTGTTTCGGTTCTCGAATGTTTTCTCAATTGCTTCGGCCAACGTTTCGCCCCTGAAGTCAAACATGCGGGATAAGAACCAGATATCGTAGAAATCTTTCATCCGGCTGTTCAGGACCCCAAGCTTGACCATGGCCTGGAACTTCTCGGCGATGGTGCTTTCCTTGGTATAGCCGTTCAACTCAGGAGGAGGAAAATCAAGAAGCGCAGGATACACGAACTTACAGGGACCTGGAACGATCACATCCCCGAATCCAATATCGATCTGCAGGGAGATCCGTACGTTGCCAAGGCTGCCCCGAACGCGACAACGCACGCCTTCGTATTCAGCACCTTCGGTAATCCTGGCGGCTGTCACTGTCTCCGAATGGAAAGCCATGCCATCAGATTCGACTTCCATTTCACAAGCATCTTTCATAGCGGCGACAATCACTTCGAGGCTGTTGTCGATTTTTCCCAGGAGATCAATGTCCATGGTGGGGCGTGACTCCAGTCCAGTCCATGCCGAAAACATCAAGGCGCCCTTCAGGAGGAACCTGTCCGCGTGGGGACTCTTGGAGAGCCGGTAGATAAACCGTTCGATGGCGAAGTGCTGCAGAAGTTCATTGAAAGGCCGGGTGGTATCCTTGGCCTTGTTGAGAAGTCGTTGATGCACTGACGCGGCTGTGTTTTTAATGTTCTTCGCCATTATAGAATTGCTTCGAGATAGGGACGGATGATCTTTTTCACGCGGCAGATCCCTGCATAGCGCATAAGGTCGTCCACCTTGATGCTTCTGCGTTCGCGGTAAAAGCGGACCGCCTCCATCACCGTATCAAGGCCGACCTGGTTGCGGAACTTGAAGCAGTCGGCGAGCGTCTTTTCCGGGCTGTAAATGCGCACGCTTACGCCGTCGAGTTCATGGGCCTCCACGCCCTCCGTAAACGCCTCGCCGGTAAAGCGGTAAGTCTTGATCGGCGGATGATCCAGGCGGGGTTCTTCCGCGCCGCGCAGCAACGCTACATGCACCTCGTGGGGTATCTGGGTGGTGAGTTCGTAAAAGGCCAGAGCGGAAATGAGGCAGATCACACCGCCCGGAACCCGGATTGTAACGGTCACCAGGTCTGGGTTACCCAGGGGCGGGCTGTTTGCAAGACGATACACGCCACGGCTTATCGCCTCCAGCGCCCCTGAGTCCCGCATGGCATAGAGCGTTCCGGGATGAATACCTGCCCGAAGTGCCTGCGCCGTGCGAAGGATTCCGCCATGCTTCTTGAAGATATCGACTGCTCTGTCGAACCGGGAACCACGGTTTTTCGTATTTTGGGGCTTCATGATAAATTTACCTTCACATGTTCATTTCTGTTGGTAATATTATCAATTTGGGGTGTCAAGTCAAGAGAAAACGATTGCTCGAGCTACATGAAAAATATTATTTAGGGGATATCGCCTTGCATCACGCCCTGCTTGGGTATCGAGAAGGAGATATATCAGGAATATTGGAAAACTTGGTTTTTCTCGAATTAAAACAAAGGGGATATAAAGTTTTTATCGGTAAGGCAGGTAAAAAAGAGATCGATTTCATCGCAGAAAAACAAAGCCGAAAAATCTATATTCAGGTGGCATATTTACTTGCATCCCCGGAAACCATCGAAAGAGAGTTTTCAGTTCTAGGTTCATTGAAAGATAATTATCCCAAGTACGTTATCAGCATGGACAAAATATTTGGCAATGATGTTGAAGGGATTCAAAGAATTAATTTGGTAGATTTTTTATTAAATCCTAAAATATAAAAATTTATTATAATTCTGCTTTTAAATTTAACAGACTGGCTTCAGCTTCAGAAAGTCCGTGAGTATCCCGTGCATCGGTGCGTGCGGCTGAAACCGCAAAACCGCTCATAAAGGTCAGAGGATAACCGCACTGCTGAATCAGCTTTGCGCTAATTCCGTCATAACAGCAAGGCATGATTATAAATTCGGGGGCTTCTAATAATTGCCTGAGTTTGGCCGCTTTGTGTAATCGACCGGTCAATGGTTAAGCCTCCTTTTTACTGTCTGTTCCCCAATTCTTGCCAAAAGGGATTTCATTACCGATTTATATTCCGGATCAGTAATTGCTTAATACACCATTTTCCCCTTCAATACAACAAAGTCCAAATATCTTAAAAAAATTGGTAACGTTCAAAAGTGTTTACATGGTGACAGTTTAACGGACATAATCTCAATGTCGAAGTAACCTTTTATCCCAAGTTTGTCTTTCCAATATTGTTCCCATTTATCCC
>JAFDBA010000275.1 GCA_019313505.1 Deltaproteobacteria bacterium
CAGGGTAATTTCTCTCTGGTAATTTTTAAGATATATGTCATTGCGAGGAACAAAGCGACTCGGCAATCTTATCGCAACATATTTATAATAAAATTAGTCAGTTAAATAACCTCTTTTGGTGTAATTCAAGGGGCGGAGCTGTTTCCAGGGTTGACAGACATCCTCACTTGTGGTATTTATGTATTATCCTATAAAGGAGGCATATAAAACATGCATACTCAAAAGGTTGCCATTACTATTCCGAAAGAATTAGTAACGATGATCGATGTCATCAGTAAGAAAAGGGGGCTATCCAGAAGCAAATTTATTTCCACGGTACTCAGGGAAAAGCTTATATCGGAAAGAAACCGCCATATCAAGGATGCTTACGACCGGGCCTTTTCAGACGAATCAATAAGAAAAGAACAGCTTAACTGCGCCAAGTGGTTTGAAGGATTGGGAACTGAAAAGGGGCAAGAATGGTAATCCGGAAAGGTTCTGTTCATTGGGTAGATTTTTCACCCGCAAAAGGCTCCGAACCAATGGGCAGACGCCCTGGGCTTGTGGTTCAAAATGACCTGCTGAACGACAGTAAATTGAACACGGTTATTGTGGTGGCAATTACGTCAACTTTGAAATTTGGCGAACTGCCAGGCAATGTGATCCTGCGAAAAGGAGAAGCAAATCTTCCCAAAAGATCGGTAATTAATATGACACAGATAAAAACTGTGGATAAGGTCAGCCTCAAAGAAAAGATCGGCAGCCTTACGAAAGACAGGATTGCCGAAGTTTACGAAGGCATGAAACTTGTCATGGATATTCCTTAATTTCCGGCCTTCCCCTCTGTCAAGAAAATGAAACATAAAGAACTTACCGGTAAAATCATCGACATAAAACGAAAAATACTCGATCGTCCATGATGGTAATGCTGGGTAAATCAAAAAGCTTTGATTTTCCCAGCCTAATTTCAAACCCGCGCAATCCGTGTAATCCGTGCCAAAAAAAATAAAAACATCCACTAATATTTTTCCATCTCCATCATCTGTTTCCACTGCTGATCGACACCTGTTAAATGGCCACTCTGGTGGTCTGATCTGGTTTACGGGTTTATCGGGAAGTGGGAAGTCTACTCTGGCTCATGCCGTTGAAGAAAAGCTGCACAGCCTTTGCGTGCGTAGCTATGTACTTGACGGAGATAATATCAGGACCGGCCTGAATAAGGATTTAGGCTTGAGCCCTGAAGACAGAAAAGAGACCTTTAAATTTCTTCCTTTTTTACGAAACCATCATAAATTTGGGCTTAGAACTTTTTGGTGAGAATTAAAATATATCAAAAATCAATAAACTAACAGCGTCCCACGAGGGCGCCTTGTTGAAGTCAAAACCAAATAGTGGAATGGTTTATCTCGTTAAATTGCGCAGCAAGTTTCACGGAGTGAAACTATTTAACTGGGGTGGCAACGTCCCGTAAGCGTACCCTGGGTTTGCATGTAAAGGGTACACTCGGTGTATTGGTTGATGCAAAACGAAAAGGTGAATCATTCACAACAGAAAATCTGACAGCAAAACGATCCGGCACAGGAATCAGTCCCATGCGGTGGAATGAGGTGGTCGGACAGGTTGTTCAAAAAGACTATGAAGAGGATGAACTGATATGAGCGCGGTAGCAAAATTTGAAAATTTAAAGGACATGATTGTTGAGTTGCGCGGCCAAAGTGTTTTGCTTGATAGAGATTGTCGCTGAGATTTACAAGGTTGAGACAAAACGAGTCAATGAGGCCGTAAAAAATAATCCTGATAAATTTCCGCATGATTACATGTTTGAGATCAGCGAAAGTGAGTTTGTGGATTTGCGGTCGAAATTTTCGACCACAAAATTCGCAAAGACAAGAGTCTTACCGAAGGCCTTTACTGAAAAGGGATTGTACATGATTGCTACGATATTGAAAAGTAAACAGGCTACAGAAGCAACGTTTGCAATCATTGAAACTTTTTCAAAAATCAGACAGCTATCAAGAAACATTCAGGAGTTATCGATTGTTCAAGATAAAGCTGATCAGAAGGCGCTTATGCAGAAAAGTGGAGAGATGATTGCTGAACTCCTGGATGATGACCTGCAAACAACTGACACGGAAACATCGATAGAACTGAACTTCGCTGTTTTGAAGTTTAAGCACACGATAAAGAAGAAAAATAAATGAGAAAAGTTTGTATTATAGGTGCGGTCAGAAATCATGGTTATAAGGGGATAGAGGTTGCTGTAAAGATAGCAGATA
>JAFDBA010000095.1 GCA_019313505.1 Deltaproteobacteria bacterium
TCTGATGGCCGTTAAAAAAAGGGTTTGCCATTTGGCAGGATCACATCTTCTGGATACTCAGGACGGTTCGTACAATATATCCTATGTTAAAAAATATCTCCCCCATGTTAAAGTAAAACTGGTGAATCTTGTTCTTCGGGATCAGGGGCTGATTGTACTTCCGGGAAATCCCAAGGCGATCAACGGCATTGAAGATCTTGGCCGTAATGATATCACTTTCATTAACCGCCAGGCAGGCTCCGGCACAAGAATTCTTCTTGATTTTCGCTTAACAAAGCTGGGCATTGAGCCCTCTTGTGTCAACGGATATGAGAACGAAGAATTTACCCATATGTCGGTGGCTGTGGCTGTGCTCAGCGGCGCCGTGGATGTGGCCCTTGGAATTTACGCCGCAGCAAAAGCCCTGAACCTCGATTTTATCCCGGTTGTCACGGAACAGTATGACCTGATTATCCCAGAAATATATTATGAATCCGAAAACATCCGGATCCTCCTTAAAACCATTAATTCTCCCGAGTTTAAAAAGAGAGTGGAATCTTTAGGGGGGTACTCTACTGAAAAAACCGGGGAAATAATTACTTAGACTTATTATGGATTTTCCATGAACACTCAAGCATTAAGGAAAAAGGAGAGAATCAAAATTTGACGGTCTCGTAAAATGTCCCGATAATTTTTGTGGTACCCTATAGAATGTATTCTGTATCTAAAACAATCACAATATATTGTGGTTGAGAATCTTGATTTTGACTTTTTACGATGTCATCAATCCTGAATCATGGAACTTTGGACCAAGGAAGTTAAAAAAAGGAAAACATCTATGGAATCGGCGAGAAATTTTTTTAAAAATGATCAATTTGCTGAACATGTTGGAATAGAACTGCTGGAGGTTTCTGAAGGACGGGCAAAAGCTAAAATGGAAATTAAAGAGCATCATTTAAACGGTATCAATATTGCTCATGGCGGTGCCATATTCTCCCTGGCGGATTTAGCTTTTGCTGTTGCTTCAAACTCTCATAAAACAATTGCCCTGGGCATCAACGCAAGTATCTCTTATTTAAAAGCTGTTGCCAACGGGACATTAATTGCCGAAGCAAAAGAAGTTTCACTCAATCCTAAACTGGCCACATACGAAATCCGTGTTACTGACGAAAACAATGATTTAATCGCCATTTTTCTGGGAACGGTTTACAGAAAGAAAGATAAGATATAGGTAACTCGTTTAGCTTTTAATTTCACGACTACAGATAGGGGAAAATTTTTATGCAAAAAAAATTACAGTTACCACTCTTTACAAAATGAAAGAAAATGGAGAAAAAATTGTAGCGCTTACTGCCTATGATTATCCATTTGCAACCATGGCAGACGAGTCGGGAATACACATGCTTTTAGTTGGAGATTCACTGGGCATGGTTTTTCAGGGCAAAGAAAATACATTACCTGTTACCATGGACGAAATGATATACCACACCAGAATTGTTGCCAAAGCTGCAAAAAGCGCATTTGTTATTGGTGACATGCCATTCATGTCTTACCAGGCAAGCAAACAAGAAGCAATTCGTAATGCAGGTCGTTTAATCAAGGAAACTGGTGCTGAAGCTGTAAAACTGGAGGGGGGAGTTACTGTAAGTAAGCTCATAAGAGCGATTTCAGATGCCGGAATTCCAGTACAGGCACATATCGGCCTTACGCCCCAGGCAGTTCATCAGATGGGTGGTTATAAGGTACAAAGAGACGAGGAACGTCTAATGGCAGATGCTCTTGAAGTCCAGTCTGCTGGTGCCTTTTCTGTTGTCTTGGAAGGAATTCCAACTGATATTTCGAAAAAGATAACAGATGCCATAGATATACCTACTATTGGAATCGGCGCAGGACCTCACTGCGATGGTCAGATTCTTGTTCTGCATGATCTTATTGGTCTAAATCTGGGGCATATAGCAAAATTTGTGAAACAATATGCTACCTTGGGTGAAGACGTAAGGCAAGCAATGAAAAAATACTTTAAGGAAGTTCAGGCAATGAAATTTCCAGGGAAAGAATATTGCTATTAATTGTTTATCCGGTTTTGAGTTAACAACGACTAAACAACGGACATTAAATCATGAAATCAAGTTTTGTAATTGTAGGATGTGGGAAAGTCGGAACAGCCATGGGAAGAAATCTCATCAATGCAGGTTACAGGTTAATCGGCCTTTCCTGTAACACCCAGGAATCCGCACAAAAAGCTGCAAACATTCTAAGCACAGATAATTTTACTAAAGCGTCGTGGGAAATAACCAAAGGCGTGGATATTGTTTTTATAACTACTCCGGATGGCGTCATAAGCAATGCGTGTAATGAGATTGCTCAAAAAAATGGTTTCGACAACAATACCGTCATATTTCATTGCAGTGGAGCTTTACCCTCGACCATTTTATTCTCTGCAAAAGCATGTGGTGCAAGCATTGGATCAATGCATCCACTTCAGAGCTTTGCTGTAGGATGTTCTGACGCTACATTTAAAAATGTTATTGTTACAATAGAGGGGGAAAAAGATGCAGTAAACGCTGCAAAGCAGATAACAGAGGATCTTGGCTCAACCTGTCTGACTATAAAAACAGAAGCAAAAACCCTGTATCATGCTTCAGCTGTAGTAGCATCAAACTATCTTGTAACATTGCAGGATTTTGCTTTAAAGCTTATTAAAAAGGCAGGAATATCTGGCGATGATGCATTTAAAGTTTTGAGTCCACTCATTAAAGGAACTCTTTCAAATATTAAAAACGTTGGGACAATAAAGGCGTTAACAGGTCCTATTGCCAGAGGAGATATTGAAACAATTACCAAACATCTTGATGAAATTGGAGAAAAAACACCAAACCTTCTCCTTCTTTATAAAATACTTGCCCAATATACAGTTGACATTGCTTTAGCTGGGGGCACGATTTTTGATTCGAAAGCAAATGAATTGAAAAAAGTGATTTCACTTTAATAATCGATTATTACTAACTTATGGTTGTCGATTTGTCTTCTCGTCAGAATTATTTGTTTCTAAAAAGGAGGTTCAAATGCCTTTCTTGGATATAACTACCTCAAAGATTTACTACGAGGTTCACGGAGACGGTGAGACGGTTGTCCTCCTCCACCATGGCTTTGGTTGCACTGAGATGTGGGAAAAAATCTGGCCGGCGCTTGTGGAAAACGGTTATCGGGTTATCATGTACGACAGGCGGGGGTATGGGAGATCGGAAAGGGGGAAAGATTTTAAAGAATTTTATGTGAGTGGTAGATTTCGTTCCGAGAGCGTAAATGACCTGAACCAATTGATGGATTTCCTGCAGGTCAGTTCTTTTCATCTTATTGGTCAGTGCGAAGGGGGAGTCATTGCAATAGACTATGCTGTCAAATTTCCTGAACGGGTGCGAACGATCGTTACCTCAAGCACGCAATGCTTTAGCAAAATTCCCATGTCCGAATTTCATAAAATTAAAGATACAAACGTATTTCAAGAATTGGAATCCGATCTCAAACAAAAATTAATGGAGTGGCATGGAAAAGATCGAGCCGAAGCGTTTTACAATCATCAGTTTCGAAGGTACGGGGGTGCGTATGGCAAGGACGTTTTCGACCTTCGTGGGTTATTGCCACAGGTTATCTGCTCTGTGCTGGTGCTCTATCCCGACAGGAGTTTTTTCTTTGACGTGGAGCAGGGTGTGGCTTTCTATCGACACCTTCCCTATGGGGAGCTGGCCGTGCTCCCGAAATGCGGACACAGTACCTATGAACACCAACCAGAAGAATATATCCGTCATGTAGTTAATTTTTTAAAGAGGTATCAACATTAATGAACTCGTAAAAAGTCCCGATAATTTTTGTGGTACACTATAGAATGTATTCTGCATCTAAAACAACCGTCTTTGCGAGATCCTTTGGAATAGACAGTTTTGACGGGATACCTCCTCTGGGCCTATGCGAGGTTCAGACAGCGATACCGTGCCCGTCAGCGGAGATTTTTATGCCGTCCATAACCACGGTATCGCTATACATTATAAAGTGGAAATTCTGCATGATGATGCAAGTAGTTGTTTTACATTTTCTCAGCAATGTCCGGTTAGGTTTTTTCATGTATTATTAACCCGGCAATAAAAAATATAAATCTTTGGTAATATTTTTTTATCAAGCATGATATGCCTCATGGCATGGAAAAAATAGATGGGAGAAAGCTTAAGAAAGAAGTACAAGAGCAAATTAGGTATCAGGCCATTCGTCTTCGCAAGGCCGGGAAAAAGTACAGAGAAATTGAAGAAGTACTCTCCGTTTCTCAAACCATTATTTGTACTTGGTACAAAAAATATGAAAGGGAGGGTAAAAAAGGCATAAAGGCAAGGAAGAGGGAGCACAAGCTTGGTAAATTCCGAACCTTGAATTCTGACCAGGGAAAAAAGTTGAAAAAGTTGATTCAAAACAAGTGCCCGGCCCAGCTCAAGCTTCCTTTTGCTTTGTGGACTCGCATTGCTATCCAGCAATTGATCAGACAGTTGTAGTCTATTGAGATGCCGATCAGAACAGTCGGTGAATATTTGAAGCACTGGGGATTTATTTCTCAAAAGCACTAATCTTTTTTCACCTTGAAGAACATAACTCAGGCCGTCATCTCATTCAAGTCCTTAAAGAAGATGATTTCGCTTGTAACAACATCGTTCCGGAAGATGGCATCGAAAAAAGTAGTTTCTTCGAAACTATCAATTCCAGGGGCTTAAAAAACTGTAATTCGCATTTAAAAAACTTAGCTGCGAAGCATCTAACATCCCGCTCAATCAGCATTCTGAACTCGGTGAACTTATCGCCTTTGGTGGTTTGTTGATTAATGCAGTACTCTCAATGACCTGGGCTGACTACATAAAAGGTTCCAAAAAAGCCAAAGTTCATATCGGTTTTGACCTAAACCGTGGTATTTCAAGAAAGATATTTCTAACAGATGGCAATGGTGCTAAAAGACCATTTGTCAATAAAATACTCTTACCTGGTCAAACAGGGGTATGTGATCGAGGTTACAAAGCTTAATAAGAGAAACGCCCCAACTGCTAAAATACTTTTGATTTTGGCAAACTGTAGAATTTCCGAGACGTTAAATTATGGAGGCTGTCCATGTCGAGTATAAAAGAGTTAACAAGACTCATGCAGGAACTTGACGATCAGCTTGGGGTCTGCATGCGGTGCGGCATGTGCCAGGCGGTTTGTCCTCTTTTTGCAGAAACAGGTCTTGAATCGGATGTGGCACGCGGAAAACTTGCACTATTAGAGGGGCTTGTGCAGGAACTGTTTAAAGATCCCAGGGGTGTGCAGGAACGTCTTAACAAGTGTCTTTTGTGTGGATCATGTGCCGCAAATTGCCCCAGTGGCGTGAGCGTTATGGAAATTTTCATTAAAGCGCGTGTGATACTTACCGGCTTCATGGGTCTTTCTCCAGCGAAAAAAGTAATTTTGAGGGGGGTGCTGTCACAACCCGAGATCTTTGACAGCATGGTAGAGTGGGGTTCTAAATTTCAGAAAATCTTCACGCGACCGGCAAATGAGTGTATCGGAACATCCTGCGCCCGGTTTGTTTCGCCATTGCTTAGCAACCGTCATTTCAAACCACTTGCCCCGGTACCGTTTCACCGCATGATTCCATATTTAAATACAGACCCCGGCCGTTCCGGCATCAAAGTAGCCCTTTATGTGGGGTGCCTTATCGATAAAATCTTTCCTGACATCGCCCAAGATGTTATTGATGTTTTAAACCATCATGGTGTGGGAATATTTATGCCTGAGGGACAGGGTTGCTGCGGAATCCCTGCAATATCTTCAGGAGACGCTGTAACCTTCAACAGCCTTGTGCGTCATAACCTTGAAATATTTGATGCTGAAAAATTTGATTACCTGGTTACCTCCTGTGCTACCTGTACGTCGACGATTAAGGGAATCTGGCCTATGATGGTTGATAAAGATTCCGGTTATGTTAAGACCAGGGTTGAAAAAATTGCTCAAAAAACCTTGGATATCAATCAATTCCTGGTATCAAAGATAGGGCTGGAAAATGTTAAATTAGATGATCATGTGGATCCTGTTAATGTAACATATCATGATCCTTGCCATCTTAAAAAATCGTTAGGGGTGTTTGCAGAACCCAGATCTCTTATAAAAGCCAATCCTGGATACCGGCTTCAAGAAATGCCTGAATCTGACTGGTGTTGCGGTCTTGGGGGAAGTTTTAATCTCCAATACTATGAACTTTCGGCGAAGATCGGAAAATTAAAACTGAACAACATCAAGGCGTCCGGATGCCACGTTGTTGCAACCGGATGTCCGGCCTGTATGCTTCAGATTTCAGATATGCTGTCAAAATCCGGTGATAATATCATCGTTAAACATCCTGTAGAAATCTATAAGGAGTTTATTTTGCCCTGAAAAACTATGGTCCTTTGTGCCAGGATTCTACTTAAGCCTTTTAAATATATATGCAGTTTTTAGGTGCAAAGGCTTAACCTGTATGATATACAAAATTGACGGTCTCGTAAAAAGTCACAACGAAAGCATAAATCATGATCCGAATTAATGAAAATTATCTAAAACTTCAGTCTTCTTATCTGTTTGTTGAAATCGTTAACCGAGTATCAGCATATCAGAAAGAGAACCCCGATACCGGGATCATACGTCTTGGAATCGGTGATGTAACGCTGCCCCTTCCGTCGGCATGTATTCAAGCGTTTCAAGAAGCTGTTAAAGAGATGGCTTCGGATGCTACTTTCCGCGGCTACGGGCCTGAGCAGGGATATGGCTTTTTAAGGGAAAAGATCGCTTTCAACGATTATCAGTCCCGGGGAGCGGATATTAGTCCGGATGAAATTTTTGTCAGCGACGGCTCCAAATGCGATGCTGCAAATATTCAGGAGCTGTTTGCCAAAGATATTAGCCTTGCTATTCCAGATCCGGTATATCCAGTTTATCTTGACACTAATGTAATGGCCGGACGAACCGGGGATTTTAATAACGGCAGATACGATAAAATCCTGTATCTGGAAAGTCTTCCTGAAAACGGATTTATTCCACTCCTTCCTGAGAAATCGGTGGATCTGATTTATCTTTGTTTTCCCAATAATCCCACGGGTGCAACCATTTCTCGGGACACGTTGAAAACCTGGGTAGATTATGCCCGGGAAAACAAGGCGCTGATTCTTTTTGATGCGGCCTATGAAGCATTCATCCGGGACCAAACGCTTCCACGCTCGATTTTTGAGATACAAGGTGCTCGCGAAGTGGCCATCGAGTTCAGGAGTTTTTCCAAGACCGCCGGTTTTACCGGCACCCGTTGTGCCTTCACTGTTGTTCCAAAAGCCTGTATTGCCTATGATGACAGCGGCAAAAAGCATTCATTACATACTTTGTGGAACCGGCGACAGTCTACCAAGTTTAACGGTGTGTCTTATCCGGTTCAGAAAGCGGCCGAAGCAGCATACAGTGAAGAAGGTAAGGCCCAGATAATCGGATTGACAGACTATTATTTGAAAAATGCCGCCTTGATACGAAAAGAGATGGCAGAACTTGGTTTTGAAATTGTAGGCGGTGAAAATTCACCTTATATCTGGGTGAACTGTAAAAGCGATGCCTGGGAATTTTTTGATTTTCTGCTTAAAAAAGCCGGTGTGGTCACAACCCCGGGTCCCGGATTCGGTAAATGCGGCAATGGCTTTATCCGTATCAGTGCCTTTAATAGTTATAAAAACGTTGAGAAAGCGATGGCACGAATCAAAGACGTACTTATCGTACGTTGAATGATTACGAAATGCAGCGCAACGCAGAAGTTGGACTTTTTACGAAGCCGTCAAAAGTAAAACGATCACAAATACAATAGGAAGTAGCAGTTTCTGTGAAGTGAATAAGCTCCGGCAGAGAAATCCTTTGATTAAAACCTCCCAGATGTGGGCCTGTCATAATTGTAATATCTTCCAGACCTCTTTGCAGTCTATCTATGTTGGATCCGTTAAACCCGCGCTCTAATAAAAATTCATTAAATTCATCGTCGCTCATCTCCTGCTGATCAGTTGCTCTGAAAATTTCCTCCATGTATCGATCAACTCCAAATTCATCAATCAAACGTAAAACAAAATTATTTCCTGTGAATCCTTCATAATAGGAGTTAAACGAAGTTTCTATCAGCTCATGCATTAAATCAGGGCAAAAAAGGTTTCGTGCGTCCACGGGATATCCCTTTTTATCAAAACCCATCCGTTCAGGATGATGGTTACGGAAATAACTTGCACATATAAGAATAATACTTATGAAATGATTTCCAATAAGTCTATAATACCTGTTTGAAGAGCCTGAGATAGCCTCAAGGTGCTCAAAATCTCTGATACCCGATTTTCCCAGATTAGGATAGCGGCATGACATTAACCATCTGTCTAGCCTTCCTCCTCTTGGCCATTCGTAATATCCCCCATCATTTCGTCTGTGCCTTTGTACGCGATTGTGAAAAAGAGGTACCGGAGCTGTGTGAATTATACCCATGGAAGCCAGCCTTCCCAGAAGCCAGGCGTTCCGCCTCATAACCTCCATAAATTTATTCCAAGCAACTCTCTCTTCATCAGGCAGAGGATTCGGATAAACAAAATAGTCAGGATGGACTGAAAAACCTATGGCGGAATCCATACTTATATTAACTCTTTTTTTCAGTTTATCCGGAAAATCTGTCAGTCTGAATAGGTACTCCTCCCCAAACCTGAACGGTGCAGGTATATCAAACTTTATTGGAAATTTGTGCTTAACAGTTTGTAAATACTCCATCCATAATGCCTCACGATTCAACGCCGTATTTTCAGAATCAGATCTTGACAGTTTCATTACAAACAAAAGATCACTTGTTATGTAGAATACAAGACTCCGGCCTATACATTTCATGCCACGGCTTTTAATTAAACCTGTTTTACCACACAACTCATCCCAGTTGATTGAGGAAACCTTTTTTATGCTTTCCTCATTTAAAGACGGCCCTTTTATTTTCAAAGGAAGCGAGCCCAATGCCTCAGCCGCTGCCCGATGTGAAGGTCCGTCAGCATAAGCAACAATATCTTTAAGACTCTCTATAGATTCTACGGCCAGGTCCTGGTCTTCACAGGCTGATGCAATAAACAGGAGGGTTCTTGCCGCTTTTCTGTATAAAAAATAGGACTGCCTCTGGTGAGAGTGAACTCTTTTTATGATAACATTATGTAAAGCATTAACAGTCTTTGATGATGCTAAAGAGGAGTTTTCACCCAGATCGTATTCAAGCATGGAAACCGCCATATATGTGGCTGAAAAATCTAGACATGAGTTTAGCAGATAATTTTCACTTATAACAAGATCTTTGTACATGCACTTGCTCTTAGGGTGAGCCCTTAGTTCAGTTTAATCCATAATTCCGGTTCTTCTTTTTAATGGTATATTAAATTCGTATCATAAAAAACTGTGACGGTAAATATATAATATAATAGAAATTCCCAAGTTTCTATCTTGACAAATGCTGTGATGTCTGTGAATATACGGCTTCAGTGATTAAATAATGATGGCTTCGTAAAAACTTGTATGATGAACTTATTGATTGGTAGAACTGCAGTTTTATCTTTGGTTTTATAGAAAGGAGGCAATGCTATGGCCCTGACAAAAGCTCGGCTTGTAGAATTAATCCAAAATCAGACAGGTTTCACCAAGAACAAGTCTTCAGGAATTGTAAAGACCTGTTTGGGGATCATAAAAAGCAAACTGGAATCAGGCGAGGATGTTCTGATCAGTGGATTTGGCAAATTTTGTGTTAGGAAGAAAGAGGAACGAAAAGGCAGGAATCCCGCAACCGGTGATGCTATGATGTTGACCCCAAGAAAGGTTGTGACTTTTAGATGTTCACAAAAACTTAGGGATATGATTAATAGGTAGTGTCCATCCATAAATGAGGAATTTTGTTCAAGATCAAGGAGTGCAATTTTTTAATCATCGGCTATCCGCCGGTCCCGTGGGGAGCGTACTTATCGCACATTGAATGATTACGAAATGCAGCACAACGCAGAAGTTGGACTTTTTAATGTATCTACTATTTTTTAATAATCTTTTTTAATGCCTCAATCAGTTCTTTTTTTGTATTAGGCTTGGGCAATGCTCCTGTAAAACCATATTCTTTAAAATTGGTCATTACAGGATCATTTGAATAACC
>JAFDBA010000276.1 GCA_019313505.1 Deltaproteobacteria bacterium
TCTCAGGCTTTCCATTTTCAGTCTTTGTCTGAAGTTTATTCGCTTTAACATAGTCCCATAGCTTTTTGGTGATCTCTGTCCTGGGAAGTTCTGTTGCTCCCAGAAACTCTGCCAACTCATTTTTCAGCTTTACCGGTTTCATCAATCCTTTTGCTTCTGCCATTTTTAACTCCTTTATATTTAAATTTATGGATTACTTATTGCATTTCTTAGTTTTATTGGTCACATAACGTTAAGGATATTCCACTGAAAAAGCCAAGAAGATCTTCCTAATACCAACAATACCAATCAGGTCAGAACCTAAAAGCCAGATTCCAAATGTAAAAGATTTAGCCTCCCCTGTGTCGAAGAATGGATACTGCCTGTTTGAAACAACTCGGGGAATTGTTACCATTACTTACAAACATACCGATATGGCCCATCTACGCAAGCGTTTGAAAAATGATTCAGATCCTTTATTTTTTTGCGGTCACATTTATAATGTTGTTGTAAGTCCCGAAGCAATTGGGGTATAATTGATTGTTTTGTGGATCTTCTTTCCATTGACCGTCAACCAGAAACTTGTATTCGTATTTTCCTGGAGGAATTATCACGTTCCTGACCCACGTCCCGTTTTCCTTGCTTTTCATAGGGTGGGTTTTCGGATTCCATTTGTTAAAATCCCCTATCAAAAAGACTTCATTGGCATCGGCGTTTTCAAGTGAAAATGTCACCTTCCGACGTTTAATTCCCTGTCTTGTTTTGATTCTTTCCATCTAATACCTCCTTAAATGACACTGATTGATTCAAAAACATAAAATGTCCTGTGTTGCCTATCTATTAGATCAGCAAATCACCTTATCTTAGGAAAAATCGAAAACTCTGATACAACGAAAAACCCATTAATACAACACTTTTTTTTATAGCATAAAATACGGAAATAAAATAAGCAGTTTGAAGATATAACTTGTGAGATCAGAGGTTTACTTTAAATTTCTTTGTGGAGCAAGGATATACAATATGCAGGATTATTTTGGATCGCTGTTAGTGCAGACTTTGTTCCTGAAGCTTCAATTTCCGAAAAGTGAAGGTTTATAACCGAAATCAATGTTGCGTTATCTTGCAAGATCTTGAATTCATTAAAACTAATAGACATCAAACTCGGACTGTAAATATCAAGCCCAGTTCGTTTTTAAGATATCCATTTGTTACATCAGGTTTGGGGTTATCTGTGCTCTATTGAGAATACCTCACAAGAATCTGATTTGTCAAAACCTTTGATCGCTTGTGGGACTCCCAGGATATCAGCCGACCGGAAATCCTGTGATATGTCTGACATCGGAATTTCCGGGACATCCTCAAATAATAAGTTTCGTTTTATCTTATTACGGGTTACGACTCGACTGTCTTCGACCCTGAGCTCAGACCGAAGGGGGCTCGTCGAAGTCGGATTACGTGTTTCCGCCTTCGCAATGCTCCCACCTACGCTCAGCTACGGTGCGAAAACATGGCGCGACAAGCCTTCCTATACCTCTCCTTGCTTTTCAATTCAGATTGGGTATGCTAAGTACATAATCGCGTAATCGATAATATATATGAAGTATTTATATTAGAGCCTTGATGCGCGCACGCAAACAAAATTGAGTGGTTGCAAACATTTTTACAGGAGGCACACATGGAATTCAAGGCAAACACGGTGCTTGTCACGGGCGGTGGATCCGGGATCGGATTTGCACTTGCGGAGCGGTTTATTCAAGCGGGAAGCAGCGTCATTATCTGTGGGCGCCGTGAAGACAAATTAAAAGAGGCTCAGTCAAAATATCCGCAAATGCATATCCGCGTCTGCGATGTCGCCAACCCAACGGAACGCACCGCGCTTTTTACCTGGGTAACAGAATCATTCCCGGGGTTGAATATACTTGTCAACAATGCGGGGATTCAACAACGTATTCAACTGCAACAGCAACCGACCTGGGAAACCCTGGGGCAAGAGGTGGCGATCAATCTCGAAGCCCCGATCCACCTTTCAACCCTCTTTATTCCCCACCTTCTGCAACAAAAATGGTCTGCTATCATTAATGTCACGTCGGGGCTTGCCTTTGTACCACTGGCCCATGTACCTGTCTATTGCGCGACCAAAGCCGCGCTGCATTCGTTTACGCTTTCGATGCGACATCAACTTTCCGGCACGCCGATTGTCGTTATCGAAATCGTTCCGCCCGCTGTTGATACCGATCTCGGGGGCAAAGGATTGCATACCTTTGGTGCACCTCTGTAAAACAGCTGGAAAAAGGAAGCATCGAGGCAACCTATGGCTTTTCAAGTGAATCAAGCCGGGCCACGCGCGAGCAGCTGGAGACAATCTTTGATCAAATGAACCAACCGATGTAGACTGCGAAATTCAGGTATAATCATCTAAAGGAACAGAGGTGGATATTTCTTTTTCAAAAAACCAGTCCGATGTTACCGTCTCCGATGCTGTGACCCTGTTTGTGGTCAGCGCCGTTCAGTTTCTAACCCCTTTCATGCTATCGGCTGTGGGAGTGGCCCTTCCTGCCATTGGCAGGGAGTTTTCAGCCAGTGCGGTTCAGCTTGGACTTGTGGAAACCGTCTATATCTTCGCCTTTTCCCTTTTTTTGCTTCCGGCGGGTCGACTGGGTGATATTTATGGAAGGAAAAGAATCTTTACGATCGGCATTCTCGTATTCACCGCGGGAACCGTTTTGGTAGCACTCGCCTTTACCATCGAAAGTTTTATTGTGTTCCGGTTTTTTCAAGGGTGTGGCGGGGCCATGATATCAGGAACCAGTGTGGCCATCCTTTCTTCGGTCTTCCCACCGGCCAAACGGGGGAAGGCCATGGGAGTCATCGTGGGGTGCGTCTACTTGGGGCTGTCGCTGGGTCCGGTTCTTTCCGGATTTATGGTCACCCATCTGGGTTGGCGCTGGATCTTTTATCTGGGAGTTCTGGTCGAGCTTATCTGTCTGGCGCTCACGGTTTTGAAACTTAAGGGCGAATGGGCTGAAGCAAGGGGTGAGCGTTTTGATTTTGTGGGAACCTTTCTTTACATCAGCTCTTTATTCTTTCTAATTTACGGCACCCTCAACCAGAAAGAGGGTGGTATCTATTTGGTGTTCATGGCATCAGGCGCCTTGGGATTTCTGATTTTTCTCGCCTTTGAATACCGGTGTTCATCTCCGATTCTTGATGTAGGTCTGATCTTTCGTAACCGGGTTTTCGCCTTCAGTAACCTGGCTACTCTGATCAATTACGCTGCGTCTTTTGGCATCGCCTTTTATATGAGTTTGTATTTGCAGGTGGTCAGGGGGTATTCGCCACAATGGGCAGGATGGATTCTGATTATCCAGCCCGTGTTTCAGGCGGCTCTTTCTCCGTTTTTTGGAAGGCTGGCAGACCGGGTTTCGCCGGCGGGTCTGGCCACTGTCGGCATGGCCTTGTGTTCGGTGAGTCTGGGCCTGGTTTCCCAGGTTCAGACCGCAACACCGATGCCCGTGATTATGGGGATATTGGCCTTGATGGGTGTAGGGTTCAGTCTTTTTTCATCACCCAATACCACCACGGTGATGGGCAGTGTTCCTCCCAAAAGCTATGGTATGGCATCCAGTTTTTTGGCCACCATGCGGACCGTGGGGATGCTGTGCAGCATGACCATCATCACCCTGGCGTTCAAACATATCATGGGGGACAACCCGGTGAGTTCGGAAACACAGTCCGCTTTTCTTGTCAGTATGCATCTTTGCATGATAATTTTCTGCTTCCTTTGCGTGGCCGGCGTATTTTGTTCCATGGTCCGCTTGAAGCCGATCTATTTGGATGAAGCATCATCATCGGACCCGTTGGGGAGTGAGGAACGGTCCACCGGAACATTCTGATGTAAGGGATTAAACGCTTAATAATCGAATTCACTGTTGTTTTCTAAAAGGTCTTATGTTTGGAACGATTCTTATTTCTATTGTTACCTTGATGCATGTTTATGTCTTTTGGCGCGCTGTCTCAGTGCCGTTTATTAAATCCCGCATTCCCAAAAAATATATTGTCGGAGCAGGTTTAATCCTCTGGATATTATTTTACCTTGGCCGTGTCTATGGTCACCATGGGGGAGAGACCCTGGCTACGGTTTTAGAATTTATTGGTATGAATTGGATGGCTGGGTTGTTCCTCATCTTTATCTGCCTACTTGCCATGGATTTAATCACTGGATTTGGTATGAAAAAGCATCATATGTCGCCTTTGGGGATCTGGCAAAATCCGAAAATGGTTCAGGAACTGGGACTTACCGACAAGCAGGTCGAGGGACTCAAGAAAGCGGATTTTGCCCATCGTGAAAAGTGTCTGGAATTGAAATCTAAACTCGACGTTCTTCACCTTGAATTGGAAAAACTGTT
>JAFDBA010000277.1 GCA_019313505.1 Deltaproteobacteria bacterium
GTAAATTAGACCGACTGGAATTTCCTGTAAGGCATGGAGAAGGAAAATTTTATGCCGACCAAACCATGATTAATCGTCTAATTGATGATAAGCAGGTAACTGTTCGGTATGCAATGCCAGACGGCAGGCCCGCTGACGGCAAGTTTCCTTTCAACCCAAACGGATCGGTTCATGATATTGCCGGGATATGTGATCCGAGTGGCCGGATTTTTGGCCTGATGCCTCATCCCGAAGCCTTCAACCACTGGACAAACCATCCAGACTGGACACAAATCAAGGAAAAGAAAAAACGCAGGCAAGGTAGAACGGAATTCGGCCTTACAAATGGCATTCGATTGTTTCAAAATGGGGTAGAATATATCCGCAATGCCGGTATAAAATAATTTAATACCACCATAAAACAATTTAATAGTTTTTTCTAAAAATCATATTACATTTCAAAACTGAATTTTTTAATTCTAAAATCCTTAATATTGCTCCCCGGCCACTTTGAATGTCGTTTATTATTAATTATATCAATAATATATAATCTACAGCCTGTTTTGTCTATATAGTATTTCTTAAAATCCTTTTTAAAAACAAGTGTTGTGGCACAAAAATTGTATAATTCTTGAAAGCAGGAGTTACCAGCATGCGGAAAAGATCCGGATTCACGCTCATAGAACTTGTCGTTGTCATTGCTGTATTAGGTATATTGACTGCCGTGGGTGTGCCTAATTTTTTAAGCTGGCTGCCAAAATATCGCTTGAAAAGTGCGGCCCGTGATCTTTATTCAAACATGCAGCTGGCAAAAATGACGGCCATTAAATCCAATCAAAATTGCACCGTCACCTACAGCACCGATCCGGACCAATATGTTTTAAGCGGCGGTTTAAGCAAAACCGTTGTTCTGGAAGATTACGGCAGTGGTGTAAATTTTGACGGTCCGGGCAATGAAACCTTTGCCGTCACAACGATAACGTTTAATTCCCGGGGGACGAGCAATGCGGGTTATGCTTATCTGTCAAATTCCGGTAATACCGCCTATTACAAAGTCGGTCCGTTGTCCTCGGGAGTGATTAAATTACAGAAATGGGTTGGTGGGACTTCATGGGAATGACGCTAAAACAGACACTGAGATTACCAAAATTTTCAAATCAGGGTTTTACCCTGGTCGAACTTCTGGTCGGCATGGTCGTATCTCTCCTTGCTATGGGAGCTATCTATTCAACTTTTTTGAGCCAGTTTAAATCATATCAGGTACAGGAAGAGTTTGCCGCCATGCAGCAGAATATCAGGGCTGCAATGTTTTACATGCAAAGAGAGATTCGAATGGCAGGATGTGATCCCACGGGTTTGGCCGGTGCCGGAATTACTGCGGCAAGCGCAACCTCCATCCATTTCACGGAAGATGTTTGGAATGGTACTGCCGGAGGTAATCCGGACGGTGATGTGGATGATTCCAATGAAGATATAACCTATAATCTCGATGACTCAGACGGAGACGGGGTTGTTGATGAACTGGACAGAAATAACCAGACCGTAGCCCAAAACATCGATGCCCTCAATTTTGTCTATCTGGACGCAAACGGCAATACAACCGCAACGCTTGCTGATATAAGATCAGTGGAAATAACCGTTGTGGCCCGGATCAGCAGGGGGGTAGTGCCTATGGTAAATAATAATACATATTTGAATCAGCGGGGAACAACGATTCTGGGACCGCAGAATGACAACTTAAGCCGAAGACGTTTAACAGCGTTTATCAAATGCCGGAATTTAGGCTTAAATTAAGCTGATGGGATGATAACATGAAACAGGATAGCGCATACACAAAAAATAATGCGATCAGAAAGTCGAAAAAAGACGAGGGTTTCACCCTTATAGAAGTATTGATCGCCATTTCTATTTTTGCCATTGGCATGCTTGCGGTTGCCACTATGCAGATCTCGGCCATTAAGGTGAATTCCAACGCCGGGAAAATTACAACACGCATTACCTGGGCCCAGGACAAGCTCGAAAAACTTATGGCTCTGCCATACACGGATTCCCAGCTGCAAGCAGCCGGTAGTCCTTTTCAAGAAACGACTTCCGATGGTTATATCGTATCCTGGACGGTCACCGACAACACACCTATCACCAACACCAAGCTTATCACTGTGACGGTCACCGGACGAGAAAAAACAACCCGGGTTAGCTATGTTAAACCAAGTATGTCTTAGTTTCTTAGTTGTAAAATTTGTGCTTTGTGTGGCATTTTTTTAT
>JAFDBA010000007.1 GCA_019313505.1 Deltaproteobacteria bacterium
TCATCATGGGCGTTTCATAAGGATTGGAGGCGGTTATTTTTTTTTTTTTTTTGTAAAGATTACCGGATTTTTGTTGGATCACCTCTTTGCCGTCCCGGCTAATGACATCGGCAAAGTCAAGGTATACCGCAAAACCGGTTTCCCCCACACCTTTACCCATATCACACTGGGCCTTGGCATTGCGGGAAGCCACATCCCGGGGGACCAGGTTTCCGAAACTCGGATATTTTTCTTCAAGGTAATAATCCCTTTCAGATTCCGGGATCTGGTCGGGCGGCCGCTTATCTCCGGGGTTTTTCGGCACCCAAACCCGACCGTCGTTACGCAAGCTTTCGCTCATCAATGTCAATTTGGACTGATAGGTTCCGTGGACCGGGATACAGGTGGGATGAATCTGGGTGTAACAGGGATTGGCAAAAAATGCCCCTTTTTTATATGCTCTGAAGGTTGCACTTACATTGGATGCCATGGCGTTGGTGGAAAGGTAAAAAACATTGGCATACCCTCCGGTACAAAGCACTATGGCATCGGCTGCATGACTTTCGATTTTTCCGGTGATGAGATTTCTGACAACAATGCCCCGGGCCTGTCCGTTGATAATCACGATGTCCAGCATTTCCCGGCGGGGGAACATGGTGACTTGACCGGCCGCTACCTGGCGCATCAATGAGCTGTAAGCTCCCAGAAGAAGCTGCTGACCTGTCTGGCCGCGAGCGTAAAATGTCCTGGACACCTGTGCACCGCCAAAGCTGCGGTTGGCCAGAAGACCTCCGTATTCACGGGCAAACGGTATGCCCTGGGCAACACAATGGTCGATAATATTATTACTCACCTGGGCCAAACGATAGACATTGGCTTCTCTGGATCTAAAATCGCCTCCCTTGATGGTGTCGTAAAAAAGACGCCGTATACTGTCACCATCGTTCTGGTAGTTTTTGGCGGCATTGATCCCGCCCTGCGCCGCGATGCTGTGAGCACGCCGGGGACTGTCCTGGACACAGAAATTTTTTACATAATAACCCAGTTCGGCCAGGGATGCCGCGGCAGAACCGCCTGCAAGACCTGTTCCCACCACAATGATATTATATTTTCTTTTGTTGGCAGGATTGACAAGCTTAAGTTCAAAACGGTGCTTATCCCATTTTTCTGCAAGGGGACCTGAAGGTATTTTTGCATCAAGTTGCATATTTAAACTCCTTATATTAATAGCGATATATAGATCGGGATAAAACCAAAACCGATCCCTATAACTATGCTGAATACAATACTCAAGCCCCTGAGAAAGGGTGTATATTTCGGGTGATTGGCTCCAAGAGTCTGGAAGGCACTCCAGAGTCCGTGGCTTACATGAACTGCTGCAATGATCACTGAAAAAGTATAAATGAATATATAGACGGGTTTTGCAAAGGAACTCGATAATAGTTGAAAAGTAGTCGTATTGGTTTTGTCCACAAAATGAAGATTTAACAAGTGAAATATAACAAACAACAGCAGAATAAAACCGGTGTACGGCATGGTTGCCGACCCAAGAGTACGTCCGCCGGCACGTTTGTTGACCGAATATCTGATGGGTCTGGCTTTGAAGTTTTGATAAAAAAGGAGTGTGCCTGTTAAAATATGCACGGTGGCAAAAATCAAAAGCCCTAATTCCGCCAAGGTTACAAGAGGCCCTAATGAATGGAGATGATCCACATAGGAGTTAAAAAAATCTTTACCGCCGTATATGGTCAGATTACCGGCAAGATGTATTGTCAGGAAACAACAGAAACCCAAACCGGTAATGGCCATCATCAGCTTTTTCCCAACAGAAGCCCCGAGGGTGTTTATAAGCCAATTCATCTCTTCCTCCCATATATTCGATGAATTCGTAAAAGGATGAATTCATCACGTTTTAGGTTTTAAGATTTAGTTCCTTATTTATAATTTTTGTGTTTTTTATGGCAAAAAAATCTATCCCTTATTATTTGGGCTGTCAATATAATTTTCAAGCCACCATGCATCCCATTCTGTTCGCATAATACTATCTGCAAGGGTTCGGCCTGTTTCGGTTTGCAGGCGCCTTAACGCAAACGGCAACCACTTTTTTGGGGGTTCGAAACCGATGTCTAAAAGGGATTTTAAGTCAAGGATAAGTGCAAGTTGATCTGCATCGTGTGCAAGTTTGGACTCTTTTGACCGGCCTGCATTAAATTCCTCTATTAGATCGGCAAGTTTTGTACCAAACGGCAAGTCTCTTGTAATATCTTTAACAGCCTTATTTTCATCTGCGGTCACATATTTTTTTTGGACGTAGTTAAGATCACCGGTTTTTGCCTCCGGGAGGTCATGCACCAGGGACATGGCTATCAGTCTGAGAGCGTCAACATCCGGTTCCATTTGAGACATGACAAAAGCAATGAATGAAACGCTAAAAGAATGCTCGGCCACAGACTCCTTTCCAGCCCCAAGAAAATGGTAACCTGATCTGGGAATATCTTTTAAAATATTTGCTGTGAACAAAAGATTTACAATGTTTTTCATAATATCTCCCTATATCATGCCATTGAAGATTTATTAGTTTTCTGCATTTTTCGATCGATAACCGACAATCTTCAAGCCAAAAATTTCGTATCTGTTTTTATGTCTATTTACAGATGATGAATTCGCAAAAAGTTGTTTTTTTTTACTTTTTACGAGACTATAATTTATAAGGCAATATAAAAATTGGCAGTTTTCAGAATAAACCAAATTTCTTGACACCATAATCAGGTTCATATAATCAAATAAGTTAGTTCGCTGAGTTTATGCTGAGAAACGAAGGGCTCGCAATTGGATGCAGAAATTCTAACACATTGATATACGGAGTTGTTTAATGAATCTTTTAAAGATAGATGTATTACACATGATAATTAACGCCGGTCTTATGGTTCAGTTTGTGCTTTTGTTGCTGCTCTTTTTTTCGGCAACATCATGGGCAATCATGATAACGAAACATCGGTATATCAAAAAGGCATTCTCCGAGTCGGCAGAATTTATTGATTTTTTCTGGAAAAGCAGGAACCTATCCAGTGCTTTTTCCAAGGCAAAGCAACTCAGTGGCAGCCCTGTAGCCAGGATTTTTCGTGAGGGATACGTGGAACTTAAAAAATCGAGCCGATCCAAGGATTTAACAGAATCAGGATTAACACATTCACCAGGAAACGAAGGCGCATCTTTGGGTTCCAAATTCACCGGAATAGGCAATGTTAAACGAGCCATGCGCCGGGCCATTAACACCGAGACCACCCGCATGACTCAAATGGTTCCTTTTCTGGCCACGACCGGGAACACAGCCCCTTTTATCGGTTTGTTCGGGACAGTGTGGGGTATCATGAATTCCTTCCATGGTATCGGGCTCAAAGGTTCGGCCAGTCTTGCCGTAGTCGCTCCCGGGATTTCCGAAGCCCTTATTGCAACGGCCGCCGGACTGGCAGCCGCCATCCCGGCGGTTATTGCTTTTAATCATTTTATGCAAAAAATAAGAAACATCGAATCCGAACTGCACAATTTTTCCGCAGATTTTTTAAATATTATTGAACGGGATATAATACTTTAAGGAGAAATATTAATGGCACTCGGAGGTAACAGTGACCGCCTTATGTCTGATATTAATGTAACACCGTTTGTTGATGTTATGCTGGTTCTTCTGGTTATTTTCATGGTAACTGCTCCCATGATGATGCAAGGTGTAGATGTTGCCCTTCCGGAGACAACATCACAGCCGCTTATTGCAGAAAAAGAGCATCTTATAATTACTATCAACAATAAGAATCAGGTGTTTATTAACGACTATCAGGTTGCACTCGATTTTCTCCAGGAAAAACTAAAAAAAATTCTTGAAGGTCGAGAGGATCGAGGAGTTTACCTTCGGGCTGACAGGGAGATACCTTATGGGTTTGTTGTTCAAGTCATGTCCGAAATAAAAGAGGCCGGGATTGAGAAACTGGGTATGGTGACTGAGCCGATTCAACAACCAAAGAACGGGAATAAACAAAAAGCAAAAAGCTGATGAATAAACGTATGCATTCAAATTCTTATTTATCCCAAAATAAGGAATACGAACGCAGGACATTCTTTTTAACTTTTAGTGTTTCCTTCATATGTCATCTTATCCTTTTTGTAATTTTGATATTTGCTCCAAGTTATGCAACAAATAGAAGACCTCATCTTTCAGTTATCAATATCAGCATGGTTACACTACCTGCCCAAATAAAAGCATCGAGTCCGAAAAATCATCGGCCTGCAGAACTTACAAGACAGGCAACAGCAAAAAAAAAGGCCTCGGTTTCCAAGGTTGCTTCAAAAACTATTCCTGCAACGGTTCAGAAGCCCTCAAAAGCGATTTCCATTGCGCCCAAAAAGAAGAAGATAAAAAGATCACTTAAAAAAAAGACGTTCAAGTCTGCCAGGGTGGTTAAAAGTGCTATAACCCAAATTGAAAAGAAAATTGAAAAATCAAGGCCCGATCAGATCAGACAGGCTATTGATCGTATGAAGGATCAGGTAAAAAAGACCGGACCAAATGACCGTAAAAAGTATCAAGATGTAAAAGGTTCAGGGATACCCGGCGAGTCCGGGGCCGGCAGTAAAAAAGTTTTGGAATTAATTGATATATATCGCATCGAAATTGCGTATCAAATTCAGAAACAGTGGGCATTTTCCGAGCAATTGGCCAGGGGGCAAAAAAATCTTGAGGCTTATTTGGCACTCAAAGTTATGCCAAACGGCGAGATAAAAGATATATGGTTTGATAAAAGGTCCGGAAACAGCTATTTCGATGAATCAGCCAAAAAAGCTATTATGAAATCAAATCCTCTTCGCCCTCATCCGACGGGTGTGAAAAAACCCTTTGTGAATGTCGGTCTGAGGTTTACACCAGAGGGGATAAAGTAGGGTTGAGCTTACAATATTTTAGAAGGATAGAATGAAAAAATACTACATTAAAACAATATGTTTGATTATTATATTATCTTTCGTGGTTGGAACCGGCATATGTCGAGGCGGATACGATTATATTGATATAACCCATCCTTTTTTGCGAAAAATTCCAATTGCAATCCCTGTATTCAAGAAGATTTACTCCGGCGACGTCGCAGAGCGTCTATCAAAAACAGCATCTGATTTGCTTTCTGAAACATTGGAATTTACGGGTTATTTCAAGATTCTTGACCGTAAAGCCTTCCTTGTTGACATGGGAACCGTGACCTCTTTGGCAAATGCAAATTTTCATAACTGGACCAGTATCGGAGCAGAGCTCCTGGTAACAGGAGGTGTTTTGATTGAGGGCAACCAGGTGGAAATGGAGCTTCGACTCTATGACACTTTTAAAGAAAAATTGCTGGTCGGTAAAAGATACAAGGGATTGATCAAAGATCAGCGAAAAATAGTTCGCCGTTTTTGCAGCGAGATTGTTTTTATTCTAACCGGGGACAAAGGATTTTTTAATAGTGAGATTGCATTTGTTTCCAAAAGTTCGGGTAACAAAGAAATATACATATGTGAATTTGACGGATATAATCCCAGGCGGGTGACACATACAAAAAGTATCACACTTTCACCTGCATGGTCATCTGACGGGAAATGGCTGGCTTATACTTCCTATGCAAAAGGCAAGCCGGATCTTTACTTGGAGCATTTAAGCCAAAAGCGTGGGGCTGTAATTTCAAAAAAAGGAATAAATATCACACCTGCCTGGGTTCCCAACAAATTTGCTCTGGCAGCGACCCTTTCATTTTCAGGTGATCCGGAAATTTATCTATTGACCGGAACCGGGAAAGTTATTAATAGACTAACAAATAACAGGGGTATTGATCTGTCGCCCACCTGGTCCCCGGATGGAAAGCGTATGGCTTTTGTTTCAAAAAGATCCGGAACACCTCAGATTTATATTAAAAATATAGCTTCAGGAGCGGTAGGAAGGCTGACGTTTCAGGGACGATATAATACACAACCAAGCTGGTCGCCCAAAGGGGACAAAGTGGCTTATGCAGGGATGGGAAATGGCCAAAACAATATTTTCTTGATCGGTATTGACGGTCAGGGTACGATTCAATTGACACATGATCAGGGCGACAACGAGGCGCCTTCATGGTCGCCGGACGGAAGTCTTATTGTGTTCAGTTCTACAAGGGAAGGGCCTTCCAGAATCTATGTTATGACTGCTTATGGAACCGACCAGAGACGATTACTTACCTTGCTGGGTGAACAGACAGAACCGGATTGGTCACCAAGAATGGGTAATAATTAAACGTCTCGGAACTTCTACAATTTATTGATAAAAAGCACAAAAATTATAAATCAAGTTAAAATAGGACGCAGATTTTCGCAGATATACACAGATAATATTATTATTTATAATTTAAAAAACTTTTTAATCTGTGTTCATCTGTGTTCCAAAAAAGGAAATTCCTATACTATTAAATTAAAAGGAGGAAAAAATGCGAAAAAAGTTATTGATCAATTTGGCTATGGTACTTGTGATTCCCGGATTTCTGTTCACCGTTTCATGTGCAAAAAAGACAATCAGGGCTGATACTTCTTTAACCCAACAAGCCGAAGATGAGGCGGCTGAAAAAGCAAAACAGGAAGAGTTGGCGCGGCAACAGGGGATTGAGGAGCAACGCATTCAGGAAGAAGCGGAACTCAAGGCCGCTGCCCAAAACATGTTCTTAAATGAAGATGTATTTTTTGAATTTGACAGTGCCGTTCTGCTTGCCGAGGCACAGGTAATTCTGAAGAAAAAAGCGGAATGGCTTACAAACAATCCAGATGTTACGGCAACTATTGAAGGAAACTGTGATGAGCGGGGTACAAATGAGTACAACCTTGCTCTGGGCAACCAGCGTGCTGTAAGTGCCAAGACCTTCCTGACGGATCTTGGTATTTCAGGATCACGATTAACCTGTATAAGCTATGGTGAAGAACGCCCTGTTGATCCTGCTCACAATGAAGAAGCCTGGGCAAAGAACCGGAGATGTCATTTTACTATAAACTAAGGGCTCACTCAAAAGGTCTCAATTTATTTATCCCGCTTTAAGCGGGATAAATAAATTGATTTCGAATCGTAACCACTTATGAAACGAGACCTTTGCAAAATATTCAATTTTGTTCAAGGCTAAGGAAAGCGAAAATTTTAACCACAGGAATACATTGGGTATTTTGAGGATTAAAATTTGAGCTTGACGCAGGGATTGGGCAAAAGGGGGCGTTTTTCAAAGGTCTCGAAACCAAATGGGGCAAAGCCCCCTGTATTTAATTTTACCATGAAAAATACAACGATAATTGTTTTATCGTGCATGATGATTTTATGCGGCTGTGCGTCACAGCGGGATATGATTACCCTCGACAATCGTCAGGCTTTGATTGAAAAGCGTTATTTTGAATCCCAGCAAAAGAACAAAGAACTCACAACCCAATTAAATGCCCAGAAACAAAACAATAAAAATCTTAGAAGTAAATTTGCCGAGCAACGTGCCATGATCGAAAGCTTGAGCCAAGAAATCCAAATTTTAAGTGGAAGGCTCGAAGAGACGGAATATGTAATAAAACAGAAATTAGAGACCTATAAAGATTCATATGAAAAAAAAGCAATCCGGTTGAACAGAATAGATCAGACTTCAAGTAAGAATAAAGGCCGTCTCGTGCGTCTTGAGCAGTACCTGAACTTTGAATCCACGGAACCCGGTTTGAAAGGTAAAAAGGTTTCAGGCATAAAAACCGAGAGCCGAGCTGAACAGAAACTTTCAGAAGATGCAATGTATCAATCGGCAAAACAAGCATTTGATCAGGGTGACTTTGAGTCGGCCCGGGAAGGATTTCAAAAATTTATAAAAAACCATCCAAAGTCAAAAAATGTTGACAATGCACAATTCTGGATCGGTGAAATTTACTATCATGACAAATGGTATGAAAAAGCTATTTTAGAATACCAGAAAGTTGTCGAAAAATATCCCAAAGGAAATAAGGTTCAGGCCTCACTTTTAAAACAGGGTTTTTCCTTTTTTAATCTGGGAGACAAAGCAAATGCCCGTCTTATCTTTACAGAACTGATTAAAAAATATCCAAAATCAAATGAAGCGAAGATCGCTAAAAAAAAGTTGAAGGTAATTTCTCATTAGGGTTCACGAAAAAATAAAGTGTTACACATAATCATTATCAAGAATCAGGGAAAGAGCGTTGAATGATAAAGGTTATCGGTATAGATCCAGGTCTTTCTGCAACCGGTGTTGGAGTTGTTAGGGGAACAGATCTTAAGGTTAAAGGCTTTTCCTTCGGCAGTATTAATACTTCAAAAAACCTTCCTTTGCCAGACCGTCTTAATAAAATCTTTTCAAATCTTCTCATGGTATTAAAGGATGAAAAACCTGACCTTATGGTAGTGGAAGATATATTTTCCATGGTAAAGTTTCCAAAAGCAGGCATAACATTGGGTAAGGTTACCGGTGTTATTCTGCTTGCCGGTTGCCAGGTGGACGTGCCGGTTACGGAGGTCCCGGTTCGTGAAGCCAAACAGGTGTTGACAGGGAACGGTAATGCAAGCAAAATACAGCTTGAAAAAGCGGTTCGGCGGCTGTTGAACCTGACCGACCCCATTAAACCTTATCACGCTTCTGATGCAATGGGTTTAGCGCTTCTGGGCCTGTTTCGCCATAATAATGGTCTGTCTCAAAACCCGCAGCACAACGTGTATTCAACGGTATCCCATGATCGGTTATCTTGAGGGTAAACTTTTAAAAAAAGAGGGCGACAGGATACTGCTTCTTGCAAATCAGGTCGGATATGAGGTTTTGCTTCCTGCGATTGTAATGGAAACCTTCAGAGCCAAGGCAGTTGGTGACGAGGTTTCCCTCTATATTTATTATCAACAGACCGAACGGCAGCCAAAACCGGTGCTGATCGGTTTTAATCTCGAGGTCGAAAAAGAATTTTTTCAATATTTTATTTCTGTCGAAGATATCGGCCCACTCAAGGCGGTTAAGGCTTTGAGTGTACCTGTCCGAGACATAGCAAGGGCCATAGAGTCGAAAGATATTAATAAGCTTAAGCAATTAAAAGGTGTTGGTGACCGGACGGCCCGAAAAATTATTGCCACACTTGAGGGCAGAATGAATAAATTCGCTTTGATCCATAAAGCAGCAGAAGTAGAAATACCTGTGTTCGAAGACTTTTCAAAGCATGTTTTGGATTTACTTGTTGTTCAGTTGGGACACAGGACAACTGACGCAAAACATATGATTGTCGAAGCCATGAAACGTAACAGCGCCATAGCAACCCCTGAAGAACTTTTTGAAGAAGTATATCGTGGAGAGAAAGCTCTAAGCTGATAAAAGTTTAAAATAATGGATGATATATTAACACATTCTTCCGACAACCAGGGTATTCTTGAAGGATCATGTCTCCCTGTGGATAGGGAACCGGAAATACTGTCTTTGAGGCCTGAACAATTTTCAGACTATGTAGGTCAAACCGAAGTTGTGGAAGCCCTTAAAATCGCAATTGAAGCAGCCGTAAAACGAGAGGAACCGGTTGATCACATTCTTTTTCATGGACCTCCCGGCCTCGGGAAAACAACTCTGGCGAATATTATTGCCAATGAAATGGGGGGCAATCTCATTACTACTTCCGGCCCTTCCCTTGAAAAGGGCGGTGACCTAATCGGCATTCTTACGCATCTTGAAGACAAAGACACCCTGTTCGTAGATGAGATACACCGGACCCCTAAGATTGTAGAAGAGTTTATGTATCCTGCCATGGAAGATTTTGCTATCGATTTTATATTTGACAAAGGTGTACACGCCCGCAGCCACAGATACCGTTTGAATCGTTTTACACTCGTTGGCGCCACCACCCGGGTTGGACTTTTATCCGCACCTTTGCGAGATAGGTTCGGTATTTTCAGGAGCCTCGATTTCTATAGTGAAGAAGATCTGGTTAAAATAATTGGGCGGTCTGCTGCTTTACTTAAAGTAACAATTGACGACAAAGGTGCGATTGAGCTTGCCAAACGATCCAGAGGAACACCGCGGATTGTAAACAGGCTTCTTAAACGTGTGAGGGATTACACCCAGGTGAGGGCGGATGGAATAATTACAAAGAAGATCGTTGAAAAAGCCCTGACTCTGGAAGGGGTTGATGAAAAGGGGCTTACAAATCTTGATCGGCGCTACCTGAAAACAATTATTGAGTTTTATAAAGGGGGGCCGGTCGGTATTGAAGCCATCGCCGCAACCCTTCAGGAAGAAACGGATACACTTGTGGATGTAATTGAACCCTATCTTTTAAAAATCGGAATGGTTACGAGGACATCTTCAGGAAGAAAAGCTTCACAGGCTGCATACAGTCATCTGGGATTCAGCTTTCAAAAAAGAATGTTTCAATGATTGATCATGTCGATAATTACACTCCTGACGGACTTTGGCACTAAGGATGCGTATGCGGGTATCATGAAGGGTGTTATCCTGTCCGTGAACCCTTCAGCGGTAATTGTTGATATCACCCATCACATCGATCCCCAGAACGTAATCCAAGCCGCATATATCATCAAATCATCCTACAGATATTTCCCCGAAGGTACGGTGCATGTTATGGTTGTAGATCCGGGAGTCGGGAGCGACCGTGCGATAGTTGTCCTTGAAATGGTGGGCCATATTTTCCTTGCGCCTGATAATGGCATTTTAACCCTTCTAATGGATGAAGGGAAAATTAGTTCCATTGTCAGAGTCGAGAATACACGCTATTTTTTAGAATCTATGAGCCAGACCTTCCATGGCCGGGATATTTTTGCTCCTGTTGGTGCTCATCTATGCAGGGGTATGGATATAAAAAAATTAGGCTCACCCCTTGATCGACAAAATCTGGTTCATCTACAGATACGGAAACCATATATTTCTAATAATAATCAACTTGTGGGGACTGTCGTATCTTTCGATCGTTTTGGAAACTGTATTTCAAATATTGATGTAAACTATATTAAAAAATTTAGTGAGATCGACTCTGGAAGAATGCTTGAGATCAAAATAGGTAAAACAACAATTGCAGGGTTATCACTCAGCTACGTTGACACAACCTTCCGGAGCCCCCTTGCAATTATCGGCAGTTTCGGATATCTTGAGATTGCTCTTAATAAAGGAAATGCAAAGCGCTATCTAGGAATCGAAAAAGGAGATACTATCACTTTAAATCTAAAACCTACATAAGCGATATTGCAGGAGACCCATTGTGAAGAATGAATCAAAAGACTTTTCTATCATAGACAGGGAATTGACTGTGGATGGTACGGTTTCTACAAGTGGCAGACTGATCGTTAAGGGGGTAGTAAAAGGAACACTTGTGGGAGAAAATGTGGTTATTGCCGAGGAAGGAGCTGTTTACGCTGATGCGAAAGTCGCCAGCATTACAATCGGTGGAACTTTTGAGGGAGAAATCAGAGCTTCAAAAAAATTGATTATCCTTTCAACCGGAAGCTGCAAAGGAAAAATTGTCTGCAAGGATTTTGTGGTTGAAGGCGGTGGAATTTTGAATGCCCAGGTAACCTGCATCGCCGCAACAGACGCTGATCCAGAAAAATACTTATTAGCATCTGGGAAACATGGGGCTTGATTAGAACACTTAATAGTAACCGCGCTCCGTGACATAGGGTTTATTTAGCCATCAGATGCCTTACCGCTTCCTCCAGACCGTCCAGGGAAAGCTCAAACATGGGAAAAATCTGGCGGATGGTGGTAATAGTGGGGGTGTAGTCCCACATTTGCGAAGATGCCGGATTCATCCACACACTATGGGGAAAGGTTTGAGCCAGAAATTTAAGCTGTTCGATGCTCGGCTTTCCGCTTCGCTCCTCTACATGTATGGATCCGTCGGCGGCCATGAGTTCATAGGGGGCCATGCTCGCATCCCCCACCAGGATAAGACGGGTCTGGGGGTCAAAGGCGGCAAGGTGTTCCACGGGAATGGGCTTGTTGGCTCTTGCCGGATCTTCCCAGAGCACATCATATACGCTATTGTGGAAATAACAGGTTTTAAGATCCTTGAACTGGTCGCGGGCATAATCAAAAAGGGTCTGGACAACCGGTATGTAGGGATCCATGGACCATCCTCCGTTGTCGATGGCAAGGATCACCTTGAGGCGGTCTTTGAAACTTTTAGAAAAAACGATTTCGATTTCTCCGCAGTTTTTCATGGTCTGGTATATGGTTTTATCGATGTCCACCTTATCTTCGGGACCCACCGGTATCATGTTGCGAAGCCGTTTTAAGGCTTCTCCAACCATGTCCTGGGTCAGAAGGCCCCTGCGGGTATAATCTTTGTATCTTCTTTCCAGAGCAAGTTTTACCGCCGACTGGTTTCGGGAAACCCCTCCCACCCGCATTGCTCCGGGGTGGTCTCCAGAGTGGCCCACGGGTGATGATCCACCGGTACCGATCCAGGTTGCGCCCCCGTGATGACGCCCTTTCTGATCGTTAAGGCGCTCTCTGAAGTATTGGATCAGTTCATCGGGGGTCAATTGGAGTAACTCCGCTTCATCCACATCCAGAGCTTGGGCAAGGGTTTGAGGATCTTTCAACCATTCATCCAGTATGGCCCTGGAAATATCATCGATTTCAAACCCTTGATACTCGGGCAGTTCCGCGCCTTCAAAACGGTGGGCGAAAATCTGGTCATAAACATCAAAATACCGTTCGCTTTTCACAAGAATGGCCCGGGCGGATGTGTAGAACTCATCTAAGGAATTGATCAATCCCATATTGAGCGCCTTCTGAAGGGTCAGAAACGAAGTCGGGCTGACCTGAATTCCGGCATTTCTTAGGCTATAGAAAAAATCGATAAACATTGATGAACTCGTAAAAAGTCCGATTTAGACGGTTTCGCTAAATCACATGGCTGCGGCGAGTTGCTTCCACGGCGCGCTCGTAATCCGGGCTTTTCTTAAACAAAACTCCCAGATAGGGAATGTCGCCTTTGATCAGGGCTTTGGGATTAAAATCCGGATCGGATTTCAAGGCGCGTATCCAGTTGATCAGTTCACGGGTTGCCGGCTTCTTTTCAACCCCATCGATTTCCCGAACTCTATAGAACATTGTCACCACATTTTCCATGAGGTTCGAATCAATATCCGGGAAATGAACCCCTATGATTTTTCGCATCATTTTGGGGTCCGGAAAGGCGATGTGATGAAAATTGCATCTTCCCAAAAAGGGGTCGGACAGGTCTTTTTTAGCGTTTGACGTAATAATGATTACCGGACGATGTACAGCCTTCATGGTTTTATCAACTTCAATAATATCAAACTCCATTTGATCGAGCACATCCAGCATATCATCCTGAAAATCGGTATCAGCCTTGTCGATTTCATCAATCAACAGTACGGTCCTTTGTTTGGAGGTAAAAGACTGCCCGATCTTGCCCATCTTTATATAATCTTCAATATTGCTGACATCCCGGTGAGAATCGCCAAAGCGACTGTCGTTAAGTCGGGTCAGTGTGTCATACTGATACAGAGCATCCACAAGCTTCAAGCTCGATTTCACATTAAGGACAATCAGCGGCATGGTCAGACTCTCGGCAATGGCATGGGCCAGCATGGTTTTGCCTGTACCCGGTTCACCTTTGAGAAGAAGTGGCATTTCAAGAGCCATGGTGACATTAACGATGCTGGCCAGTTCATTATCCAGAATGTACCTGGTAGCACCCGAAAATTTATTGTTTAAAATGTTACCTTCCATTTAATAACCTCATAAAAATATTATCGCTGTTTTGGTATTTTTCAATATTGATAAAAAACTAATCAGTTATCATGCCAAAGTCAAGAATTGCTTCGCTATAGATCTGCCTGTTGAAGCAGTTTGCGGAAATCGACTTTATTGACTACGTCTGTAAAAATTTCTCCAAGAACTTTTTCAACATCACTCTGAGAAAGCATTTTTAAACGTTCTGCATTGCCGCTGATTGTTTCTCTGGCGAGAAGCTTGTTGGCTTTGATCAGGCGAACTTCATAACTGATTTCGGCAACCCATTTTCGATCGACCAGATCCAGAAGAAAATTTTGCAGATCTATTTCGATAACCGGTTCTGTTTTTTCAGGTTCAGTTAAAACTTCTATTCCCATATTTTCAAGCCTTCTCGAAAATGCCGTCTTGAAAAGTGACGGAAGATCAAAGGCTCCCACCACAAAGTTCTTCTTTCCACCATTAGGCAAAGAAAATAAAAAGAGTCCGGTAAAGTTTTTAAATTTAGTTTTGGCTCTTTCACTAAAAATAGTTTTAACGGGTCGAATATCCTTTAATTCAAGAAAGATTTTCATACCTTTGAGGTCATGGGATGATAACGGGAGCCTGTAATTTACGTTAATGTAAGATTTTGTGGCACAAGTAACAACCCAAATTCCAATAAGCATAACAAGGGAAAACCGTAAAAAATCATGAGTTATTTTTTTCATTGATAGATCCTCCGATAGTTTTTTATTATACAGTTAGCAAAATTATCACAACTTGCCAATAGTATGTTTGGTGTTAAAGAAAAAGCCTTGACTTTTTTTTATTCAGACTCTTATATCTTTATATGCTGACAGAACTTGAAAATGGAATCATTGCGTTAATTCAGGGTGATATTCCCATCACTCAGCGTCCATATCTCGAAATAGCAAAAAAAATAGGGATTTCCGAAAAGACCCTTATTGAACAACTGAAAGATCTTTGTGACAGAGGGGTTATACGACGTTTTGGTGCAACAATATATCATCAGAAATCAGGATTTCAAGCAAATGCCATGGTGGCGTGGAAGGTTGATGAAGACCGCGTTGATGACGCTGGAGAAAAGATGGCCTCTTTTAAGGAGGTTTCACATTGTTACCGGAGGAATCCAACCGGTGATTGGCCGTATAATCTTTATACAATGATTCATGCAAAAGATGAAGAATCATGCCGGGAAATTGCCCGCAATATTTCCATAAAAACGTTAATCAACAACTACACTCTTCTTTTTAGTCGCAGGGAATTGAAAAAGACTTCCATGAACTACTTTCCAACTGATAATGACGACTAATTCTCCCTGTGAAACATGACACACCACATATCCTTCTGGTAAATCCCTGGATACATGATTTTGCTGCTTATGATTTCTGGGCCAAGCCTCTTGGGCTTCTCACCCTTGCATCAATACTCCGGCATCATGGATTTAACATTACCTATTTAGACTGCCTTGATCGTTTCCATCCAAAAGCATCTCAAGCCGATCCTTATACCAGACACGGCAGGGGGCCTTATTTAAAAACAAAAATTCCAAAACCCGGTGGATTGGAAGACATCCCCCGAAACTTTTCCAGATACGGAATCAAAAAAAAGTGGTTCAGGGAAGATCTTCTTTGCATAAAAAAGCCCGATCTGGTGTTAGTGACTTCCATGATGACTTACTGGTATCCGGGTGTACAGGAGACCATAGGTGTAATAAAAGAAATTTTCCCTGATGTGGCAATTGTCCTTGGAGGAATATATGCCAGTCTCTGTCATGAGCATGCGCAAAATTACTCCGGCGCACACCATGTAGTAAAAGGGTCTGGCGAAAAACACATCCTTAAACTGGCCAGTGATTATACCGGTTTTTCCGTAAAGGCAAAGTTTAATCCTGATGATCTTGATACCCACCCCTATCCGGCATTTGAACTTCAAAGAAAAATTACCTATATTCCTCTACTAACTTCCAGGGGATGTCCTTTTGCCTGTAAATACTGTGCCTCGCATTTTTTAAATCCAAAAAGAATGGTGCGAAATCCCGAATCTGTTGTCCAAGAGATAAAATACTGGCATGAAAAATATAAAGTAAAAGATTTTGCATTCTATGACGATGCACTACTTGTGAATGCAGGAAAGTATGCTGTTCCCATGCTCGAGGGTATAATAAAATCTGGTCTTAAGGTTCGTTTTCATACACCCAATGCGGTCCATATCCGTGAAATTTCAAAACAGACAGCCCGGCTGATGTTTCAAGCAGGTTTCAAAACAGTGCGTCTTGGTCTTGAAACCACAGCTTTTAATATAAGAAATGAATTAGACGTAAAGGTAACAGCTGCGGAATTTGAAAAAGCTGTTAACTCCTTGAAAGAAGCGGGTTTTAAAAAAGAGCTTATCGGTGCATACCTGTTGACCGGGCTTCCAGGACAAGAAATAAAATCCATAGAAGATTCTATAAAAACAGTCAGACAAAACCAGGTAATACCAATCCTGGCACATTATTCCCCGATTCCCCACACGGCGCTGTGGAGCAGAGCTGTTTCCAGCTCACGCTACGATCTTGAATCGGATCCTATATTTACAAACAACGCCATATTCCCCTGCCAGGATGAACGGTTTTCATGGCAAACAATTTCTCACCTGAACAATTTGGCCACAGGATAAAAACCGTATCACCTGAATGTTTTATTTCCTTGTTGTTTCGGAAAGATACAAGAGTATAAAATATGGGATTATAAATACAGATCGTTAATTTTCATTGGGCTCATTTTTTAGCAAAATATCGAGTATTTTGGGGATATAATCTTCAGCTTTACTGACATGGAACCGACAGGAACCCGCACCACGGTGCCCACCGCCTTCAAACCCTGAAAGCATCAGTCCGACATTCACATTGCAATTTCGGTTAAAAATACTATGACCTACGCTTACGACAACTTTTTCTTTACTGTCATTGTCATAACGAATTTTAACGCTCACAACCGCCTCGGAAAACAACGAATAGACCAGGAAACGATTTCCGGTGGGAGTTTTATCGAATGAACGAAAATCCGTAATCGATACGTTTCCTTTTAGCTTGGTGTTTTCCTGTAAGATTTTTTTATATTTCTTGTTCTTCTCAATAATTGCATTACATCGTTTTTTGACTTCAGAATCTTCAAGAATCCTGTTGATATCGAACTTTCTGAGCAAATCAATAAGTCTGTGCCAATAGAGTTCATCATATTCGTCATGACCCAAAATCGTCATGGAAAGCGCAACAAATCCGTACTTTTCAGGATGCAGCACTTCATCCAGAGATAGATCCGCCGAATCGATTTTGTCTGTTTCTTTGATTAATTCGCTGTAATCACGTTTAAACCTATCTTTATAATATTCGAAAACGATGCCTGCCGCTGAAGGGGCAATCTTAAAAGCGCCTTTGAACGGTTTGTCGATTCTGTTGGTATGGTGATGGTCAAACCACAACGAGCACCGTTCATCATATGGCAGGTTTGCAAGGATATCGCCTTCTTGAATATCCACCAGCCCTTTTTGCATGTCATTCGGCTCGACCCATTTCACAGGTCCTTTTACATTTTCTGCTTCATAAAGTAACGCGGCACATACAACGCCGTCAAAGTCCGGTCTGGTAACGATACGCTTCATATAGAACTTCCTCATTCATATTTTGGTATTAGTTCAGTTCTTTGAAATAAATCGATTTCAAACGAGCTGAAGCGGCAATATTTTCAAAAAGTATCGTTCTAAGGATCAGCCAGGGGAAAAATGGCAAAGAAGGCCAATAATAGTGGGCCGGTGAGTTGATGTACGATAATGAGACCTTTGCAAAACGCCCCCTTTTGATGGTCTCGTAAAAAGTCACGAACTCAACTATAGATGGCTAAGTAAAAAGGTTCATATACAAGGCGTAGGATTTTTTCAGGAACGAGGCCATACATGTAGTATGCCGAGTGTCTGAAAAAATCCTACAACGCAGTAGATGGGACTTTTTACTTAGCCATCAACTTTTAATTAATCTTCATTTTTACCACTACCCAGAAACAACCAGAAAAGCGTCATTCCAACCAGTGTCGCTGCTACCAGCAAATAAGTGACGGATTCCGTATGGGTCATAAAATTTTGAAGCGTATAGAAAACTTTGTCCATAATCAAAGCCTTTCTTAATGGGCATCCTTGTAATCCGGGTGAGCGTATAAAATGGGCATTCTGGTTGCAATAAACCGGTAAAGGATTAAGCCGATCATAACGATAAAAACAGAAATTCCGATTTCCATCCAGTGTGGAAAATACCTTTCGCTGGATGGAAGTTGCCAGTTAAAAGCAACAAGGCAGACATTAAACCGGTTGAGAATTATCCCCAATATCGCCAGGACCGATGTCCATTTTATCAGGATCAGATTTTTTTCCCTGACGCCGATGGCATACAGCAGCGCAGGCAGAGCCACGAACCCTATAAGCTCTACAAGGTACCAGGTTCCATATCCTGTTTTAAGATAATGCCAATTGTTCCCGGCAGATATCCCCATAACCTTAATGGCGAAATAACCCGCCAGAACATAAGCGGCGGCCTTGCCGAATCCCAAAGTGATACCGTTTGCTTCTTTGAGGTGAGTTTCATCCATTTTGTAAGCAAAAAAGCGGTGGGAAAGGGTGCTTTCAAAAATAACCATGGAAAGCCCTGCGATAATACTGGTTACAAAAAAATAAATCGGTATGTATGGAGAATACCACAATGGGTGCAGCTTTGACGGTGCGATTAAAAAGAGAGAACCTAAAGAAGACTGGTGCATGGTGGAAAGTACAACGCCGAATATGGTCAGAAGGATGGTTAGTTTGACCGCAAGATTGCGGGCTTTTTTTAATCCCAGCCATTCCAGGGCCGCAGGGGAGAATTCAACAAAAAGGACCGTAAGGTAAATGGCGACGCAAAGACCCACTTCGAAGAGAACTGAAGTGGTTCCCTGTTGGACGACTAAGGGGTAGGGGAGGCGCCATGGCCGACCCACGTCGTATTGCAACGCCAGAACAACCAGAGAATACCCCAAAAAACCAGTCAAAACAGCCGGTCGAACGGCCGAATGGTATTTTTTCATTCCAAAAAGGTAGACGGCGGCGGAAGTAACATATCCACCGGCAGCCAGAGCCACACCACAAAGCAGGTCAAAGCTTATCCAGATACCCCAGGGGTTGTTATCGGAAAGGTTGGTAACCGCCGCCAATCCGCCGGTAAATCGTAAATATGTAATATAAAGACCAATGACGACGACGATTCCAGCACAGATATTAAACAGGTTGAAAAATGATTTATTCTCTGCAATAGTTTCTTCGGTCATCAGGATTCCTCCCCCGTTTGAGACTCAGTAGCTTCCGATATTATTGACTGAGGGCTGGCATCTGCTTTATCCAATGCCAAGGCCACAGCATTTTCCTGTTCTGTTTGTGCAATTTTTTCTTTACGTTTCGATACGGCATAAAGACCTGTAAGCAAAACAGGCCATAGCCCCACGATCATGGGAACCGAACTGAGAGCGCCCGCGGTTAATTCAGGTGCCGGTGTTACGCCCAGATCTTCCCGCATACCCAGCTCTTTAAAGGGCACGCCGGATATATACAACCAGCTTGTCCCTCCCATTTCATGTTCACCGTAGATATGATCTACATATCGATCCGGATACTTCTGGATACGTTGCTTGGCAAAATTGATAAGATCCTGCCGTTTTCCAAACGTAAGGGCTTCCATGGGGCAGACCTCAACACATCCGGGGAGTTGACCTTTGCTGACCCGCGGATAGCACATGGTACATTTCCTTATCCGGGGAGTAAGGACCTGATCGTATTCATATGTAGGTATTTCAAAGGGACAGGCAACCATACAATACCGACAGCCCACACAAACAGAGGAATCATATATAACAGCTCCTGTTTTTGTCTTTGTAAAGGCTCGTACAAAACATACGGACGCACAGGCCGGCTCCAGGCAGTGGTTACATTGTTTTTTGAAAAATACCGGTTTTTTCGGCCTTTCAGGATCATTGTATTTGTTGACCACTGTAAATGCTTTTGTTGTGGTTCTTCGTTTCTTTTCCAGGACGGAAAGATCCGCAAATGGTTTATCCGGCGAAGGTAAATCATTCACTTTATTGCAGGCGGTTTCACAGCTTCTGCATCCAACGCACAGAGTCGTATCATGCAATACTGCAAAACTGCCCGGATAACCGGTGAAATGTTTATGTGTTGAAGCAGTGGCTGATTTGCCTATAGTTGCACTTAAGCCTGCTGCACCAACCCATCCTAAAAATTTTCTTCTGGATATGGACATATGAAATACCTCAACAAGTTTTCTATTGGGCTTTAACTGATTTGTTTCTTTCTTTATGGCAAGCTGTGCAGCTTAAAAACTTTTCTATACCCATTTTTTGGTGACACCCGATACACTGCCTGTGATATGAACCCATTATTCCGGGTTTTAACATATTCTTCTCATCAAAAGGCTTGCCATGGCAGCTTTCGCACTTAGGCGGCTTGCCGGCTGCAGGGCTGTTGTGGTGACACCCCTGGCATAGCGTAGCCTCTACAGGGTGAAAATATGTAGATAGCTTGTTGCCATCTATCTTCTTTTTTATAGCCTGGAAAATTTTCCGGTGCGGAAATTCAACCGGTCCGTACCGATCGACCAGTTCGTTGATAACGACCTTTTTCGGTATATCAACAGCGTTTTTTGTGCCGAATATGGTCTTCCATATTTCAGGCATCATGCGAGCCAGCTTTCTTTCCCCGGTCTGATACAATACTCCAGTGCTTTTCTCGGGTGGAGCCATATGACATTTCATACACGCAGCCGAATCCTGCTTACGATCTTTTCCCAGGAACGCATGGCAACCCGCGCAATTCCGGTTTTGCTGGTTAAGCTCATGGCATCCCATACAGCTCTGTTTAGTATCCAGCTGATGCATGGCATCTTTGAGTTTAACATATTTTCCTTCTTTGGAACCTGTAAGGGTATGACAGTCAGCACATGATTTTAAATCAGCATGATGGCATACACGGCAGGTATCATTATATCTTTCGTGGGCCTTGTGACCAAATGGGACACGATACATCGGAGTTTTAAGACTCTTTTTGCCCCCTGTCTTGATCAAAACAATATCAGGTTGTTTCCGCTTCAATCTGGGAATTTTATCAACCTTTTTGATCTTTTTCTGCTGCTCTATATCATGGCAGCCTCCGCATGTGACCGGACCTGCGTCAATATTCTTTGCTATGTTTTTCATGTGACAATCGATGCAGGCAAAATGAGAAGCAAGTCGCATGGAAATCCGCTTTTCCGAATCCAGCTCTTGAGTCTCTTTCTTGTGACAGTAACGGCAGGTACCCTCTTTATTTTTGGCATAAAACAGCTTTTTGTTCTTTCGGTCATATTCATGGTGACAATGTTCACACTTGTTCTTCTGGGCTTTATAATGACGATAATGAAGAGATTTGTCAAAACCAAAAGGCACCCGGGAGGATTTGATCAGAGGTCTTTCCTTGTGACATTCGTTGCATTTAGTAGGTCCTGCCTTCTCTCCGGCAGCAAGTATTTCAGTGTGGCATTTCGTACAATTATCACAATAAATTTTTGTCAGTTCTTCTCGACTGATATCTTTAAGCCGCATGAATTTGGGAGACATACGTCCGTCTTCGGTCTTATGGCAGGTCATGCAGTCTTTATTTTTCTTTTTCAGGGCATCGGTGTGTTGGTCATGTAGAAATACTGCTGTGGGCTTTTCAAGTTTTCCAAACACCTTCATGGTATCAAAGGTGATGATATCCGGTCTAAACATGTAAGACGGGGTTTGGTCAGGAGTTTCTGACAACGCTTTAACATCAAAAGCGCCCATACCGCAAATTAACAAGATAACAACCGCAACTGAGACTCCAGCCCCTATCAGTAACGATCTTCCCTTCATCACAATGTTTATCCTTGCCTATTATCGAACTTCCGATTTTCAAGATTTTCTTGGGCTATTATATCCAAATGCCAGGTGGCCACATCATCTAAAGGTACAATTATGGGTCCCGGCAGTTCACGCAGGTCAATGGTCTTTATGTAATGGCCGCAGCGGTTGCAAAGATCCACACGCAGACCCTCTTCACTCTCAGCACGAAGATAGCTCAAATCTTCCCTATTATCATTCTCGCAAAAAGGGCAGCGAAGGCGAGTATAGGGCCATGCGGTTTCGCATAAAGAACAGTGCAGTGTCCTCATGCCCCCCTCGCCGGAAAAATCGGCCAGTTTTGGTGCCGAACCGCACACCGGGCAGTGACCGTAAGACCATTGATTTAAGTCCAACCGCTCAAAAACAGCTTGTGCTACGTTCAATAGAGCCGGTCTAAGTGACAAACGAAGGATGAGAGTGAGCACCGGTGGATCGATCTTAAATTCCCGGGCCGCTGTTTCAATAGCTTCAAAGTCCGATGCCAGTACCGCTTTCATCAGTTTGGGAATACCGTTTTGATCCTTGGCAAGGGCTTGAAGCAATCCTTCCGCCTGTTTTAGTCCGTTTTCCCTTTTCGTTAACAGATCCACCAGATGTTTGTATAAAGCTCCGGCCTGTTCCCAGTCCAAGGACAATTTTTCCGGGTCCAGGAAAGACCGCCCCTGGGACCTGGCCTCCAGTGAAGGAGCCTGGTCAAAGTCCAACTCGGGCAGGCGAAATTTTCCAGCAGCCTGTACAGTCTCGGACAAAAGATCTCCTACCCACTGAGCGATCTCGGCATAGACCGGGTTACGCTTTCCAATTACTTTTACTTTGGAGGCTATACTTTCAAGGTTCGGGGACATGGATAGACCTTTCCGCTAATTAAGAAAAAGCAGTCGTTATAATATAAGTCTGGGGCTCCGGATTGACGGAGCCCCAGGTTGGATTATGCTACCGGGCGATATTTTGATTGTTCATCTGTTATTAGATATAATGCCCGGACGTCTTCAAAGTCTAGAAGTTCACCCTTGCCACCGAATTTTTTCTTGGCAGCTGCCAAATGATCGGTGGCAAGTTTTTTCATTTCCGCCTCATCACCAAAGTTGAGCGCACCTGAGGGGCAAGCTTTGACGCAGGCCGGAAGGAGCCCGGCCTCCACGCGATCGTAGCACATATTGCACTTGACCATCTGCTTCTCTTTTTTGCTCCAGGTGGGAATACTCCAGGGACAGGCTTGTTTGATTGCCTTGAAACTTTTTTCCAGTTCTTTGGTCTTTTTAGTAAATAGAACTGTCCCTAATTTATCGTGAACAATAATGGCATCCTTCATGATTTGGTCCGCCTTCTTTTTACAAGCCGGTTTCAGGCAGTGACGGCAGGCTTCAGTGAAAAAGTACCAGGCCATAGAGTTGACCTTAGCAGGGTGCTCCGAAAAGCGCACCAGGCGGAATGTGTTGCCATCCAGGTCAGGTGGATTCTGGTATGTGCCATATTGCTTTGTTTTGCTGGCATCGTGCTTTTTATACTGCTTGCAGGCGATTTGACAACCGCGGCAGGCAGTGCAACGGGTCGTATCTATAAAGAAAAATTTACCGGCCATGGTTTACGCCCTCCTTTTCCCGCTTTTTTCCACGTTGACCATAAAAGCCTTGGTCTCCGGGATTCTTGTGTTGGGATCACCGGCTGATGGTGTCAAGAGGTTGGCCGAATCTCCGCCATCCTCTGGATAGATCCATCCGAAGCACCAGGGCAGGCCCACCTGATGAACAGTCGTCCCTTGTATTTTAAAGGGTTTAAATCGACCGGTCACCATAGCCACGGCTTCTACTTCGCCCCGGGCCGATGAAACCTTGCATTTATCACCGTTGTTGATTCCCTTGAGTTTGCCCAGTTCTATGCTCATTTCTACAAAGAGTTGGGGCTGGGTCTCAAGCAGCCAGGGCTGCCAGCGGGTTAGTATGCCGGTCTGCCAGTGCTCTGTTACCCGGTAGGTCGTGCCAACAAATGGAAAACGCGGGTCACAGGTTGCATGAGCATCTGTATCCGCACCATAAACCACTGCTGTCGGGCTCATGCGATGGCTGGAAAACAGGTTTTTCGGGACCGGACACTCTAACGGCTCATAATGCTCTGGGAAAGGTCCATCTGCCCGGCCGGGACCAAAAACCGAAGCCACACCGTCCGGCTTCATAATAAACGGACGCTTGGTCTTGGCTTTGTTGGCCATGGGCGGCCAGCCGCCATCAGGCACATCTCCAACCCATTTGCCGTTTTTGTATTCCAGAATGTTTTTATCCGGCGACCAGGGTTTGCCATTGAGGTCGACTGACGCTCTATTGTAAATGATCCTTCGGTTAACAGGCCAGCACCATGACCATTCGGGATAAAGACCCATACCGGTGGGATCTTTCTTCCCACGGCGTGCAGCCATGTTCCCCTTTTCCGTGTAAGAATTGCAGTAGAGCCAGTTTCCCGAACTGGTGGAGCCATCTGTTAGCAAATAAGCGAACGATGGTACCAGGGTTCCTTTTTTGAAGGATTTGCCCTTTACAGTGGCATCTTTCTCAAAGTAGCCGTTTATCAGCTTGGCAACAGCGTGGGGATCAAACTTTCCGTTTTTAACAAAGTCCCACCGCAAGTTTTGGATGGGCTCGGGAAATGTGCCGCCGTTTTTGTATAGTTCACGGATCTTTTCGAAAAGCTCGACCATAATATCGCCGTCTGGTTTAACGCCTCGTAATCGTTTGGGGCCCTGGTAACGCCACTGACTCCAACGACCGGAGTTTGTAATCGAGCCTTCTTTTTCCACACTGGTTGCGCAGGGCAGGAAAATAACCTCTGTCTTAATTTCCTCGGGATTCATTCCGGGACCTTTCCAGAATGAGGCGGTTTCGTTGTCAAAAATGTTGACGTTAACCATCCAGTCCAGCTTGGCCAGGGCCTTGCGGGTCTTGTTGGAATTAGCTCCGGAACAGGCCGGATTCTGGCCCCAGGCAAAGAATCCCTTGAAGTTTCCTTTGTACATCTCGTCGAAAATGGTGAGCCACGAGTAGTTCGCGCCGGCATCCAGCTTAGGCATCCAGTCGTAACCGAAGTCGTTGGCCGCGGTGGCGGCTTCTCCGAACATGGATTTGAGAAAGCTCACCATATACTTGGGCTCATATTGCCACCAGTTAGCGCTCAATGGATCATTGCTCTTGGCCCTTCTTTTCAGATAATCGGCAAGCTTAGGCAATTTGGTATTTGGGGTGGCCATGTAACCAGGCAAGATGTGGAACAGCAGGCAGTGGTCTGTGGAACCCTGCACGTTGGACTCCCCGCGCAAGGCGTTAACCCCGCCTCCGGGTCGGCCCATATTACCCAACATGAGCTGGATCATGGCCATCATGCGGATGTTCTGTACTCCCACCGTGTGCTGTGTCCAGCCCATGGCGTACATGATGGTTCCGGTCTTATCCACGGCGCCGGTTTTTGCATAAGTTTCCCA
>JAFDBA010000278.1 GCA_019313505.1 Deltaproteobacteria bacterium
GTTGGAGGTTGGAGGGAGAGCCTTCGGCTGTTGGAGGACAGAGGTTAGAGGTTGTATGTTCAGTAAATCAGGGAAAAAGATCACTACCAAACCTTTTTTAGAGTTTTAAGTCCTTTCAAGTAGTCTTCATATTCTAAGTTTGCCCGAACACCATATTCACTAAATATATCCAACATCTTTGATATAGAAACACCGGCTATTTTTGAAGCCTTTTCTAACGATGCCTCGGAATTTTTATATTTTTCGATGGCTAACATGACCCTGCCAAGACCAACAAGTTCTCTGACCTTTTTTGACACATCAGCACGTTCTTCCTTTGCAAGGGATGACAGAAATTTAAAATAATCATCATTAATACGTATGCTGAGAGTTTTTCCGGCCATTTTTATTCACCTCCTTCAATCCTGTTCTTTGCATCTTTAAGAATAACATTGCTATACCTGCCGATAGCTTGGAGACTTTGCAGCTTTGTTAGGGCTTCATCCCTGTCAACAAGCTGTTTTTCATGTGCCCTTATTAAAAAACCGATGGCGGTAACGAAATCAATCTTTAAAAGCTTGGCAGCCCTGATGGCATTTCTATCGTCTGTAGCAATGGTTTCAGCCCCTGTCTGAATGGCAAGCAACAAGGCTTCGGCTTCGCCTTCATCGATATTGAAATCTTCCATTAATTTTCTTTTTTGCCTTGGGTTTTTGGGTGTCAAAATCTCAATCTTTCCTTGTTTGATCAGACTTTCTACCAATGGCCTCTCTTCCCGATCCTTTATGCATACTTCAGATTTCACTTTTTGGGGAATCGCAACCCTTTCTTGAAAGGTTGAGAGAAATAATTCGAGTAAACCTATTCTTGCAAGCAAAATCAAAGTTGATGCATCAAAAATAATCATATTACAAACGTAATACATACGAATGACATTGTCAATTAAAAAACTGATAAGTCACTTTGGGCGAAAATTGATGAGAAAAAAAGATCAATTTAATACTCCCTTTCGGTTTTGTTTCCGTTTTCTTGATCATGCAACCGTTATCCCTATTTGCTGAATTAATTGAGCCATCTCGAACGCTGGAGGGCCAACAAAAACCGATGGGGCGACTGTCGGTGTTTAGTGATCCTCCTGAGTTAGATGTTCTTTTAGACGGCGTAGAAATTGGAAAAACACCGGTAATTTCAAAGGAAGTAGCATCCGGGGTTCATATATTGCGGGTTAAAGATACTGAAAAAGAAATTACTATCCTATCAGGAAAATCCCTTCAACTAAGTCTTTACAAAGATTTCTTGATTGAAATTCCTGAGAAAAAGGCCGAGGTTCCTACCCCACCGGAACCGAAAGAACAGCCCAAAATCCCGGAAAAGAAATCAGAAGATTCTAAAAAGGACAAGAAACAACATGATCCTTTTTATTTCCCCACGAATCCCAGCGGCCCCATTAAATAACATTGTCGTCAGTTTTGAATAAAAAAGGCAGAGCCTAATCAAAGTCTCTGCCTTTATATTTTTTTAATATGTACTGAATAGATCATGTGTAACTTACAAAAATATATATTTAAATACTTTTCAATACCTTTAATCCGGCTTGCATATAAATTACGTATTTTCACTTTTAAGAAGGTTTTACATATCCGCCTGAATTTATCATATAAGTTAAAATTACAAATAAGATACCTTGATCTATTTTTTTATGAAATCATAAAACTAAAAACTGATATAAATAGACAGGTTTATCAATGGCCTGCCTTTTTTCTTTCAATACAAGGCTATGTGGCCCCTCAAAAAATCAACTGGTTGATATACTTAGATATTTTATATGGGTCTACGGGTTCGACTCCTGAGTTCTGAAATAACTCAAAAGATTCCACAAAATTCAAACTATATCACCGATTTTATCCCAAATTTCCCAAAAAAAATCGGCAAACTCCATGAGAGATTTGCCGACCATTTACTAACTGGATATTAAAAGTTAACCTATTGAAAATACAACATAAAAATGGTGGAGGCGGCGGTGTTTCCTAAAATCTTCTTTGACCGGCTTGGACTCGTGTCACTGCTTGATTCGGTTTTAAAGTTTCAATGTAACTCATGAACCGCCGTATACGGAACCGTACGTACGGTGGTGTGGGCTTACTATTACCCACAAGTCACGCATTTAATAGCCAAATTCCAGCCCTGAGTCAAATCCTTTAATCTTTTCCAACCTCTCCATAGAACAATTGTACCTGGATC
>JAFDBA010000096.1 GCA_019313505.1 Deltaproteobacteria bacterium
TGTCATTAGTAAAAAGAGATATACGACAATCATATAAAAAAAAGTAAAACCTGAAAATATACCGTGGAACAGGAAAATAATAACAACCAAAGATATCCCGCTCAAAACAGCAGGTATCATAAGGGCCGCATGAATGCCCATAACCCTGGAATATGTCTGGTAATCGGTTTCATTTTCGCGATGTCTGATTTTTCGAGCAATTTCCCAGGACATGGAAGAACAGAAAAAGACCGCTCCCAGCAAAAAAATTTGTCCGAAATGAATTCGTGATGCCATATTGTTCCGGTAAATGAAGGCTACATAAAGAAAAAGGAAATAGGAAATCGGGTTGTGAGTCAGCAAGGCAAATAGGATGTTTTTGGAAATAATGTTTTTTAGGAAGAAATATTTATACATCAGGCAGGCATAACAGAACACACTGAGAAACATGACCGTCGCATGACTGAAAAACAGGTTCAGAAACACAAGGACTCCCGCGATGAATAGACCAAGAATTTTCAGATCTGAGGCATGAACAGCACCTCTGGGAACCGGTCTGTGAGGAAAATGGAGAAGATCGGTTTCGAGATCCTTCAACTCATCCATGATCCGGAGCAAGAGCAGCATTAGCGTGATTGTCAGAGCACCGGATACAAAGATACCTGTGGATGGCATGAGCTTTTCTTTTCCCGAGTGACAAAGGAGAGAAATTCCGCACCACGCGCTCATAAAAAAAATGATGCCCAATATAAAATTCCGTGGAGGGTGCATCTCAATGAGATAAATCCAGATTCGGGCAAAGAAACCCTTTTTAACATCACCACCAAATTGATCAACCCGAGTCGTGTTTTTGTCTTCCCTCATAAAAATTCCTTTTTTTTGACAGACCTTCTAATTATCCTTACCATCATAGCGTAGTATGAAACTTAACCTTTTTTAAAGTACGGCAGTTGTTTTAAGTGGTCCTAATTCAAAGCCATGATACTTGGATAAGTTGTCGATCAGTTGGATATTCCTCATCTCCAGCTCCCCATAAGAGAGATTCTCTCTGATTCCGGACAAACCGAGCAGCATCGTCTCAGCCATACAGGCAAAAACATGTCCTTTCGGCAAGGGATATGCTGGCGCTTGTATGGCTTCCCCATTGGGCAGTTTGACGATTCCTCCGGTGAAAAACAGCACATCGCCTCTATTCTGGATAACATCGGCTTCCGTGGTACATGGAACAGATACATCGCATATAATCGCGTTTCTTCGCACAAACTCGTTTCGGATGATCTTTTCGGAGGAATTGGACACAGCCACGATGACGTTCGACCGGCGTATTGACGTAATGTCCGTGGAAACTGAAATAATATCATCCGCCAACCCTTCAGAACAAATGGCGTGCCAGGCGGTTTGTGGATCCGCGTTTTCATGGATAAGTCGTTGAATGAGTGGGCTTTCGAACAGGCGTTGTGCAATTCCTTTTTTTGTATCCGAAGAGTAATGATTTTCGACCAACATCCGGTAGACGTTCCCAATAATTTTGGAACGGATGCTTTCCAGGCGTTCGAGAGACCCGGGTTTTGAGGACCCCACGAGGTTGATTTTAGAAAAATGATTTGAGATCATTCCAGCATAAGACGCCCCGATATTCCCAGCCGCTCCAACCAGGGACAAATTGATACAAGACGGATCAAGATCCCTCATCCATATTGCTTTTAGAATGGCCCGAACAGATACGGCCACGGTATTTGAATTGCCGGTTGTGAGGGTAAGTTGCGGTTGTCTGATTAACAGTCCGTTTTTGCTGATGATGGAAGTGTACTGTCCCAGTCCGACGGCTTGGCACCCCATTTCATGCGCCGCCCAGACGGCATCTTCAACCATATTCAGGGCCGGTGAGGCGCCCGGATTCTTTAAAAATTCCACCATGTGTCGCGAGGTAATAGGGACAAGGATAAGGTTGAAGTTGATTTTCCTGCCCGAGGCGGAAGTTATGTCTGTCGAGCTGATATGCATCGGCTTTGCAACGGACATCATATTACGGATAAATCTTTCCTGACCTTGCGAGGAAAGTGTTCCGAATGAAGGGTCAATCGCTTTCAATTGGCCCGAATGGATGTAATGGACAAGAAAACCCACTTTCCTGACAGAAGTATCGGCCTGTCCCACTTTTCGCTTCTTTGAATACGTCTTCGCCGAATATCCGACGGTAGTTCGTTCAGTTGTCATAAACCCAAGAAGTTCATGAGCGTTGTTCTCGGTCAACACCTTAAACAATCGCTCAAATGCATGCACTACCCTGTCAAGGTCCCTGTACGAAATATAGACCGAAGGCTCGAGACGTAATACTCGGGGGTCGCTTAATGTAGGAAGGATTCTCATATTGTCTTGGTGGAACAGGTATCCCGAGATGAAGTGGGAAAGGCGATGGGCCTTGTCGATCTCCCGGATAACCGAGGAGTCCGAGTTTTTTTGATGGGAAAATGCAATGCCCAACATAAGTCCTTTCCCACGCACTGAATCGACAACTTCAGGGTATCGTGCAGTTAATTTTTCAAGATGCCTTTTAAGATACGATCCCTTTTCCTCGGCCATCTTCAAGAGCTGGTCCCTTTCCAAAAGATCAAGCACTTTGTTTCCTATGGCCGATGAAAGAGGATCTTCCGCAAAGGTGGAAGAGTGAATGAGAGAAAATTCATCCACATAGCGATCACGGTCGATCAGTGTTGCTGAAATCTTTGCTATGCCGCCGCCAAGAGATTTTGAAAGCAGGTAAATATCGCCGGGGACACCGACATGCTCTGACGCAAAAAACCTGCCGGTCCGCCCCAACCCGGACTGAATTTCATCGAAGATTAAGGGAACCTGATAGTTATCACAGAGTCTGCGGCATTCTTTTAAAAAGTCACAACCGATGGGTAAGATCCCTCCTTCCCCTTGGATAGGTTCCACAAACAGAGCCGCTATATTGCTGATGGGCTTTTTTTTAATATGAATCCTGAAGTTTTCATCTCGGCTTAATATATAGTAATGCTGCAAGGATTCTTCAAAGATTGCTTCAAGACGTTCCGTAACACAAGGATCGAGAAAATGAGTTTTCTGCAAAAGGGCGGCAAAGGGTCGATGATAACTCGCGTTGTATGTCAGTGACAGAGATCCTACGCTTTTTCCGTGAAAGGCCCCCTCCAATGCCAGATACAGTGGGGAACGATTGAATACCTTGTGATTATGGCGTTCAATCAGGCTTAAACATTCTTCAAACGATTCCGGAATTAATCCCCTCTCAATAAGACCTGATTGTTGGAGTGTTTCTGATTCCAGACAACAGGGTCCCTCCTGACGTTTATTCTTATTGACACTGAAATCGTGATGCATAATTTTTCGGAGGGTTTGTATTTTTATACCTCGTTCCAGTTCGGAATGTTTTATAGCGATATCCACTGCATCGGCTCCTGAGTTGCCAAAAATGCAGACATAGGTCTTACCGGTCACCCTTGAGAGCTGATTGGAAAGTCGCGCGCCAAGTCGACCGGATTCAGCCTGAACCGAGCCTTGCACAAGATTGGGTTGGCCATATCTGATTTTTTCCGAAAGAACCGAGATAATATCAGGATGATTGTGTCCTAACAAGCAGGCCCCAAATCCTCCTACTAGGTCTAGAACTTCCACTTCTTCTCCATTGTGGTCTTTATAGTAGAGGCGGTCGGCCTGACCTCTGCTGTAAATCACATCCAGCCCCAGAAGTCCCAGATGATTTTTCAAACTCGGCTTTACGAAATGAAAATATTGATCGCCGGACAAATCAGGATCCTTGTGGATAAATCCTTTGATTGGAGTCCCATGGTCTATATCTGAAAAGCCGTGAGCACAAGCAGTTTGAGAAAAATCACGTGCTATCATAATATTTGAACCTCCCCTTTATTACCGTCGAGAATAACCCTTTGGCCATCCTCTAAATTTCGTGTAGCGTTTGGTACGGCCAAAACCGCAGGGACTCCGTACTCGCGTGCAATGACAGCGGCATGGGACAAGATACCGCCTGTTTCGGTAATCACACCGGATAATAAGGGAAACAAGGCGGTCCATCCCGGATCGGTAAACCGGGTGACCAGAATATCATCCTTTTGAAGTTTGTTAGACTCGTTGATGTCCCGAATGACGCGGATCACACCGGTAGTCTTGCCGGATGCACAAGCAATGCCTTGATATATTCTGTCGGTTTCGGACTTTTTAATCTCATCATCATGGTGATACCGCCATCGATGCCCTATCTCATTGGGGTTGTCAAAATTACGAAAGGACAGCATATAAATTTTGTTTGCTTGAATACGCCGGCGGATAGTTTTGGGGTCCGGAGTTTTATCTCTGAGGATGTCGATCACTTCCTGGTATGGCAAGTAGAAAATATGATCGTTTTTACTCAAAATGCCGTTTTGTGTCAATCTGTGCCCCACCTCGAGGGAAACATTTCGGATAAGACTATACATCCGAGCTGACCGATCTCGCACTTCTTCTTTGTACCAGGTATGAAAACGGACTCTTTCTAGTTTTCTAATGAAGCACTTTCTTTGAACAATCTTGTGCCCGGAAAAAAATCGCCTCAATTTTTCCAGTTCATTTTCATAAAGATTTTTGTTCATTTCGACACGAGACCGGGGGTTATCTTTATCATCAAGCTTTGAATACGCCTGCAGCGTTTCAATGACAAACTTTGGATCTTCACGCCAGCGCGGTGTCCTGAGATCCAATTCCCTGGTACTGTGGTAGCCATATTTTTTAATAAAATCTTTCAACGCCGCCCCCAGAATCGGATGAGCAAAAATCTTTTCGGTTTTTCCTGCTGTCAAAACCTTTATTGCTTCCGGTTCTCTGTTGATACGTCGGCTGATGTTCCACAGCTCAAATAACGGGGCGGCTGTTTTTAGCGGCTTCAAGGCGGTAATCAGCGGAAGGTACTCAAACCCGGCGCCTTTTTTATTGGCCTTATCCAACATCGCTTTGAAATCCAGCCGGGCGTTTGCAGTATTAAATATCGTTTTAAAGTAAGCAGTTTCCAACTCGAGGTGGCGATTATGAACAAGATCGGCGAACAATTCTCCAAGATCTTCATTTTTCATGGCGGAAAGATTTTTAGTCAAAATCACTTTTTCATAATGCTCAAACTTTCTTACGGCTTTTTGTGTTTCGATCTTTTGAAGGAGATACGTCTTTCCTATAGCCAGCATCACAGGAATTGCACGCAATAAGCCAAGCAGCCTGAATGGTGTAACTGCACCATCTCCCTGGTATGTTATTTCTATACCGAGATCTTTGTCGAAATTCCGTTCCGTGAAGCCGGGCAGATGGATGAGGGCCTTTTTTACAGCCCCAACGTTCCAGTAGGGACGACCAAAAATCACTTTCGACCACTGAATCTTCTTATTTCGACGAATAAGACGAATTCTTTCCAAGTAAGAATGCATAGCAGAGTCATACACATGTTGATAGAGTGACCACATGAAAGACGTCACCACCTGGGAGGAGACGCCACCGTCCCGAAAATCCGCCGTGGTCCATTCTCCGTCAATTCGTTGATAACTTATGGCCGTAATCGGTCGAGACTGTAAGATGTGAATCCGTCTGTCAGCAATCGCCCATTCTATATCTTGTGGAAATCCATACAATATTTGTATTTTTACTGCCATACAACCCAGATCACGCAGGATCGTATCATCAAGGCAAGCGCCGGTTTGCGGTTTGCTTTTTATAAAGGCGCCCCCTCCGGATCTGATAGAAAGCACTGCCTGTTCAGAAGATAAAACTCTTTCTGTAACCCGTTCTGAAAAGCCGTTTATCAGATATCGTTCCGGCTGTACCCTGCCCGAGACAAGAGGCTCACCAAGGCCCTGCACCGCTTCTATGACTATTTCTCGATCATTGCCGGTTACGGGATTAACGGTAAACAACACTCCTGATGTCTCGGGTTTAAGTTGTTTCTGGATTAAGACTGCCAGTTTCAAGTCTTCATAAGAAATCTTGTTTCGTCTGGCATACTCTCGGACTCGCCCGGAAAATTGAGAAGCAATACAAGTTTTAATTGCTTGAAAAAGGGCCTCCTCTCCATTGATATTGAGCAGGGTCTCAAATAGTCCGGCGAAAGAAGCTCCTTTGAGGTCCTCTTTCACCGCCGACGATCGAACCGCTACGTGTGATCCAAGTGTTTTAAATCCTGATAGCACCCCTTCAGTGATCGGATCCTGGAAAGCATTTCCTTTGATCAACTTTTTAAAATTCATACGATTGTGTAAACCCAATCTCCCGGAGAACATTTCCCGACAAGTCGAGCAGGTTATCACAAATGCATTGGGAACCGGGAAGCCGGCGCGTCTCAGGCGGGCCAGTTCCAAGGCTTTTTTGCCAACTTCCGGAAGGTCATTTTCATGTATTTCTTCAAGCCATTTCATAATCTTTCACCAACCTTTTGTCTTAATGAACAGCAAAGGATGTGCCAATATGGATTCTATCCTAAAACTTTCGACACCGGATTTTATCTGAAAAGCGAAGAAAGTTTCGGCCGTTAAATATACCTTTGTATTATCAGTAAGATATGTGCGACACCGGGAAATAAAGGATGGAATCAATAAATTTTCACATTTTTCGTTTTAGCGATTGTTTCAAGCGGGAAAGAAATTGTCTAAGGGTGCAACAAATCTTGACAGGATTTTTATATAATGCACTAAATTATATTCGAATCAAGATGTTAGGATGTGCAATAAATGTTAACCATGCAACAAGTTTTGCAGGGTTTCTAATAAGGAAAGACCTATAAGGTTGGCTGAATTGTTGAGTCGTTGATGTACGATTTCGTGCCTGAAGCTTCAATTACCGAAAAGGGAGGTTGATGACCGAAATCAAGCCTGGATTTAAAGTCATCGGACAGCACTGGGTATTTATTTATTATTCTTTTCTTTTTTTCAATTTTCGTTTTTCCTTTGCATTCACGATTGCAGACTTTTTCATGATCTGGCTGTACGATATAGATAACAAAGGTTTTCTGTTTGCACCGATCACAAATCATTTTGGTCCTCCCTTCTTTAGCAGTTTATTCTTTATCTTTTATGCTCTGAAGGAATTTACCCTATAACAACAGCAAAAATCGTGCCAGATTAGACAAATGGAATTAATTCGTTAAATTTCAGATAGTGATAGCTATCGAAGGAAAATAGTCCAAAATATTCTGATATAAAAACCACAATTATTGTGTAAAAATTTACATATTAGGTAATTCACGTAAGTTAGAAAAGAGGAGTAAATCGTAGGATTGTTTAGAGGGTTTGATATTTATTTAAAAACCACAATATATGGCAGTTGGTGTCTTCAGGCTTTAGTGTACAATTTTGTGCCTGAAGATTCAATTACCGAAAAATGAAGGTTTAAAACCGAAATCATAAAAAGTACAGCTTGCCAAACGCACATCCTGAAGCCAACTCTTATTCGTTACATATAAAATTGAAAATGGCAAACCTTGTGAAATGAATTTGCCCTTTTTAAGAAATTTTTTGAAAATTGTGGAGAAGGAGTTAAATGGAGAGTAACTGAATAAAATCAAGTTAAACTTTTAATTTTATCCACAAACCTATTTATTAGAAGGCCAAGTCTTGTCATTCGGATCGATTCGCCAATAGTCTGCCGGCTTGCCGCACCATTCAAGAAATTTTCTTGTGTCATTGCCGAGCTGTTCTATTGTCCATTGCCGAGTAGATCGGTTCCATGTTGTATCAATCGAGGTTGTTCGGCCAGACATTTTCATATTTTCAATTCGACTCTTGCGCGACGCAATAGGCAAATGGGAGTATGGGATGCTAATCGAAGGATCTACACCGATAAACTCAAAAATGTCGGCAAGCACTACATCTGGATCAGTAACGTACTCATCGAACCATATGATCTTGATTCGTTGGTCCGGAAAGTGCTTCCGGTATGCGCTGATATTTTTCCAGTATCGGCTCGATTCGATAATGTTTGGCTTTTTTCGAACCATATCATTTATTGAGGTGTTT
>JAFDBA010000279.1 GCA_019313505.1 Deltaproteobacteria bacterium
TGCGGCAGTTCAAAAACCTGCCGATTGATATAGCCGGCAACCGGTTCATGAGTTAGGTCAGCACAACAGGAGCAAGAGGTTACAGACAGAGGAACAACATGATCTGGCTTTTCGGACTGTTTCAGGTTGTGGCCTTCATGCCCTTTTTGGCCGCCGGTTTTTTTCTTGGAACGTTTACGCAGGCTTTTAGGTTTGGGTTTAGCCGGTCCGTCTGAAGAGGGTGGTTTGCTGCTGTTGCTGCTGTTTTTGTTGAGCCTCTGTTCCAGTTCGGAAACACGTTTTGAGAGTGACAGAACTTGTTCTTGATGGGCCAGGATAAGATCTACCAAGATATTTTTGTCGAGAGGAGTGAGTTGTTCTCTGGTAAACATTACGAATTTCCTCGACATAAAATTTGCTGGAAATCCCGAGTCAAAGGATACAGATAAATGTCTTTTACAGGGACTACGAGGTTATTATAACGATCTTGTCGCGACCGTCCTTTTGTCTGGCCGACACAGATCCAATTAGATGCCTTGTAGCAAGTGCCTTTGAAGCGGTCACGCTCAACAAATGTTTCCACCATCTGAATAGGGTGGCCGTATTTATGCATCCAATCCTGTTTGATACGTCGCAAGACCCTGGCGAGAACACAACTTGCAAGGTGAGGAACACGGACCCAAGGCAGTAAGAGGAAACGGGTATTATTGGTTATAGCGCTTATGTTGGCTTCACGGATCTCTGGGCTCCAGCCAATAAAGTTATCACGGGGAGCGGTTTTCCAAGCAGCAGAACCGAAAAGAAGACAAGCAAGATCGCGTCCGTATTTATCCCGGATGAGGAACTTTAGATTTTCACCCACTGTTCTGTTGAAACCAAGATAATGGTGTTGGTTGAGATAATATCCGACACAATCGTCCTCATAGGAATTAGCCAGAGGAATATTTATAGACAGTGGAGTGAGTTTGCTTAACGATGTAGCAATAGGTTTGTTTGCAGGTGCAATAAACCCTTTAGGAAAAGGAGGACGTTGGGGACGTCGTTTTGCGATATGAATAGGTGGTAACTTGAGTTGACCGCGTTGTTCGAGTTTGTCGATCAGACTGCGGGCAGCGAAAGTTTTTAACTGGCCAGTAGAGGTACGCCACTCCCAACGTCGGCATATATGTTGAGTTATTTTGTGCCTACTCCAATCAGGATGCTTATCAATAATGGTTTGCAAACAACAAACTTCTGATTGGTGAAGAACTCGGCCTTGACAGTGTATGATTTTATCCATGACAAATATAATGCCATGGATTGGAGTGTTAGTCCAGGAAAAAATTAAAACAGGGTCAAATGACCTGAGTAGTTACCTATAAACTAAGCATCACTCTTGTAACCAGCCTTGATGATGATGAATCTATTGAAGAATTTTATGCACTTGTTAATATGTCGGGACTGAGGTTGAATGTACCGGAGCTACGCAAAGCCAGGTATTATGATACAACTTTCTTGTCCTTATGCTCAGAAATGGCTGCTTTAGACAAGTTTGTGAGCCTTGACCTGTTTGGTTCTGCTACTGTTTTACGAATGAATGATGTCGAGTTGGTTTCTGAATTGTTGACATTGCTTTCTCAAGGTTACAGTGAAAAAAAGGAGGCAGTTGATAGAATATTTAAAGCCGATGTTACAGGAGAACAGGCGGATGAGCTTCGCAATAATTTTAAAACAGTCGTGGATGTTCTTACAGATTTCGATAGTATTAGTCCACTGAAAAAAACTCGATTTAAACAAAGGGCCGACCTTTACACCTTATTTGACTTCATATGGAGCAATCGCAAAATCACCTCGAAAGGATTTGAATCCTGCTACAAAATCATGCTCGCAATTGCACCACACATACGCCCCACACAAGAGCATTGTGACCCTTTGCGTGATTATGCCAGAAACTGCGTTAGCCAATCGAACTCAAAGACGGCTAGAATGGAACGTTCGGCATTTTTTAACGCACTTATGAGGAACCCTAAACATACGCCGAATGATACGCAAAAGGCAGTTGCTGATTTCTTGAAAATAGGCAGTGATTTATGTGAGATTGAAGGGGCCTGGGCTATTGATATCGCACCTATTGAAGAGGGGCAATAGCCATGCAATATAGAGGAAAGAGGATCATCTTGGAAGTAGATGGGTTCTCTGATTACATCAGTATCGATGGAATAGACTATCAGCTTGGGTATATTGACCCTGA
>JAFDBA010000280.1 GCA_019313505.1 Deltaproteobacteria bacterium
GCGGTTTATACGATTCAACTGGTTATGAAATGGCTTGAAGAGACCATTGGTGGACTTGAAAAAATGGAGGAAATCAATCAAAAAAAGGCTCGCATTCTTTACGAAACAATAGATGCGAGCGATTTTTATAAAGGCACGACACAATCTGACAGCCGCTCACTGATGAATGTAACATTCCGCCTCCCTGACGAAGAGCTTGAAAAACGGTTTGTCGAGGAAGCTATGGAAAACGGTTTCGGAGGCCTTAAAGGTCATCGGTCTGTGGGAGGTTGCAGAGCGTCAATATACAATGCCACTTCTGTGATAGCAGTCGAAGCCCTTGTCGATTTTATGAAAAACTTTGAGAAAAACAATGGATAATTTTATTTTGCTCTGAGAAACCTGGTCCTTTAGATCTTCGGCTCGGAGAGCCAGGTTAGAAATAGATGGCTCTGCCTTGGAGTTTTGTGTCTAAAATCACAAATTCCAAACAAGGGCCAAAGCCATTTTTTTTAGAAAGGACGGTAGTATCATGGCAAAAGAAAATGACGTTGTACTTATCTATCTTGAAGATCAACCCATATCATTCGCCAGAATAGAAGAGATTTCTCCTGATATTAAAAAGGATTGGTACCATGTCAAAATACTGATGCTTCAAGTACCCCTTCAAGTGGCAACCTGGATATTACGGGATATTTATATCGACGGTCAGGAGTTTACCATGGGTGGCAAAAGGGTACGTCTGGAGCCGGTGGTTTGCCCGAAAGAACCGGATATTCCCAATGGGAAACAAAAGAAACCTGAAAAACCAGATGCAGGAAAGGTTATATCATTAGCAGATCTGAAGAAAAAATAAGATTTTTTTATGAAACCATCAACTCAAATCGTTATCTCTGCCTCCAGACGGACCGATATTCCGGCATTTTACATGGATTGGTTTCTAAATCAGCTTCGCAAGGGTTTTTTTGAGGTTATTAATCCATATAACAGGCAAAAGTCCAGGATAACAGCGACCCCCGACAAAGTTCATACCATTGTATTCTGGTCAAAAAATTTTGGTCCCTTCATCGAGGGCGGATTCGGTCAAAAGCTTTTGGAAATGGGATACAATCTTTTTTTCAACTTTACTATCAATTCGACTTCGTCCTTGCTTGAACCTCGTGTGCCGCCGCTAAACCGCCGCCTTGATCAATTGGAAGAACTCTGCCTGGATTTTGATGTTAGTGCTGTTAACTGGAGATTTGATCCCGTCTGCTTTTTTAAATTCCATGAAAAAGAGGTTCAGGACAATTTGAATGATTTCTCCCGGGTTGCCGCCAGGGCTTGCCGATGCGGTGTTACAAGATGTATCACAAGCTTCATGGACCATTACCCAAAAATTCAAAAACGTATAGCCTGCCTGCCGGGATTTTCGTTTGTCGATCCGCCTTTGGAAACAAAAAAAACAATTTTAATGAAAATGGAAAAAGAACTTTCCGAAAAAAATATTGATCTTTATACCTGTTGTGAAAAAGACGTACACAAAATACTGCCCTCAGATTCAAATATAAAAAAAAGTTCATGTATTCCAAATGATCTTTTAGTAAAAATTTTCGGGGGCAATCTTAGTTTTAAAAAAGATACCGGCCAGAGGATAAAGGACGGGTGCGGATGTATGGTATCGGTTGACATAGGATCTTACCACCTCCACCCATGCTACCATAACTGCCTGTTTTGCTATGCCAATCCAACTTCCGGAAAATCAACAATTAAATATCGCAACACTTTAGCTTTTTAAAAATATTGCCGCTTCAGGTATAATTAAATTTTTACTGAAAAACCACGCCCGAGGCGGATAAAACTCGTGGATAACGGCTCGTAATGAAAGAACTCGTTCGGACTCTTAATAGATATCAAAGTTGTAGCTAAAATGAAAATAGGTTCCGTTACACTCGATAATATCACGGTTTTAGCCCCACTTGCAGGTATTACCAATCTGCCCTTCCGGCTGCTGGCCAAAGAGGCGGGTTGTGCCCTGGTCTGCTCGGAAATGATCAGTTCCAACGGTTTGGTTCACAATTCGGTTAAAACACACGAATTGTTAGACAGCCGGCCCCCAGAGAAACCGCTGTCCGTTCAGATATTCGGTTCTGATCGTTCGCTCATGGCTGAAGCCGCAACCATAGTTGAATCCTCAGGGGCTGATATCCTCGACATCAACCTTGGCTGCGGGGTTAAAAAAGTGCTATAAAAATTCCTTTGACCATAAAAATAAGAACCGGATGGAACAGCTCAGGCGACCAGGCCTTAAAAATAGCTGAAATAGCTCAAGCATGCGGTGTGGACGCTATTACAGTACACCCGCGTACTGCGACTCAGGGATTTCGGGGAAAGGCTGACTGGTCTTTGATTGCCACTATTAAAAACACCGTGTCAATCCCTGTAATAGGAAACGGAGATATCGTAAGGGCTGAAGATGTGTTGAAGATGCAAAACCAAACAGGATGTGATGGGGTCATGATCGGCAGAGCGGCCATCGGTAACCCATGGATTTTTTCTCAGGTGCTTGAGCTAATCAGGGATAAAAAAGTATCTTTCCCGGATCCATCCCGACGTTTTGAAATTATGACTCAATATCTTAGATTTTCGGTAAAATACTTTGGGGAAAAGCGGGCAATCTGGATGATGCGCAGCCGGCTCGGGTGGTTTGTCAAAGGATTACGTTACAGCAGCAGATTCCGTGAATCGATCAAGCTGATTTCTACCGAAAAAGACGCCCTGATACATATCGAACAATATAAAAAAATGACGGCTTCGTAAAAAGTCCAACTTCCAAAATTATTATTGACATAATAAAGTGATTAAATCAGTGTTGTTAAAAAAAACGTAATAGCTTAGCCACTAAGGCACGAAGGCACAAAGGAATAAGTGGTTCAAGAACAAAAGAATGGGTAGCCACTAAGGCAAAACAAG
>JAFDBA010000281.1 GCA_019313505.1 Deltaproteobacteria bacterium
TTTTCCGGCGGTAATAAGGGAAGATCATTAAATGGTACTTGTCTTGAAAAGGGCATTTTTATTTCCCCTGCCTTCTTATTTTAGCGTATAATATCACTATACCGCTACCGCTTTTCCCAGTTTATCCAGGGCAAAGCATTTTCCAATCCAGACCACCATGTCCTGTGCCCAACTGAGGAAAAGAAATGCTCGTAATCCCCATTTGTTCATAGCACTCAGCAAATTTATTCAAACCTGCCTCGACATACTCAAGCTTTGAGGGATAACGCTCCCACTACATTATCCGTATTAACCAATATCTGTGCCGGCGATGTCCTCATGCTGCTTGATAAATATGTTAACACGGGAATTCTTCTTAAATTTTTCCCTTTTGTTGTGAAAAGTGCAGACCTTTACGCCCTTTATCCTTACAATTATTCAACATAGCCTGCCCTGCCTGCCCCGTAGCTCCGGCAGATGGTACTGGGGTGAAATCATGTTTGTTTTTATTTAACCGGGGTCAACTACGGTCTTAAGTTCAATTGCCATGTCAGATTATAAACTAATGTACCGCAAGTCGCCCCCTTTTCTCCTTCCACAATTTTGATTTCTTCCGGGGTAAGGCAGTTTACTTTATAGACAATCTGCATCATTTATGACAGCGCATAAACAGGCATTTCATCCCATGTTTTATTTAAAAGAGTCCGGCCTTTTTTCTTCTTACGCACACCGCCCCATTGTTTAAAAAAGAACGGAACATTGTATTTTACGGATTGTCTTTTTATTTCAAGTACCCATTCTTCCTTCATTGGTCTTGCTCCAGGACCTGATTCTCCGCCAACAATAACCCAATTTATTCCTTTTAGATTAACTTTTCCAATATTTCCGATTAATGGCTCAAATGATATAAATTTTACGTTTGCTTTTGTTTTTCGTAAATCGTCTATTCTAAATTTATAATCTGAATTTTCCACAGTTACTCCCATCCAGATATGTTTTGCCCATGGGATTTCTGAATTCAGCTCAAGCATTCTTTCGGATCGTTTGGTTAATATCTGGTATAAGTGCCAGTCTGCTTTATTCATTACATCAAATAATTTAAGGATAAATGCTTTCTGAACTAATTCGTGGAAAATGTCACTCATGGAATTCACGAAGATGGTTTGAGGTTTTTTCCATTTTAATGGCAGCTCGGTTGCATGCGGGTGAGTAGTTATTTTAAAACCGTTACGATAATTTGTTTGTCCCATAGCTTTTAATCTTTTAGCCATTCTTTCGGCATAGCAGTTTTTACATCCCGGACTTATTTTAGAACAGCCCGTAATGGGGTTCCAGGTGGTTTCTGTCCATTCAATAGATGATTTTTTTGACATTATTACCGGCAAAGGCATCAATATAAGCAAACCGAAATTTTTGCTTATTCATAATGGTAGCATAAGCTTTCAGGTATTTTTTTAGCCGTTTGAGTTTTTCTTCTGTCCAGTTACCTCCGAATCCATGAGTTTCTGTCATTTGGATTTTTTCCTTTTGTTTTTAGGTTTTTCTCATTTTTCATATTTCGTATTTAATTTCCTTCCCCTATTTGCCTGGGTTTGAAAAAAGTGAAGATGAAGATTCTGTTATTTCTTTTGATACTTCTTCATAAGAGTGCTTACTAATCTATTCCCTTTTTTTACTTTAGCGACAGTTCTTCCATAGACATCTGTTGCGACAGGTGTAACCGTAACCTTTTCATCTTTTAAAAGTTGATTAAGAGCTTTTTTTGCCTCGGAATAACCAGGTTGTCCTTTTTCCGGCGTGTCAATGCCCTTTATCCTGATCCTTTTTTTCCGAACGCTGGTTTCGATTGTGTCACCATCAATAATTTTAGTCACCGTTTCTTTACGAACCATGATAACCTCCTTTTGACTTTTGGATTACACGTAACGCCTGGGCGAACCCATTATTAAAAGATATGGTGTCAAATCATGGGCCTCTCTGGAATAATAACGTCGGCTATTTTTGTTTTCCAAATTACCCCTTGTGAATACCATGAATTGTCGGAAGGTAAGGAATTCTACAAGGGTTAAATGTAGACCTGACCCTTTACGCTGACCCCTTCACTCCGAATCAATCGTATTATTTTTCGGGTTGCCTGTTCATCGCAATCCAAAGATGATGGATTGTTATATCACTACTCGTCGTGCTATCAGTTCGCATATGGACAGATCGACAGGTC
>JAFDBA010000282.1 GCA_019313505.1 Deltaproteobacteria bacterium
CCGGAAGCGCAAAGCCACATCAATGGCCTGTTCTATTGCGGCAGTCAAAAACAACGCCTCTTTTTTTGTCAAAAACCATGGAAAATAACCCGGCCTATAGCTTCTGAACATAGGCCATTCATTTCGCCCGCGAAACTTTAACCCGAGCTTTTTTATTAATTGAAGATCCTCTTTTTGTAAATAAGCCCTATCTTCAAATGAAGCCATGAGGCATTCTTGATAGTGGAGTGCATCCGGATCTGTTTTACCGATCTCACCGGACTGAATTTTAAGGTATCCTTCAAGGCCCTCTTCTCCTGAATATACTGCGATGGCAAACATCTCTCCGAAATTTCCCATTATGCAGCAATATCCAATCTCGCCATCCTCAGGATTCTGAACACCAAATAAATCATTATCATACATCCAACCCCAGCATTCCAGTTTTTTAAATTCTACAGCGGCATCATATAACCTTTTCCATTCTTCCATGGAAGGTGTTTTTTCTTTCATATCCAGTCCAGTAACCTCCCAAAGAATTATTACGTTTCGCCCCAGGCTTTTTTGCTCCGAACAATTTTCTTCTGCACAAAGCCGCCTTCAAAGCACCAATACTATGGTATTTTTAATCGGCAGGGATGGCCTTGAGGCCCTCATTACATAGTCTGGAATAACTCCTATTACACACAAAAATCATTCATACGCCGATAATCCCCACAACTGCGCCTGTCATGCAGGTGGCAAGGGTTCCGGCAATAATAGATTTAAAACCAAGGGCAACAATTTCATCCCGTCTTTCCGGCGCCATGGTTCCCATACCTCCTATCATGATGCCAAGACTTCCGGGATTGGCAAAACCACACATGGCGTATGTCATGATCATCTTGCTTTGTGGGCTCAGTGAACCTTCAGCAAGACGGCTCATGTCGAGATAAGCTATGAATTCGTTGAGAATTGTTTTGGTTCCCATTAAAGCACCGGCAGTCGCAGTCTCCTGCCAGGGAACTCCCATAAGCCAGACTACTGGAGCCATCAGGATTCCAAGAATTCTTTGCAGGGTAATCGATTTTCCTCCGATCTGCGGAAAAAGTGCAAGCATCAGATTAACAAGGTGCACAAGGGCTACAAGCACCACAAGCATTGCAATGATATTTATAAGGAGTTGTACGCCCTGAATGGTTCCCTTTGTTATGGCATCCATGGAGCTTGATGCCTTTTCAGGGGAAATCATTTCTCCTGAGGTAAGTTTCTCTGTTTCGGGAATCATGATTTTAGAAATTGTCACAGCCGCAGGAACGCTTATTATGGAAGCTGTCAGGATGTGACCCATGATACCCGGAATACTGTCGCCAAGGATACTGGCATAAAGAACCATGACCGTCCCTGCTATTGTCGCCATCCCGGTTGTCATTATGGTGAAAAGCTCGCTTCTGGTCATGAATTGAAGATAGGGACGTATAAAAAGCGGTGATTCCACCATTCCTACAAATATGTTTGCTGAAACACCCAGCCCCTCAGCTCCCCCCAGACCCAGTGTTTTTTGCAGGCACCATGAAAAGCTTTTTACCACAAGGGGAAGAATCTTCCAGTAAAACAAAAGAGCAGACAAAGCGCTCATCAATAGAATGAGGGGTAAAGCTCTGAATGCCAGTATAAAACTTGCCCCTGGAAATTTTTCGTCAAAAGGTAGCGCAGCCCCTCCAAGATAGCCAAAGACCATGGATGTCCCTGCAGTAGTTGATTCTTCCAAGGCCATAACAAGGCGATTTAGAAATAGAAAAAAATCCCTGAATATGGGAAGTTTTAAAAGAACGAACCCCACAGCAAGCTGCACCACAATTCCGATACACACAATTTTTAAACTTACTTTTCTGCGGTTTTCACTTATAAGCCATGCTAAAGCCGTAAATACCAATATTCCTGCTGTGCTTTGAATTGTCATAAATCCTCCGATAAAGAGTCTTATGAATTAGAAACCTTTACGAATTTGTCAAAATTAATTAAACGTAATATAAGCTATCTGTGCAGTAAAAATCAAGGATAGTTGCACTCCACACTTTTCACGTCAATTTGTTTGCTAAAACTTTTAAACGAAAGAGTATACACAAGAATTTTTAGAAAGGATAATTTTCAAGAACATGCTCAAAAGCACGAAAGTGGTCTTAAACATATGATAATATGCGCACCGGTGGAATTATAAATTGACTTT
>JAFDBA010000097.1 GCA_019313505.1 Deltaproteobacteria bacterium
AAGTTCATAAAATGCAATAGCTGAGATCAAATCCATCTGTATGTTAATGATGGTGTGGGGCAGAGTCAGCAATAGCCCTGCTTTTTTTTATCAGAGTCGCTTGCATATTTCTGCAATAAAACACACGCATCTTGTCCAATAAAAAATCGTGTGATATCGTTTTTAACTTAGGCGAATCCATTTCACCGGATTTGCTTTTTTTGCAATTTTGTAAGAAATAGGATATATGTACTGAACGAGACTCGGTTTCAGGTTGTTTTTATGGCAAGGTATCTGTTTAAAAAGAGGTTTCTTCAAATAGAATTTTAATAAAGGCGTTCTTGTGTGAAATCAGGGTTTTATTTTTCCTCATAACCACCACTATATAATCTGGTTTAAATAAATGATCCATTGGCAAAAACGCCAACTTTCTTTTTTTCAATTCCGGCAAGTCTTTCACTACAGTGGCAAAAGATATACCGAGTCCCATCTCGACATACAGGGAACTTAACTCAACATTAGAAGATTCCATGATGATGTGGTAGTCAACCCCAATCTTTTGAAAACTCTCTTCTAAATTGCTACGGTATTTTATATTTTTGGGGGGTAAAATCAGAGGATATTTTCCAATTTGTTTCAGTGTGACTCTTTTAACTTTGGCCAAAGGATGGCCTATAGGTGTCATCACAACGGTTCTCACCTTCTTCCAACGAAGTGCTGTAAGATCTGTTTTGACATTGGATTCCAGTACAAGACCCAAATCGATATCCCCATTTTTTATAAGATCAAGAATATCTTGTTGTGGCCGGTCGAGTACGGTCAATTCGACATTTGGAAATTGTTTGATATAACTTTTTAACGCAAGCGGGAATAAATGGTATAGAGTTGTAAAAGGTGCAGCCATTCTTAAATGACCCATTTGCAAACCTTTTATTTCATTGATTTCCTCAATAAGGGAATTGTATTTTTCCAAAATGGACTCTGAAAATTTAAAGAACCTTTCACCAGCAGAAGTTAGACGCAATTTACGCTTGCCTATCCTTTCCAAGAGCTGACATCCTAATTCTTTTTCAAGATTCTTAATCTGTTGACTAATAGCAGACTGGGTCCTGAATGTGGCATTGGCAGCTTTTGTAAAGCTGCTCAGCTTAGCCACATGGTAAAACCCTATGATCTGTTGCCATTCCATTAAAAATAAGCTCCACTAATTAGATTCATTAAAACAATTAATTTGATTAACATACGATTAACAGAAATAATGATGGTAAACAATAAAAAATCTTCCGATGGAGGTGAACCTTGAAAAATTCTTTGCAGCCTAGCTTAACCTATGAATTTAAATTCAAAGTTCCAGAAAATAAAACCGTACCTCATCTTTATCCTGAATCAGCCGAGTTTCAAGCTATGCCAAACGTTTTAGCCACAGGGTACATGGTGGGCTTGTTTGAATGGACATGTATCCAAGCCATTAATCCTCATATAGACTGGCCTCGTGAGCAAACGGTCGGTATCGATTTGAAATTAAATCATATAGCTGCTACACCTCCTGGATTGACCGTTACTGTAAAAGTTAAATTGGAAGAGGTGGAAGGCCGGAAACTTGTCTTTTCGATAGTTGCGAATGATGGCATTGATAAGATATCTGAAGGAACTCACGACAGGTTCATAATCGATGCTGCTAAATTCAATGCCAAAATGGCTGCCAAGCTCAACTCGAAATGAATTATGCAACTTGAACGATAGACTTAAACTTCATTTTTCTAAAGTAAAGAGATTTCCTTGTGCTGTTAAAACGATACAGAAAGGAATTTTGTCGGCCTCCGAACCCGGAAGCTCAACATCTCAGATGTGTTGCTTATCTTAATGAGAATATAGGCAATGTACTTCCCTATCTAAATACTGTGCTTAAAGGCCACCAGTATATTAAGAATCCTCCTTCACTTACCTTAAAATTCAACGGCAAACTCATTACTTTATATTCTCAAGAGATTGGTATAAATATAGTAAAAGATGAGGATGAAGCAGATAAAATACTGGAATGGCTTAAGCAAGAAATCAATGATACATGGAAAAAGCGTAGAGAGATAAAACCGAGTTTTGAGGTGGCACAAAAACCTGATATCCTCAATATCCTCAAACTATTACCCAAAACTAACTGTCAAGAATGCGGTCAGCCTACGTGTATGGTGTTTGCCATATTGATATCTGAAGGGGAAAAGGATCCTGAAAATTGTCCTCAATTGGATATGCAAAACAAGATAACACTTCAGAATTATTTGAAACAATTTATAAACCGTTAACTTTTTATACCACGATCCTATTTTTTTTCAACAGGGTTGCACTATCTGCAATATTGCAATGCGCTAATTTTTTGTGATATCATATGGTTGTCTCTTAATAGGTTTTTACGATAAAGGCTCTAAATCATATTTACGGAACACAATATATAGTATGTGCTCATTTCGCTGATTTTTTGGTGGCGCTGATTGACTTCTGCCTTTAAGCTTAAATATAGACCATTTTGCACATTGTTGCGATTTCAATTCAAAATCAATAACGAAGATTACGTATAATCATTATCATTGTTGCAAAGAATAATGGTAATAAGGGCAGCTGGTGTTGGCTAAAATGTATATTGGATTTTACCTTGAAATCAGGTCCGGAAACAAATACGTAGCGGTTACCGCTGAAAATGTCAGGCGAACTGGTGCTTTGGGGGTATCAGACACCAGAAGCCCTTCATCGGTTAGCTGGCGCAAAACCTGACGGGCGGTTCTTTCGCCAAGGCCGGTGATACGGGCGGCTTTACCCCGGGCAAACTCGCCTGTCAGAAACGCCTCACGCAGAAGCAAAAACGCTTCGGGCTTTATCGGCAATACGCCGGGAACCATTTTTTGATTGCGAAGTTCAATGTAGCCTCGAAGCCGGTCAACCATGCCGTCGATATCCAGGAGGCTTCCCATGAATTTTATCTGGTCCATGCATGTTTCAAGAAAAAAACGACAAAAGCGATCAAGACCTTGTTGCGACAGTTGCCCGCGGCCGTCCACATCTCCTTGTCTGGGAGAATCGGCGTTTACCAGATTTTGAACATAACTGTCACGGTATCGGGCAAAGCCCCTGCTGATAGTCCAAAGGCCATAACCGTCCATTCCAGAACAAATCAGGTAGCAGTCAGTAAAAAACCGAGCCACCCGACCGTTTCCATCCAAAAACGGATGTATCCAGGAAAGCCGGTGATGAGAAGCGGCTGCTGCAAGTAACCGGTCAGTTCCGCTTAGGTTTTCAGGTGCATAAACCTCAACAAACCTGTTAATGAGCCCGAAAATTTCTTCCGAACCAGGGGGAATATGCCTGCCAACTTTTACGGTGGTTTGCCGAAAATGGCCGGGTACCACCTCCTGCTCTTCACCGGTTTCTTCGTTTTGGACGATACAAAGCTCTTTTGGAAGCCTCTCGTAGAAAAACTGGTGGATCAGACAAATAAAGTCAGAGGTGCAAACCCGAATTTCGCTTGCTTTAATCTTTGCTTCAATTATCTCTTGCACCTCGACATGAACCCGGGCCTCAATCTGCCGGTTGCGAACGGCCGGTTCTTCTGCGTAGTCGTCTTTGATGGCCCGCTCAATGTCGACCGGATGAGTGTAGTGGCCCTCAATCAGGTTTGAATAATAGCTGTTGGTCAGCCGTAAAAACTCGACCAGAGTCTTGCGGATGGTCGGATGTAAACGACTGCCCAGGGATGCGGACTTGCGGTAGACGTCCAGTGCAAGGTCGGAAATACTTCCGCTGGCTTCAGGCATATAGGGGGTCATTATATAAGCCGGGTGATTCATTGTGCCGATTCTCCTGCCGATTTATATTTGTTTAATAGATCAATATTAAAGCATAAAATTATTAACAAATCAAGTAGAGGCATTATTTTTTGCCGATTTAATTTTTGCTGGCAAACAACTATATTGAAATGTCTTATTTTGTAAAACAAAAGACTTTCCCTTGGACCGGAAGGCTTGCATGAAGATATTGAAGTCGAGAAGGTTCACGGCATATTCATGACCTCCTCCAAGTCACACCACCGGTTGGAGGTCAATCCCCAGAGATCCCGGTACTAGTGGGCTTCAGCCCAGTTAAGACCGGATGCTATGTTGACCTTCAGGGGTACTTTAAGATCCCAAATTCCTTCCATGATTTTTTTGATAAGTTTTTTTGCGGCTTCAAGCTCTTCCGGCGGGACTTCAAAAACGATTTCATCATGCACCGAAAGGAGCATCGCGGCTTTAAGGTTCCTTTCCCTGAACACAACATCCACTTTGATCATGGCAAGTTTTATGAGGTCTGCGGCTGTTCCTTGAATAGGAGTGTTTATTGCGGTACGCTCTGAAAACTCCCGCACGGTTTTATTGGTACTGTTGATATCCGGCAGATGCCGGATTCGACCAAGCAGGGTGCTTGTCTTTCTGACATCTCTGGCAGAACTGATAGTCTGATCAACAAACCTTTTAACACCTTTATACCTTGCAAAGTAATTGTCTATATAAGTCTTGGCCATCTTACGGCTTATGTTAAGTTCTTTGGAAAGACCGTAAGGACTCATACCGTATACAATGCCGAAGTTAATGACCTTGGCCTGTTGTCTCAGTTCTGGCGTAATAAATGACGGGAAAACCTGGAACACTTCAGCCGCGGTGCGGGTATGAATATCTTTGTCATCCTTGAAGGCCTTTATCAGGATTTCATCATCGGCATAATGTGCCAGGATCCGAAGTTCTATCTGTGAATAATCGGCTGCAACCAGAGTCCATCCATCCCTTGGAATAAATGCACTGCGAATTTCCATCCCTTGATCAGTCCGGATCGGAATATTCTGAAGATTAGGATTAGAGCTGCTGAGACGTCCGGTGGCCGTGACCGTTTGATTGTATGAGGTGTGGACCCTTTCTGTTTCCGGATGAATAAGATCAAGCAGTGCATCGGTATAAGTCGATTTCAGCTTGGAAAGGGCTCTGTGTCTTAAGATAAATTCAGGAAGTTCATGCTTATCTGCAAGAGCCTTCAAGACATTAACATCCGTTGAATATCCGGTCTTTTTTGCAGTCTTCTTTTGAACCGGCAACTTGAGTTTTTCAAAAAGTATATGTCCGAGCTGCTGGGACGACCTTATGTTGAATTCTTCTCCTGCAATCGAATATATGCTGATCTCAAGCTGTTCAAGCTGGTGCTCAAAGGATTTTGAAAGATTCCGAAGCTTATCCCTGTCCACACATATTCCGGTCATTTCCATTTTCATTAAAACCGGTACAAGGGGCATCTCGACCTTTTCCATAAGTTCCATAAGATCCAGTTTTTCCAGCATCGGCTTCAGAACGTGGTACGCCATAAGGGTAATATCTGCATCTTCGCAAGAATAAGGCCCGGCTTTCTCCAGGGGAACCTGGGCAAAATTTATACTTTTTTTGCCTTTGCCGGTAACATCTTCGTAGGTAATGGTTTTATGATCCAAAAAATCCAGGGCGATCTGGTCCAGGTTGTGGGCGCGTTTTGAAGGGTTAATCAGGTAGGATGCCAGCATGGTATCAAAAACAACACCGGCCAGGTTTATATCGTAGTGCTTGAGAACTATCCAATCGTATTTTATGTTCTGGCCGATCTTTTTGATGCCGGGGTTTTCCAGTACCGGCTTCAGCAAATCCAATACGGTTTTAAGCTCAAGCTGATGGGGCACATCGGGATAATCATGGACAAGAGGAATATAAAAGGCTTCATCAGATTTCATTGAAAAGGAAAGACCCACAAGCTCGGCTTTCATGGGATCTTTGGAGGTGGTCTCGGTATCCACGGCAAACAGACTCGATGTTTTAAGACGCGCAACCAGGTCAGAAAAAGACTCCGTATCCATCACGGTAACATATTGTTTTTTCGAAAGATCAGCTTTTTTGGGAAAGGCTTTTTGCAACTGTGTGAATTCAAGCATCTTAAAAAGAGAGGAGAGACTGGCATTATCCGGTTCCTCGAGCTTAAAGTCCTGGGGGGTAAATGCTATCGGCACTTGGGTGTTTATTTTAACCAGCTCTCTACTTAAAAAGGCCTGTGCCTTGTATTGAACAAGGTTCTGATGCTGTTTTTTCTTTGTAATCTTATCCAGTTGTTCATACAGGTGGTCCATGCTTCCGAAAGTCTTTATTAATGCCAGTGCGGTTTTTGGCCCGATACCCGGTACACCGGGAATATTATCCGACGTATCGCCGGAAAGACCCATGACATCAATCATCTGGTTGGGTTCAACACCAAAAGATTCCCTGACGGTTTTCATATCTATGGTTTTCTCCTTCATGGGGTCCCAGATAATGGCCTTGTCTGTTACCAACTGCACGAAATCCTTATCCCCGGTAACCATAACAACAGAAAACCCGGCTTCTTCAGCTTTGAGCCGAAACGTGCCGATAAGATCATCAGCCTCAAACCCCTGCATTTCAATAACCGGTATATTGAATCCCTGGGTTATCTTTTTTATATGGGGGATCTGAACCGACAAGTCTTCCGGCATGGGAGGACGATTGGCTTTGTAGTCTTTATAGATTTTGTGCCTGAAGGTCGGTCCCTTGGCATCAAAAAACATGACCACATATTCCGGAGACCGGTCTTCAATAAGCTTTATTAGGATACGGGTGAATCCGAAAGCCGCATTGGTAGGAAGCCCCGTCGAATTGGTCAGCCCCCGGATGGCATGATATGCACGATAAATGTATGCGGTTCCGTCTATCAGATATAGTGTTTTGTTTTTTTTCATAAGTATGATTGGGTTACGGATAGGTATTGACGGTTTCGTAAAAAGTCACAAATTCAACTATAGATGGCTAAGTAAAAAGGTTCATATATAAGGCGCAGTATTTTTTCAGGAACGAGGCCATACATGTAGTATGCCTAATGTCTGCAAAAATACTACAACGCAGTAGATGGGACTTTTTACGACGCCATCAGGTATTGGTTGACATGAATAATTGACTGAATTAGTTTTTAGCCACGAGCATTTTTATTTCTATCATCAAATAAGTAAAACAGCAAGAACACTTCACATAAAGGAATTATGACATGAAGTTAGGCAAGATAATTACCCAAGATGATAAAATCAGGGATATACTTAAAAACGCCAGAACTATTGCAATTTTAGGTTTGAGCCCCAAGCCCGAAAGGGACTCCAATATGGTTGCCGGATATCTAAAAGAACAGGGGTACAGAATCATTCCGGTCCGGCCCGCTCAAAAGGAAATCCTCGGGGAAAAAGTTTATGCATCCCTTGATAATATCAAGAAAACCGTTGATATTGTCGACGTATTTAGAAATCCTGCTCAGATCGTTCCCCATGCAAACGAGGCCATCCGGCTTAAACCAAAGGTTTTCTGGATGCAGCTTAATATAGAAAATCGGAAAGCGGCAGACCTATTGACTGCAGCGGGGATTGATGTTGTCATGGACAAGTGTATAAAGGTTGAACATGAGAGGCTCTGCAACGAGAACGGCCTATAGAGAAAAACGCCGCAAAGCCAAGCAGAGCAACTGTTATTGTTGCAAGAAGAAGGCTCCTTTTTGCTGGAGATGTCGATGCGGCTTTGCCATTTGTCAGGAATGCATGTTAGAAAATTTCTGGGGAATGTCATGTAATGGTATAACCTGGCAGTGCCCTGACTGCGGGGCGCACAATGGTTTAGGAAATCAATAGCAGACCGAATAAAGAATCCTGGCCCAAAAAACCAGGTTTTGGTTCGCCCCTGAAAGGGGCTGTTTTACTTAAAGCCGTACAAGTTAAAAGTGTCTAAAGTGATCTAAAGTGCCTAAAGTTATGGTGTCGCTTCGCTCCGCTGTTTTTATATAATTGACAGAATTCCTTAACTTTAGCTCACTTTAAACT
>JAFDBA010000098.1 GCA_019313505.1 Deltaproteobacteria bacterium
AGATTTTAGAGCGTATGGGAGTTATTGTACTGCCCGGGCGGGTTACGGCACCGGGATACATTTTCTCCGACAAAGGGGCTACCTACCAGATGCTGCAAGATGCGGGGCGAGAAAATCTGCTGGCACGGTATGTATTGGCCCCCGCATCACAAATGAACACTTCCCGGGTAGTTTCGACTATTTTGGATAGTGTCGATGAATATTCTCAAAAATGGAATACCAACCGCTTCTTCGTAAAACCGGTCACTGGTGGCAGCGGTGTGGGGGGCTTTAGGATATCGCTTACAGACAAAGGGTATTTCGTCCCCGACCTTTCCAAGGTCACCGGAGATGATTTAGAAGTACATCCCATACTCATGGACGTGGACCCCCAGGATGACCACAGACTTGATGAACTTTTATGGATTTTTTCCTTGTTTTCAGCCGATCCTTACTACAGCAGGCAATACATACGGGTTGACCTTGCAACACTGAAGCATCGATACGGAACCGGTGATGATCGGGAGGCACTCAGGCAGCACCTGTTAAAGACTGGCGCAATCCACACAGCCAAGGCCGAAGAGAGGAGCCTGGACCGCAACAGTATGCACGCAAAGCTTGAAGATGCGGTCATGCGCTACGAAGAACACTTCTCCAAACGATACGATCCGGTAATCTGCGAATATATCGACTTCGGGGCATGGGGGCTTAGAGCTCACTACCGCCTCACCGACCGGGGCATACAACTCGAGTGCGTATATGCCAGGATTTTTCAGTTGGCCCTGACCGAAGAAGGAGCCTGTTATGTCGGTTCCGACAACATTTCCAATAAACATACCGGGGTGCTCGAGGCTGTGCGGCTTACCCCTATAAAAGAAGTCATGGTTAATACAGTGGGTGGCCGAGCCCCTTTTTTGGATCTTCTCAGGAAAGGCGGCCTTGCTGCCTCGGCCCTTGTTTCTACCCAGGAACCCGAACTGCGCCGCCGCATCCCGGTCCGTTGTCAGATGGACTTGGCACCAATAGGCGGTAAAATAGGGGAAGGCAACGCAGACACAGCCAGAGGACAAGTCTTGGGAACGAAATGGCCTGACTTTGTCGCCAACATGCGGGAGTGGTTCAAGGATTGCTTAAGACTCTATTCTCTCCGAAGATCAATCGATGATAAAACTTGACAGGCTTGTGAACACCCCGACCCAATTTTTTATTTTCTCTAACTTTGAACATACAAGGCCCCAGTACCATCTTCCGGAGCTACGGGGCAGGCGTAGATATCGGAGAAAAAGACAGTTTTCGTTCAGGCACTATCCACTATTCTTTTATGATATTTTTTAACGTCTCAATCAGTTCTTGTTTCGTATTGGGCTTGGGCAGAATTCCTTTAAAACCATATATTGTAAAATTAGTCATCACAGAATCATTTGAATAACCGCTTGAAATGATGGCTTTGACTTTTGGATCTATTTTTAGTAGTTCTTTGATAACGTCTTTTCCTCCCATCCCTCCTTTTATAGTTAAATCGAGTATAACCAGATCAAATGGTTGACCGGAATCCATCGATTTTTTATACAATTCAATGGCCTGGGCACCATCTTTGGCTAATTCAGATTCATAACCCAATCGACCCAGTCTCTGTTTTGAGAGGTTCCTGATACTCTCTTCATCATCCATAACAAGAATCCTTCCGGTACGAATCGAAGGTTTTTCCGGTTCGTGTATTTCTATCGGCTTTAACTCTCTAATATCTTTTTCATGTGCCGGAAGAAATAATGTGAAAGTCGTTCCAACTTCGGATTCCACGATTATGTGACCACCATGCCTGTTAATAATGGAATAAGTGGTTGCAAGTCCTAATCCCATTCCTTTCTGTGTTCCCATCTCCTTGGTGGAAAAGTAAGGATCAAATATTTTGGGAAGATGTTTTTCAGGAATTCCGACTCCGTGATCTCGGATCGATATTTTTACATATTTTCCTTCTGAAAGTGGTAAACTTTTTTCTGTGGTTTCTGAATTGATATTGATATTTTCTGCCTTCAAATTGATTAATCCGCCATCCGGCATAGATTCGACTGCGTTAACAATCAGGTTTTTTACTGCATGTTTCATCTGACCTTGGTCAAATTCCACAGCATAAAGATCGTTCGATATAAAATATTCGCATTTTACTTTGGAATTCGATAAAGCAATATTGGTTATTTTTTTTACTAAAACACCGATTGAGCCAGCTTTCTTAACCGGTGCTCCGCCTTTTGAAAATGTGATTAACTGATTTGTAAGTTTCTGTGCCCTCAGAGATGCTTCTTCTGCCTCATCCAAATATTCAGAAATCCCAGATTCAGGTTTTACATTGTCTTTTGCCAGTTCAATATTGCCCGTGATAATGGACAAAAGGTTATTAAAGTCATGGGCAAAACCACCAGAAAGAATGCCGATTGCTTCCATTTTTTGAGCTTGTTGCAGTTTGGCTTCAAGGTGCTTACGCTCGGTTATATCCCTGAAGACACCCATGATACTGTGTTTTTCGCCCATCTTCACCATAGAGGCTTTAATATCCATATATATTATTGTTCCATCCTTTTTTAGACATGGAATATTCATCGCCAGAAGTTTTTCTCCCCTTGCTTGGGCTTCAAATCCGGAAACGACATGTTCAAGTGAGTTTTTGGGGTGAATGTCAACCACACTCATTTGTGTTAACTCCTCTTCTGTGTAGCCTAACGTTTTGCATATTGCGGGGTTAACGTATATGAATTTCCCGGTTCCAGGGTCGGCAACAATTATCCCGTCTGTGGAGTTTTGAAATAACATCCTAAAACGTTCTTCGCTTTCCCGCAGCGCTTCCTCGGCCTGTTTTACTCTCTTTTTTATCTCCAGGTTTTCAAGACAACGTTCTACACGAAAATACATCTCTTGGGGTTCACTGGGCTTGGGTATGTAATCATCGACACCTAATCTGAAAGCGTCAATTGCAGATGCCATATCAGCATAGCCGGTCAAGATGATTACCATAGTATCTGGATTGACTTCTTTTGCCGCCTTTAAAACATCCATTCCATCCACAGATTCCATGACCATATCCGTAAGCACCAGATCAAAATCGTTCCTGGCTACCATTTCAACAGCTTCTTTTCCATTATCAGCAGTGGTGATATTGTATCCCTCACTTTCAAGGGCCGGGCCTATTGATTTCAGGATAAATGGGTCATCATCCACCAATAATATTTCATATTTTCGCATTTACTTTCCCCTGATTACTCCAACTATAGTTGAATTTGTGACTTTTCACAAAACCGGCAACGTTATTGTAAAAACAGCACCACCATCGGGTAAATTTCTCGCTGTTATTGTGCCGTTATGATCTTCGATAATCCCATGACAAACGGAAAGACCCACACCCATGCCCATTTGCTTTTTTCTGGTGTAAAACGGGTCAAATATATGATCAAAATCCTTGTCCGATATACCCGGCCCTGTGTCGGCAACCTTGATGATAATATTTCCTATCTTTAAGTTTGTCTTTATATTTATCTTTCGAATCGTTGTTTCGCACTTAGCACCGGTTGTACCTGTCATGGCTTCAATAGCATTTGAGATCAGATTTAAAAATACATGGTTCAACTGCTGGGGGGAGGCTAAATTTTCCTGTACCTTTGAAGACAGATCCAGATTGACCGTAACCTTATTCTTTTTCAGATAAGATTTAAGCAAATCAACCGTTTTGATTATGATGTTGTTGACGTTTGTGTGTTGTTTCACATCTTTGCCCGGACGGTTAAGATCCATCAAGTTTTTAACCGTATCCCGGATACTTTGGAAAGCTCCGTACAGCAGATCAAAACTATCTGAAAGCTCTTTATCATCAGCATATTCTTTGTTCAGTACCCCCAACATAGTTGTAACCGCTTGCAAAGGAGAGTTGATCTCGTGGGCTACGGTGGCGGCAAGTTGGCCAGTGGCAGCAAACCGTTCAGAACGGATGAGCTGATCTTGTAGTTTTCTTTGCTCTGTAATGTCCTGAGCAAAAATAGCCACTCTAATTACATTTCCTGATATATCGAAAATTGGATGGATGAAAATGTCATTCCACATTCCTTGCCGCTCATCTACCATGTTAAACGGAATACCTGACTCAAACACTTGCCTGATATTTGCCTTCCTGATATCTGCAACTTCGGGTGGAAATAAATCCCAGATTGTCATTCCAACCATATCCTGTGCATGCATACTAAATCTATTTGCATATTCCTCATTGGTATCAAGTACCATGCCTTTATTATCTGATAATACAATACCAATTTTGGATGCATTCAAAAGTGCTCTCGCCTTTTCTTCGCTTTCACGCAATGCTATCTCTTTTCCTATTCGAGCTTCTATTTGATTTTCCAGATCCTCAGTTAATTTCGACAATTTGGAGGTGCGTTCCTCAACTTTCATTTCTAATTCTTCATGAGCTTTATGCAGTTTATCCATTCGCTCTCTAACTGCTCGTTGTAACCGGTCGTTCCATAACCAGAACAACAGTACAAATAAAAATAACGTTCCAGCGAATAAAAAAATATGGAGACAGTATTTATGCAGCAACGGTTCATGCAATGTATAATGTGTGCCGATCCATTTCCGGTTGATTTTTTCAAGAACGCCGTTTTCCTGCGCCAATTTCATCCCTTTGTTAAGGATGCTGAGAAGCATTGGGTTTGCTTCCCTGGTTGCCATACAGCTCTGACCAATATATAGGGGTTCGCCAACCTTTTTGATTTTTTTCGTTAGTTTGTTTTTGAAAATATGGTAAAAAACGATCTGTTCATCACCAACGATTGCATCTGCCTTGCCAGCGATGACAAGGTCGGTCGCCTCGGCAAAGTTTTTTGCGTGCACAATATCAAATTCGACCTTTTTGGATTCTAAAAATTCCTTAGCATAATCTCCGGTCTGCATAGCAATATGCTTTCCGTTTAGATCCTGAATATCTTTGATATCCGTCCTTTCCACTACAACAAAGATCGAAGCGGGAACTTCAAACATGATCTGGGTAAAGTCAAATGCTTCGTCGCGTTTTTTGCTATAAAAGAAACTTGTGAGCACGTCGGCCTTCCCGGAAAGGACGTCCTGCTGCGCCTGCTTAAAGTAAGTATCGGTAAACTTAGTTGTAAACCCGAATTCTGTGGCCATCCATCTGGCCAGTTCAATACACATGCCGGTATGTTCATTGTTTTTATCAACAAACTCAAACGGGGGGTATCGGGTTTGGCTCACAAAGACAATTGTTTCTTTGCTGCTCAGATATGCCTGCTCGTCGGCTGAAAGTTCAATGGCACAAGCAGGTCTGATCGGATAAAGGAAAAAGAATATGACAGCAAAAATCACCGGGATACGAAAGAAAGATGCTGTTTTTATCGACGATACTACCTTTTTATCCCTTTGTTCCGGATCTTCACAGATGAGCTTTCTGGTCATTGGCAATTCCTCCAAACAGACTGCTTATAAGGTAAGCCTCTAAAACAATAGGTAACGCATTTTATTCACGCTATTTTACTGTTCTTTTACCCTTTCTGCTATCTTTCAAAAGATCTTTAGTTTTTTGGATCAACGCTTTATTACTAACAGGCTTTGCCATAAAGGCATCAGCACCCGCTCTGATGGCTTCTTCTTTGTTTTCAATGGTATTATACCCTGTAAGAATCAGCACTTTAATATGAGAGATCTCTGGATTATTCTTTAAAAATCTACACACCTCAAAACCATCCATCCTCGGCATGACCAGATCCAAAATCATAATATCCGGGTTGAATTGTGTAATTTTCACGCCGGTTTCAAAACCGTCCGATGCTGTTTCCGTTTCATATCCATTTTTCGAAAACAATATGGTAAGACTTTGTAAAACCAAAGGGTCATCATCCACGATGAGTATTCTGTTTGGGGGGAAATGTTTATCGGCAATAAGCCCCATACCTTTTTCACGTAAAAAAGCCTTGAGATCCTCTTTAAGTATTCTATGGTGTCCCCCGGCTGTGACTGAGACCTTTATTTCCCCTGCCTTGACCCATCGCCACATGGTCATCCTGGTAACGGAACAATATGTAGCAGCCTGTGGAATTGTAAGTATATCTATATCTTTTTTCATACAGTCACCCCTTATTATGTAACATATGTAACCTGCATGATAATAAGTGTCAAGTAAAAGGTGATGGCTTCGTAAAAAGTCCAACTTCTGCGTTGCCAGGAAACGCTTCGACCTTTTTGGCCTTGTGAACTATCTGAAACAAGGGGATGTTCAATTTTTTACGAGACCGTCAATTATAATTGACTTTTTTGACCCATGAGATATCGTCAAAGTTATGAAACGCGTAACAGACCGTGAGACCTTAAAGGAGCATCCATGCATAAAGGAGAGTTTGTCAGGCAGATAAAGGTTAAAGGCAAATCTTACAATATTTCAGATATCACTTTGCTTGAGGAAAAGGGCATAGCAGATATTAAAAGACTCCCTTTTTCCATTAAAATCCTGGTTGAGAACCTGTTAAGAAAGCTGGATGGCAAGACTGTGGCAGATGACGATCTGATCAAGATCGCACAATGGGAAAAACGCTATGATCAGCCGGTAGAAATACCTTTTCATCCGGCGCGAGTTCTCATGCAGGATTTTACAGGTGTTCCGGCAGTGGTTGATCTTGCTGCAATGCGGGATGCTGTAAAAGATTTTGGCGAAGATCCTTTGAAAATCAATCCGCTTGTTCCTGTGGACTTGATTATCGACCATTCCGTTCAACTCGATTATTACGGTACCCCAGACTCTTTGACCAGAAATGTATTAAAAGAATACGAACGTAACAAAGAAAGATATGCTTTGCTGAAATGGGCACAGAAAAGTTTTGACAACTTTAAGGTTGTTCCTCCCAATTCCGGCATATGCCACCAGGTCAATCTGGAATACCTTGGCAAAGTTGTTATTACTCAAAAAATAGACGGGAAGGTTCTTGCTTACCCGGATACACTGGTCGGCACTGACTCTCACACAACCATGATTAACGGTATCGGTATACTGGGATGGGGTGTTGGCGGGATTGAGGCGGAAGCTGTAATGCTAGGCCGGCCGTACTACATGACAATTCCTGAGGTTATCGGTGTCAAGATGATCGGTCAATTAAAACAAGGTATTACCGCTACCGATCTCGTTCTTACGATTACAGAAATGCTCAGAAAACAGAATGTGGTAGAAAAATTCGTCGAATATTTCGGCCCTGGCATAAAAAATCTGGAAGTTGCCGACCGGGCGACTATCGCCAATATGACACCCGAGTACGGCGCCACACTCGGTTTCTTTCCTGTAGATGAAAAGACCGTGGAATATATGAAAATGACCAACAGGGAAGATTGCGCCGAAGTGGTCGAAAGCTACACCAAAACGGTGGGACTTTTCTACACAGGCGAACAAAATCCTGAGTATACCCAGGTATTAGAGTTTGATCTTGCTGCTGTGGAGCCGTGTGTTGCCGGACCGACAAGGCCCCAGGACAGAATAACCCTGGGGGAACTGAAACAGAACTTTGCCGATGTCATTGGATCTGAATACGATAATGATACAGAAATTGCTGATAGATTCCAATCTCACGATGAACCCGGCTCTCAAACGGTCGGCCCAAAAATGTATGAAGTTAATTTGAACGGCAATGTAACGAAAATAGGTCATGGCAGCATCGTTATTGCAGCCATTACATCGTGCACCAACACATCTAACCCGTCTGTTTTGATCGGCGCCGGCCTTGTTGCAAAAAAAGCCTTTGAAAAGGGGCTCAAAGTTCCGTCTTTTGTAAAAACGTCTCTGGCACCAGGGTCGAAAGTAGTCATTCGGTATCTTGAAGATGCCGGGCTGATGCCCTATTTTGAGGATCTTG
>JAFDBA010000099.1 GCA_019313505.1 Deltaproteobacteria bacterium
TCGGAAAAGCAGCAGCTACTACGAGAGCCTTACCATCTTTAACCAGCGGCTAAAAAAGGCAGGCAGGCGGCCGGTGAAAATCGTGGAGGCCGACGAGAATCTGGAGACCGAAGACATTCTCGAGTTGGTTAACACCGGAGCCATCAAACGGACTCTATGCGACAGTCACATCGCCCGAATTTGGGCAGACGTGTTTCACGGCATCAAGGTTCATGAGGACATTAAGCTGCGAAAAGGCGGCAATATAGCCTGGGCGGTACGAAAAAGCAACCCGAAGCTGAAGCTGAGTCTGGATCGTTTTATCAAGGGACACCGCAAAGGGACCCTGCTGGGAAACATTTTTTTCAAACGGTATTACAAGGAAAATGCCTGGATAAAGAACCCCATGAAAGGCGAAGCCGGTAAAAAGGTTCAGCAGTACCGGCCCATTTTTGAAAAGTACGCAGACCAGTACGGGTTTGACTGGCGGCTGATCCTGGCCATGGCCTTCCAAGAGTCTGGCCTGGACCACAAGAAGAAAAGCAGCCGAGGTGCGGTTGGGCTTATGCAGATCAAGCCATCTACGGCATCCGACCCAAAGGTTGGTATCAAAAACGTTCATAAGCTCGAAAACAACGTCCATGCCGCCGTTAAATACCTCGATTTTATTCGAAGCCGGTATTTTAGCGATGAAGAGATCCGCCCCCGGGACAGCGTCCGACTTTCGCTGGCCGCATACAACGCAGGTCCGGCCAAGATCCGCACGGCCCGGAAGAAGGCCAAAAAAATGAAGCTTGATCCCAACCGTTGGTTCCGTAATGTGGAATTGGCAGCCCTCCGGACTGTGGGCCAGGAGCCGGTACAGTATGTAAGTAACATCAACAAGTACTACGTGATCTACAAAAACACCCTGGGAAGAGCGGAGGTAAGGAAAAAGGTAAAGGAGAAGATTCGATAATCCAGAGAGGAAATGGGGTCTTCATTCTTGAGATGCGCCGATAAAACCGGCAATGTGGTGGGGATGCAAAAGCCCTGCGGCGAAGGATTGGCGAGGACTTCTATGACAGAATTCAGAACACAAAAGGCCTTTTCCGAAGCCATAAGATATGTCTTCGGTGGAGCTACTTGAGCCCAAGCCGTCCTTCTGGCAACCCAGCGGCTTCTGGGTTTGGAAAACATGAAAACAAAATTACTATCCAGGTTTTGAAAAGCACGTTTTCTGAACAATATTCATTTTATGAAAATTATTTCTTGACAAATTATTTTGTGGAAATATATATATGCTACGACCATTGTCGGAAGCATGGTCGATCTTCACTTTGTCCCTTTCAACGTTTATCCCGCCATCACCCCTGGGAGTCTCTCCAACTCTTGGGGGTTTTTCTTGATATGAAAATTAAATATTGTAGCTGGTTGATATTCAATGCAATCATTTTTCGTTTAATTTTAAACATCGCGAAGGAGGTACTATGACTAAAGCAGATTTAATTGAAAAAATGGCAAAGGATGCAGGAATTTCAAAGGTTGTGGCAAAAGCGGCATTTGAATCATTTATTGACGGTGTTACAAAAGGCCTGAAGAAAAGAAACAGCAGAGTAACTTTAGTCGGTTTTGGCACATTCAAGAATGTATATCGAAAAACCCGAATGGGACGTAATCCACAGACAGGTGAAAAGATTAAGATTAAGGGCAGAAACGTTGTTACTTTTAAGCCGGGGAAAAATCTCAAATAAAATCTAAGCTTAGCATTTTTATTGTCTCATTCAGGGTAAATCCTATTTGTAGAGTTTGCCCTTTCCTGCGTCAGTCTCAAATTTTAATCCTTGAAATACTCAATGTATTCCTGCCTTGTGGGTCCGGTAGATTGTACTGGGGTGGTTAAAATTTTCGCGTTGACTCGGGGCGTCCATGCCCCTCGCCCTTTTGGGCAACTTGACAGCTGTCCAATTCTGCTATCCTGTAGAATTGCCCTTGAACTTGAACCCCGGTTAAATATAAAATACGGATTTAACTGGGCAGGCAAAGATGAACATTTTTCAAAGGTCTTTCTTTTTTACCGCAAATAAGTTCTTGCGCCGGCATACCGGGTCTTGAAATACTTCTTTGAAAGCGAGTCGGCACATATTCTCCGGCCTTTTCCCGGTGCATGTATAAATTTATTGTCACCGGTATATATGCCTACATGAGAAACTCTTTTCCCTCTGGAGGTGGCAAAGAAAACCAGATCCCCGCTTTTGAGTTGACCTTTCTTAATGGGAATGCCGACCCTGTATTGTTCTGTTGACATACGCGGAAGATTCAGGCCGTTAATCCGGTACACCGCCATGGTAAGTCCGCTGCAATCAAAACCATCATCCGGTGAGGAACCTCCCCATTGATACGGAAGACCGATAAATCGTCTGGCGGTTTCCACAATTTCGTTTCTTAGATAACTGCTGCCGTATTTTCTCTGCTTTACCGCCCCATAATCATGAGGACTTACCAGATAATACTCATCGATGATTCCCGCGGCACGGACAGTTTCAGCCTTTCTGCGGGCCGCCTCTTTTGAGGGAAAATCACCGAAACGAACCTTATAGGTCCCTGTTCTGTGAACAAAATAATAGGCGCTCAACCCATTATCTTCTAAAATCCTGGTGAGCCGGATCGCGTTGTCCGGATTTGAAAAGGCGCCTATTTGAATGGAATAGCCCATCATGGCTAACCCTGTTTCCGGCATTTTAGGGTGCGAAGCGCGTGGCACAGCAGATTTGCCCCCGCAGCCCGCTGCCAGCAGGATGAAGGATAACACACAAAAAACAGGGGTCCATTTCCATTCAAGCATTGTTAACCGGCGTTGTTTCACGGCGTGCAGCAAGCGCATGCACGCCAAAAGTGCTATAGGTACATGTAAGAGTGAGATCTTTTAAGAATCGACGACGGGTTAATTGTTTGTCTGTTATTTTGTCCTCCACAAATTTCCTCCAAACGAAACCCAATGCGTATAACGAATTAAAGGTCGAAGATTAATCAAGCAGTTTGATCCTTTTGGAACTAAATCAATCAATACAAACTTAATCATGCTCTTTAATATAATAGAGCGTGGCGCCTACAGGTGAGAAAGAGAGAAAAAAAATGCTCACGATTGGAATCAGAAACAAAAGACCGAACCCCAAGTGAAGCGGCAGGTTTTTATAGAAAATCTTGAACCGTGTCTTAAAGGGATAAAGTCTCCTGGCTGGAACAAGATCCGTATTATCCCAGGCGAGAAAAATTACGGTAATTAACAAAGAAACAATTGTTAAAAGAGGACCTAACGGTGTTAGCCAGCCAATCACCATGATAAATAGACTCAAAAGAACCGGCACTATGGTTCGGGGGACCTCCTGTTTGACTAAGTAAAAAAACCGGCTAAAGAAAGGCATTTTTTGCGGCTCCTTTTCCTGCCCGGATGCCAAGCGCTCGGTAATCCGAGACATGGTGTCCATAATGATCACACAAAAAAGGATCTGAGAAATAAGGTAGGAAAAAAGCGATGACAGCACCACGAGAAAAAGAGAAAGCACCCAGGAAAGAAGGTGCCATAGCCATAAAAGCCACCGGCTTTCCGGTCTTGTCCATATAAGGTTTAATATCTCCTGATGATATACAAGGATCAAGCTTGCCAAAATGATCGTGATGATAATAATCGCCGCAAGCCTGATAAGTCCCAGCAGCAGGAGTTTCGGCGTTTTGATCCCCAGCCAGAATCCCCGTAGATTATAAGTTATTCCGTCGAATATTTTCACGTTGTTACGACCTTTTAACTTATTTATGCCTCCAGTTACAAAATTATACAATATATATCCATGTTTGACAACTTGCATTTTCAGACCGAAAGCGCCGGGATAAAACCGGCATTCCTACCGCTTTGACTTATTTCCCCATATCCGGACAAGTTCAAAGATTTACTTGCCAAACGTGAGACTTGTGGATGATGGTGAAGTTGTGAATTTGTAAAAGATAAAGGTTCTTAGGCTTAAATCCAAAACTAAACACATTGCTCTATTCTATGGGTTTAAATAGCTCTATTGTATCGGAATTTTTAGAGACCCGATTATTTTCTATTGGTCCAAATAATTCGACTCTATGGGATTCTATTGATGGCTGATCGGTGTCCATAGGCCCAAACAGGCCCACTGTGTCGGATTCTATCGATGATTTTTTGGATGGAAAGGATTGAACACTTTTTTTGCGGACTGATGAGGACAGGAAGGAAATCGGCATTGGTTTGCGAGATTTCATTAGAGCTTCAGGGATAAAGATATTATCGCCGATTTCGATTCGGTTTGGATGAAGAGAGGGATTTGCTTTAGATAGGATCTTCCAATTTTTCCAGGAGTCCGTGTACCATTGCGAGATAGTGGAAAGTGTTTCCCATGGCCAACGAACCATGTGTATATAGAAGCCGGGTTCTGATGTCGGTGATGGGGGCTTAACTTCTGAGGGAGTCTTTTTTACTACAGTATCTGTTTCAGGCTTGATCTCCACCGGGACAGGAAGTTCTTGCAGTGTTGTTCTGGAATGCGTTTTTTGAAAACCACAACCGTTTAACACACAAAGCAAGGATAGAATTACTAGACCCCGGGCTATTTTCCGCCATACCGTAAACATTACTGTGCATCTCCCGAGTTATTTTTAAACCTGTTTAGATATTTTCGAGCCCTTTGATTTTTGGGATTGATAATCAGAGACTTTTCAAGGTTGTCAATGCACTGGTTCCTTTTTCCTTGTTTTTGTTGGACCACAGCAAGGTTGAAAAGGGCTTTGTCGAGATAGTTTGGTCTTGACTCAGACACGAGAAGGAACATTTTTTCGGCATTCATATAATCCTTCTTTGTCGCATAAATAAAGCCGAGGTTAAAAAAGGTGTCAGCAGAACGGTAGTTAAGGTCTGCGGCTTTCTGGTATGCTTTGATGGCCTTGTAGTAATCTTTCGATCTGGTATATAGTCTTCCCAAATCAAAGTATGCCCCGGCATTTTGAGGATCAGCCTTAACTGCTTTGCGGAGCAATGTTACCCCTTTACCGGGGTTTTTCCCCAAGAGACTGCCTGCCTGCCCTAGCAGAGCCTGTGAATAATACATGTTGACTTCTGGCGGATTTACCGGGTTTTGTGCTATGATATCTTCAAACAATTCCACGGATCGGCTGTAATTTTTGTTGATTAGCGCCTCTTTAGCCAATTCTAAGGTAAAGGGTTTCTGTGTCTTGGATTTGGCGGTGGTCGGTACGTTTATGGAATGATTGGGTTTGGGCGTAGATCTCATTTCTATAGATGTTGGTGAGGTAAAATGACGGCCTTTTTCTTTCGAATATGATACTGGATCGGTGAGTACGGGGGGATCCGATTTCTGCAAATTTTCTTTTGAAGATATTCCTTTATTGAATAAACCACCAAGGATCATGACGATGACGGCCAAAGTCACGGCAGAGCCCCAGAAGAACTTTTTATTTTGTGTGTTCGTAGCGGCAGAGGCCCAGAGAAATAGTTTTTTTCGAATGCGCGTAACAATAGGTTCTCTATAATTTTGGATGGTATTTACCTTGGTTTCTTCCTCTAAATTCATTTTCTTTTTGGTACGTTCTGCTTTTTGGGTAGAGGTGAGAGGATAGGTCACAAAATGGGGCGGATGTTCATTGTAAGGCTGGTCAGAAAAATTTGAAGCTATGTTTTTATTGGTTTCATTGGGAAGACGGAGTTCTTCAGAGCATTCTTTAATGATGGTGGAGGTAATCTTTTTCAAATTTCGGACATAACCTGTTAAGAGGGCATGATCACAAATTTTGTTTATAAGGCGAGGATACCCATCAGAAAAACGATATACTTCCTGGATCGCCTTTCGATTGAAGAGCTTTTTCTCAGTCCCGGCGACTTTCAATCGGTGTTTAATGTATTCAAACGTTTCAATTTCTGACAATGGTTTAATTTGGTAGTTCAGCATAATTCTTTGCCGAAGAGCACGACATTCTTGTGAGGCCAGGGTTTGATTTATTTCGTTTTGCCCAATAAAAAATATGTTAATTAATTTTTGCTCCGGGAGTTCTATATTTGATAAAAGTCGAATATTCTCAAGAAGGTCTTTTGACAAATTATGCGCTTCATCAATTATGAGAAGAACATTTTTATTTTCCGAATATACTTCCTTTAAAAACCGGCTGAAATAAACAATAAAATCTACTTTGTTGTCAAATTTTTTGGGAATATTGAATGATATCGCAATAAAATTAAAGAAATCAATGAGATCTAAGGCAGGATTTGTTATAAATGCAACAAACGTATCATTTTCGATATTTTCTAATAATGCATTAATCAATGTTGTTTTACCCGTACCTACGTCTCCGGTAACAAGCAAAAAGCCCTTCTGGTCTACGATACCATACTTTAGAGTTGCCAAGGCTTCCTTGTGCTTATCGCCGAGCCAAAGAAATCCTGGGTCTGTGGTTAACTGAAAGGGCTTTTTAACCAATTTATAATGAGACAGATACATAAATATATAATTTGATTAATTCTCTATATCGTGATTGTGAGTGAGGCTGGAAATCAGCCGAAATGATCGGCACAATTTTCCCTAAGGCTTTCTCTGCCTTTATTATGCAAACATCATGCAAAATCAATTGGTTGCGGTGATTTAAAGCGAATATTATGAATTATCAGATAGTTATAGCTATAGTATTGTAAAGACAGCTATCCTAATTAATCGAAAATTATGTGGAATTGTGGGGTAAATTCTATAAATTCTATGTAAATTATTACACAATTTTTGGGTAATACAAAGAAAAGAAAAGCCAAAGACAGTTTAGAAGACGAAAAATGGAAGGGTATAATTTTTGCGATTTACGAAAGAAATTTTGTATGATATTAATATAATAATGCGGGTACGACAACGCCAATCAGAAAATTTTGATTGTCAAAACAAAGATAAAAAACAAAAAAAGGGGGTATATAATGATTTTAGGATTTAATGGAAGTCCAAAACCCGATAGTAATCTGCGAAGGATAATTGATATGATGTTAAAAGAATCCGGAAAGGATTACCGGATATATGATCTGGCACAAATGAATATCAAGCCTTGTGTGGGATGTGTCAAGTGTGCCAAAAACAATCGGTGTGTCATGGAAGACGATATGTTTCCCTTGTATGATGAAATCGTGGAATCTGATGCTATTGTTGTTGGAGCGGTCGTATATTTTAGAAAAGCAAATGGGTTTACCCATAATTTTCTTGAACGATTTTTCCCTTTGCGCCATAAAAAACCTCAGACCATGGGAAAGCCGGCTGTCTCGGTAGCTGTCGGAGGTAACGAAGCGGAAATTGTGTGCGATGAAATCAGCTATCATCTAAGTAGTTATTTTAATTTTGAAATAGTGGATAAACTCTTCTACAATACCATGACCCCCCCGTGTTTTACATGCGGATTTGGAACCACCTGTAAATATGGTGGTCCGGCACGTTGGATGTCTCCTGAGGAATTTGATAATTTTAATGAGGTTACCCCTGACATGTTTCAAAAATTTGAGACAGATAATAAGATTGTAAAGAGAGTAAAGGAAATAGGAAGACGACTGGGTAGTATATAACTTCTCTTGCATTGTTGATTATTAGAAACGCAGCCCCACAAAATTAAAGCCGCCTCAGGACCACGTCATTTAAACAGGTAATTGCATGGAGTAAAGAATCCTGGCCCAGAGGACCAGGCTTTGCCTTGTTATCGAGTCTCATAAAAAAATGGATGCGGAGAAACAAAAAGCATGATTAAAGAAATGGTATGGAATAAGTATTTGCAAGAGGAAGGATTGGATAAATATCCGGAGATTGTGAAATTATTCGATTCTGATTCAGAAGC
>JAFDBA010000100.1 GCA_019313505.1 Deltaproteobacteria bacterium
GTTCATATACAAGGCGTAGTATTTTTTCAGGAACGAGGCCATACATGTAGTATGCCGAGTGTCTGAAAAAATACTACAACGCAGTAGATGGGACTTTTTACGACGCCATCAAAGTTGATTATATCTTTTACAATAGGAAAAATATCGGGCAAAATCAAGGCAATTTCAAAAGATTCACGGTATCTGTGTCAAAGAAATATCATATTAATCTTGATCTTAACCTAATGCGTGATATAGAAAATAAATTTTGACAATTATATCGGGGTGAGACAATGAAAAAAGATAACATAATTTTAGATTCAGCGGACATAAATCGTAAACTGCAAAGACTTACCCATGAAATCCTTGAAGTGCACAGGGGTGTCGAAAACTTAACTCTTATCGGCATTCAGACTCGTGGAGTATATCTGGCAAAACGTATCCAATCCAGGATTAATGAGATTGAAGGGATTGAAATACCGACCGGAGAAATGGACATTACGCTGTATCGGGATGACTGGACCCGGATCAGTCCCAATCCGGTTGTGAAAACCACGAACATATCCTTCTCGGTTGACGGAAAACAGATTATTTTAGTCGATGATGTTCTGTTTACCGGCCGGACAACACGGGCCGCCATGGATGCATTGATAGATTTCGGAAGGCCGGACCGTATAGAACTTGTCGTACTGGTGGATCGTGGCCACCGAGAGCTTCCAATCCAGGCTAACTATGTGGGGGAACTTGTTGAAACAAGGCGATCTGAAACCGTAAATGTATTATTAAAAGAACATGACGGGGAGGATAAGGTTGTAATCGAGAGAAAATAACGGTCTCGTACAAGACTCTTGAAAAGTTCATCAAAAACGAGTCTTGAAAATGCCGATATGGAGATAAAATGGGTTTTAAAAAACACAAAGCAAACGCTCCAAACAAGGTTAATGTTGGTATTATTACCGTATCAAGCACACGTTCAATGAAAGAGGATAAAAGCGGCCAGTGGATCAGCAAACGGGTTAAAAAGGAAGGTCACAATCTTGTATTCCATCAGGTTGTTCCGGACGAAGCCGGAACAATAACCGAAACGGTTCATGAAACCATCAGCGATTATGGTGCTCAGGTCATCCTGGTAACCGGCGGCACCGGCATTAGCAACAAAGATGTTACCATTGAAGCGGTCCGTCCATTCTTTAAAAAGGAACTCACGGCATTTGGGCCTCTTTTTGCACAGCTCAGTTTTGAACAGATAGATTCCGCCGCTCTTTTATCCCGTGCCACTGCCGGTGTCATTGGAGGAGTCATTGTGTTTTGCATGCCGGGGAGCCTTAAAGCCTGCAAATTAGCTTGCAAGGCCCTTATTTTTCCCGAACTTGGTCATCTTGTTAAACATATCCATGAAAATTGACGGTTTCGTAAAAAGTCCAACTTCTGCGTTGCGCTACATTTCGTAATCATTCATCATTCGATGTTGAACGTTCGATGTTCGACGTTCATCTTTTCCAGCACTTCCACAATCCATCCGGCGCAAAATTAACTTAGCGCTAATGGGGTGCCCCGACCATAACCCCTGGCGTCTGGATTTCGAAATCCTCGATTTATGAAAGTTTAGGGTAAATTATAGGTATGCGGGCTGTTAAGGCAGAGACGATTTCATAATTGATGGTGTTCAGGCTCGCGGCAATCTCATCCACGGTTATGAATCCATCTCCCTGTCTGCCGAAAATTACCACCTCATCTTCCAAATCCACATCAGGAATATGTCCCACATCCAGCATGGTCTGGTCCATACAGACTCGTCCGACAATTGGTGCCCTGCGCCCACGGACCAGCATATGTCCACGGGAAGAAAGCAGACGATTAAATCCGTCCGCATATCCGACGGGAATTGAAGCAATGGTTGTGGATTTTGGAGTTTGATATATGCTGCCGTAACTGACTTTGAAACCGGGGGAAACTTTTTTTAAATGAACAATTTTTGATTTTAAAGTCATGGCCGGTTTCAGCGTAATTCGGTGTTTATTCACTTCATCCGATGGATAGAGACCATAAATCGCAATGCCGGCTCGCACCATATCGAGGTGGGTTTCGGGCATGTCTATAATGGCTGCGCTATTGGCGGCGTGGCACAAAGGGGGATTAATGCCTGCACGGCGCAGCTCATTTAAAAAGTCAAGAAATATTTCAAGCTGTTTTCCGGCATATGTCTTATCAGAGCTGTCTGCGGTGGCGAAGTGAGTATATATGCCTTCCAGTTCAAGGCCGACAAGTGACTCGATTGACTCGACTTCGCGAATAGCGTTAACTGTTGATTTTTGCTCTGTTGCAGGTGGTCGGCTACAGTCAGGCAACAGGCCGAGCCGCCCCATTCCGGTATCGACTTTAAGGTGAACCTTGATCTTTTTGTTGGATGAAACAGCAATATCGGAGAGTGCTTTAGCGGTGTTATAAGACCATATGGTTTGGGTCAGATCAAACTCTATCAACTTGTGGGCAAGCGCCGGCAATGTGTACCCAAAAATCAGAACCGATTCCTTAAACCCTGCTTTTCTAAGTTCAATTCCTTCTTCTATTCTGGCCACACCCATGGAATCGGCGCCGTTCTCCAGGGCCTTCCGGGTTACCTCAATCACCCCGTGACCATAAGCATTGGCTTTTACCACGACCATCAGATCGGCCATGGGATCTGTAATTCGCCGTAGTTCACGCACGTTGTGAGCTATGGCTTCAAGGTCAACCTCTGCCCAGACAAGGGGAGAATCCAAATGGTTACCTCCTAACCCGGACAAGCCGGGAAAGTAACTAAAATGGGCTAAAGTTTGAAGTGACTAAATTTACAACTAAGAAATTAAGCGTTTTACTATGCTATCTGGAAATCATTGCTCTCATCATATCACCGGCATTTTGAGCATGATCTGCGATGAAGCCTATTGTTTCAGCCAGCCTGACCAAATGAAATATGGTAACAGCATCGTCCTCCATGTTAAAGACCTTTTTCTTAATAACGTCTTCAAATTTATCGGCTACATTTTCCTGCTCATGGAGACTGTGGATTATATCTTTGACAATCACCCGTTGGTTTTCGGAATAATTTCCAAAGTACTCTCTTGCTTCAGCAACCAGCGTGGTCAACTGCTCAATGGGATCAATGACTGCATCGACCAGCAGAGTAAAGTCCTTTTCAAGCTCCGGAGGAATTTTTGTTGTGCTTCTATAGGAAATCCAGTCGAGTGTATCTTCCATGGCATCAAGAACATCATCCTGTTCTCTTAAATACCTGAACAGCAGAAAATTAGATATGGGCATCATGGTTTCTTTTGGAATATGCCCACGGATGCGGCGTTTGATGGTATCTGCTTCACTTTCAATCTGAATAACTTCTTGTCTGAATTCTTCAAATGTTTTACATTTGGCAGCAAAATAGCACTCCATGGCCTGCTGAAAAGACCAGGCGCATTCCTTGACTTTTTCCGCGTGTTCCTGAAGACCTTCAAATGGTGAAGTCATAAACATTTCAAAAAATGGTATGCGCATAGCCATCTCCTTTTATAAAAAGAATTGCAATATTTTAAATATGACCATACTGGTAACGGCAGCAGCAGGCACGGTCAAAACCCAGTATAACATAATTTTATAAATAATACCAAAGTTGACCGCTTCGATTCCACGCGCAAGGCCAACACCCAGGACACCGCCCACCGCAGCATGGGTTGTGGAAACCGGCAGACCCATTTTTGAGGCCACAAGAACAGTTGTTGCCGCAGCAAATTCAACACAAAAACCTCGTGTATTGCTGAGCGTGGTAATTTTTTTACCCATGGTTTCCATGACACGGTGCCCCGCCATTCCGATTCCACAGGCAATTCCGATACCGCCGAACAGCAGGAGAAAAACAGGCACCGGTACCGTAGCGCCGACACTTCCTGTCTTTACCAAAAAATAAATCACGGCAAGGGGACCGATTGCATTGGCCACGTCGTTTGCTCCTTGTGCCAGGGCAACATAGCAGGCTGTTCCTACCTGGATGCGCCGGAAGATCGCCTCTGCTCCGCCTTCCCGTCCTTTAATCAACCATCCTAAAGCCTTCTTTCCAACAAATCCAAACAAAATTGCCAGATTGAATGAGACCAGCAAGGCAGAATAGGGACCAACGACCAGTTTTTTCCCCAAAGGAGTTTTGAACAGAAATGACAATATAACTACAAAAAAAGTTGCACCAATAAAAACCGGCGACAACTTCAAAGCGTGGACAAAAGAATCTTCTTTAGAAAGAATTAATTTTACGATAATTTTGAACATCAAAAAAGAGATGACAATACTAAACACAGGAGAAATAACCCAGCTTATTACAACAGCAGCGAGTTTGCCCCAATTGATGACTGTGAAGCCGCCGGCCATAATACCAAAGCCTATCATAGCACCCACAATGGAATGGGTTGTGGAAACCGGCAATGATTTCCATGTAGCAAAACTAACCCAAAGGGCGGCAGCAAGAAGGGCTGAAAGCGCACCGATAAGGGCCAGGTGCGGATCGGTTAGGACTTCTGTCGAGACAATTCCTTTGCGAATAGTATTGGTAACATGGGAACCGATAAACACGGCACCCACTATATTTAATATCCCTGCAAGAAAAACTGCCTGGCGAATGGTTATTGCCTTGGCGCCCACAGAGGAAGCCATGGAATTGGCGACATCATTGGCGCCGATGTTCCAGGCCATGTAAAACCCAAAAATGTAACCGACAATCAGGACGTAATATTCGTTAGGCATTATTATTTCAAAATAATTTTAGTATGTTATAGCAAATCAGCAACAATCGGTCGATTCAGGCCAGCCAATATTTCCAATGTACGGGCACATATCATGGCGCATTGTGCAAATCAATCTTAAATATGGATCCTACTGGTGATAAATTGAAACGTTACTCACATACCCGCCGAATATTCTGCAAGTATATCTTCAGGTATGTTATCGATGAAACTGGATGGGCGGTTCAAGATCATTCCCGAGGCTTTATCATAAACGTGAACCGGATATGTATAAAACAGATTTTCTTTAGCACGTGTCGAAGCAACGTATATAAGCCTCAGTTCTTCCTCAAACTCCTTTTTCCTGTGCAAAGCATGTATGGAAGGAAATCGTCCCTCAAGAGCCCATATGATAAAGACGGTATGCCATTCAAGACCTTTGGCTGAGTGTATTGTTGAAAGAATGAGACGGTCCTCACTCTGATCGTCAGTTAAAAAAGAGTCATTAAACTTTGTATTTGGCGGTTCAAGGGCCATATCGCTCAAAAAGGGTTTAAGATTTCCGTACCGTTCCATTATGGTTACAAGATGCTCAAGATCTCTGGTCCGTTTCGGATGATCATCATATTTTTCTTTTAACGTGGGCACATAATAATTGACAATAGCTTCACCTAATTGGGAAACGGACATGGGTTTTGAATCAATGGTTGAAAAGAGATCTTTTAATCTAACCATACCCTTTGATCGTCTGGATTTAGGTTGGATTGCAAGAATCCCTGTATATCCGGCTTTTTCAGCCAGGATTGTTTCATAAATATCAATAGCGGTTTTTGGACCGATATTATCTAAAAGGAGAAGTATTCTATACCAACTTATCCTGTCAAGGGGATTGGAAATAACTCTGAGATGGGCCAGGACATCCTTAATATGTGCGGATTCCATAAATTTAAAACCACCCACCTTGATAAAAGGAATTCCTTCTCTGCTCAGTTCAATTTCAAGATCAAAGGAATGAAAACTTGCTCTAAAAAGTACTGCGATCTGGTTCAAAGGAATGCCTTTGCGATTAATCTCCCGAATCTTTTTAACCACAAATCGCGATTGGATGTTTTCACTCCTGCTCTTCACAAGTAACGGTAAAGATCCTCCGGATTTTCGAGTAAAAAGAGTCTTTGAGTATTTTTTTTCTGCCCGTTCAATAATGACGTTGGTAAGCTTTAATATGGGTTGAACACTTCTATAGTTTTCTTCAAGCCTGATTATCCGGGTTCCGGAAAATACTTCAGGAAACTTCATTATATTTTCAAAATTTGCGCCCCTGAAAGCATATATACTTTGTGAATCATCACCAACAACCATGACATTTTTCTTGTTACCGGCAAGAAGATATATGATTTCAGCCTGAATCTTATTGGTATCCTGGTATTCATCAACCATTACATAGTGGTATGTTGAACAGATTTCGTCACGAACGTCAGAGTGATTTTTTAAAAGCATCTCTAAATATATTAGAAGGTCATCATAATCAAAAAAATTATTCTCGGCTTTTTGTTTTCGGTAAGCATTGGAAAGCGCAACTATTGCTTCTATATGCAAAGTAAAATGGGGATAATCATTTAAAACCACATCTTCAACAGATAGAACTTTGTTGACAGACCGGCTGAAAATATTGGCCAGGGTCTGTTTTCTTGGAAAGGAACGGTCCCTTGAAAATGCTCCCATTTCTTTTCTCAGCATACTGATGAACTGTTCGGCATCCGTACGGTCTATAATGGAAAAGTCATGGTCGAATCCTATTTTGGAAGCATATCTTCGCAGAACAGCATGGGAAAAAGAATGAAAAGTTCCCCCGGAAACCCTTTCACACCTGTTGTCAAGCAACGCTGCGGCTCTCTTCAGCATCTCCTGGGATGCTTTGCGAGTAAATGTCAATAGAAGAATGGAGCCCGGTGATATCCCTTCTTCTACCAGACGTGCAACCCGGTAGGTTAAAGTTCTGGTCTTTCCGCTTCCAGCCCCTGCGATTACAAGAAGCGACCCTTCTTTGAAATTCACGGCTTCCAGTTGGGAAGGATTCAGTGCTTTTTTATAGGGAATGTGAGAATTCTTTTTCATTTATGACATGCAAGATAAAGTAAAAGATAGATTTTTTTAATAATACGTTATTAAACAAATCTATCTTTCATAAGGTTAAAGCGTTGTCAACAGTTGTACAACCTTTTTATATGTTTTGCATATTTAGTTGACTTTTGAAAAAAAGATGTGTAGTAAATTAAAAAAGAATCTTAATTGTGCTAAAAAAATGTTGATCAAGGAGGAAAACTAAATGAAGAAATTAAAAGATCAATTGAAGACAATAAGCAAGTCACTTACTTCCCTTTCCAAACAAGTTGAAAAAATCACTAACCAGGTTAATAAGCTTCAGCCAAAGAAAGCGGCTGCTCCCAAAAAGACCGGGGCAAAGAAAAAAGTAGCTGCAAAAAAGACTCCGGCTCCCAAAAAGACTGGGGCAAAGAAGAAAGTAACTGCAAAAAAAACTCCGGCTCCCAAAAAGACTGGGGCAAAGAAGAAAGTAACTACAAAAAAAACTCCGGCTAAACCGCAAACGGTTATCGACACCATATTAAATGCCGTCAAAAAAACCCGCAAAGGAATTACCATCGCCCAGCTTAAAGAAAAAACCGACCTTAATTCAAAACAGCTTAGTAATGCGCTATATAAACTTTCAAAGCAAGGCAAAATTCAAGCAAAGTTGCGTGGTCTTTATGCTAAAAAATAACATTTAAGGAATGGATCGACGGGCTTTGGATATTAAGCTCGACAATGTATTTTGAAGCAAAAGAAAACAAGCCTTCAGTATGCCTCACGAGTAAGACCGAACATACTGAAGGCTTTTGCTTTTTTAACAATAAATTTTCCCCTGTATCCGGAAGTATAATCATGACTAAAAAGTTTTCTGCTCCTTCTTTTATAAAAGTTTTACTATGCGCTGCTTTAATAGTTGTTTTGTTTTCATGCGCCATAGTTGATCAAAGCGTCCAAAGCGTTACAAAAAATTCTGTTAAAAATACTGACGCTTTTGTTAAATT
>JAFDBA010000101.1 GCA_019313505.1 Deltaproteobacteria bacterium
CATCCCGTCAACTCCTGGCGTTAACACGAGCTTAGCGCCCAAGTGTTTTAAAAGTGTTCTTCTTTCCATGCTCATTGTATCCGGCATGGTTAAAACAAGTTTATAATTTTTTACAGCGCAAACAAAAGCCAAGGCAAGCCCGGTGTTCCCGCTGGTGGGCTCCACAATAGTGGTTGCGGTGTTTATGAGTCCTTTCGTTTCAGCCGCTTCAATCATTGCAATACCTATCCTGTCCTTTACACTTCCTAAAGGATTGAAAAACTCGGCTTTAGCAAATATTTCGGCTCCGAGCCCATCGGTAATGTTATTTAGACGCACAAGCGGTGTAGATCCTATGGTTGAATTTATATCTTTTAACATTTTGTCTCCCCCTATTTAATTTTTAGTTTCGATTTTCAATTTCAAAGGATCATTCAAGCAGAGCATCGATTTTAGCAAAAACCTGATCATCGGTGCAGTGCTTTAATGAAATTGCCTTTGCAGGACATTCTGAAGCACAGATTCCGCATCCCATACATGCCGACGGCGGAATCTGGGATACACCCTCTTCATTAATAAACGGAGCCATGGCCTGTTGCCCGGCACTTTTGGCCATTGTTACGGTTTCTTCAATAAACCTGGGGCTATGGGCTAACCCTGCCAGGAAAACACCGGAAGTGGCGAATTCAACCGGTTTTAATTTTACATGGGCTTCCAGAAAAAAACCCTCATCAGTAGTAGGAAGTTTGAGTAGACGGGCTATCTGTTTTGCGCCATCATCAGGTCGAATCCCGGAACTTAATACCACCAGGTCGGGCTCAACGCGAAAGTTTTGATGTGAGCTTCGATCTGTAAAATCGACGATCAATTTGCCGTTTTCATCATAAACTTCCGGCTTATCTTCGGGAATATACCTGAAAAAGAGCACACCTTTTTGTCTTGTTTTTAAGTAATAAAGTTCTTTGAATCCAAAGGTTCTTACATCCCGATACAAAACAACGATCTGAGCACCGGGATTCATCTCTTTCAACTTGATACTGTTTTTTACGGCCGCAGAGCAACATACTCTGCTGCAATAGGGAAAGTCAGGCTCCCGTGATCCAACGCACTGAATCATCACAATCCTTTTTAGACGGCCTGTCCAGGACGGATCTTCCATAAGGCGTTTTGCAAACTCGACCTGAGTAAGGATTCGTTCATCCTGTGCGTAAAGATATTCGGTCGGCTTATACGGCTGGCCGCCGGTGGCAGCAATTACCGCCCCATACTGAATTTTTATTGATTCACCTTGTTTTTCAACTGTTCCATTAAATGCTCCCAAATGCCCGGCATGAGATATGAGTCTGCTTTTTAAATAAACAGAAATCTTTGGATGATGGGTGACCCTTTCTGATAGATAACGGATCAAGCTTGCGGGAGAGTTTCCTTCCAGTGTAAATTTCAGATTCCTGGCAAAACCACCCAGCTGATCGCTTTTTTCCACAAGGTGCACGTGAAATCCCTGGTCTGCAATTGTTAAAGCTGCGGTCATGCCTGCCACACCACCCCCGATGACCAGCCCTTTGTTTACTACCCGGTAAGAACTTTCATAAAGCGGTTCCAGTTGCACCGCCCGTGACACACTTGCTCGAATAAGCTCTTTCGATTTTTCGGTGGCTTTTTCAGGATCATTTCCATGGACCCAGGAACATTGATCCCTGATACTTGCCAGCTCGAACAAATAAGGGTTCAAACCCGCTTCTCTCAGTGTATCCTGAAACAGAGGTTCATGAGTCCTGGGAGAACATGCCGCCACTACCACCCGGTTAAGACGCTGTTCTTTAATCAGTTTGACAATGGTCTGCTGGGTTTCTGTGGAGCAAGTGAACATAAAATCGGTGGCAAAAATCACATGGGGAAGGGTTTTTACGTAATCGAGTACTTTCTGTATATCGACAACACCTGCGATATTGGTTCCGCAATGGCAAACCAGCACCCCCACGCGGGGTGTTGTTTCTATGGGCTTTTCATCAGGAATTTCATCAAATACAATTTCAGTATTTCTTGCAGCACTGAGTAATATGGAAGCCTCGGCTGCGGCCGCACCGGCCTGTATTACCGTTTCGGGAATGTCTTTGGGAGCTTCAATGCCGCCGCACACAAAGACGCCGGGCCGGGAAGTGGCTACAGGTTCATCAAATTCGGTAGCCAAAAACCCGTAAGAGTTCACTACAAGCCCCAACTGTTTTGCAAGATCGATAAAGTCGCCCGATGGTTTGAAACCGCTCGATAAAACAATCAGGTCGTACTCTTCTTCCTTTTTCCGATTTAAATGATGATCAAATGTCTCTATGATTAGATTTTCATTTTCAGGATTCAGGTAAACCTGGGAAATCATGGATCGTCTGTATTTCACGCCGTGCTGGAAGCGGGCGCGGTCAATGTAGTCGTCAAATCCTTTGCCGTGGGCGCGGATATCCATGAAATAAATAGTCGTCTCGGTATCCGGTTCATGGCTGCGTGTTAATACTGCCTGCTTTGCGGCGTGCATACAGCAGACAGAGGAACAAAAAGGTCTGTTTCGGGCCGGGTCACGTGACATGACACATTGAATCCAGGCGACTTTCCGCGGAACCTCCTCATCTGACGGCCTCCTGAGATGGCCGCCATAGGGTCCTGTTGCCGACAGCATCCGTTCATATTGCAAGGACGTTACAACGTTCCGATATCTCCCGTAACCGAATTCTCCTTCTTGGGCCGTCAAAGCCAGTTCAAAACCGGTCGAAATGATTACAGCACCGGCGTCGATTTGTAAAATCTCAGGTTTTTGGTCGAATTCAACGGCTTCGGCAGGACAGATCTTTTCGCAGACCCCGCATTTTCCTTTGGTTAAATAAAGGCAATTTTCTGCATCCAGTGCATATTTTAAAGGGACAGCTTGTGGAAATGTGAGAAAAGCGGCCTTACGGGTTCCCAACTCCCCGTTGAACGGATCTGGTATTTTTTTAGGACATTTTTCAGCACATTTGCCGCATGTGATACATTTTTCTTCATCGATATATCTGGGCTGTTTTTCAACCCTTGCTGTAAATCGCCCGGGACCTCCATTTAGCTCTAAGATACGGCTTAAAGGTAGAATCTCGATATTTGCATGGCCGGCCACCTGTACCAATTTAGGAGAAAACATACAGGTTGAACAATCATTAGTGGGAAAGGTCTTGTCCAGACGTGCCATTGTCCCACCCAGAGTATGTGATTTTTCAATAAGATAGACATAAAAACCTGTATCCGCCAGATCCAGTGCGCACTGGATACCGCCGATCCCTCCACCCACAACGATAACTTTCCCAACCGGATTGCTAAGATAAGATCCCATAATTACGACAATAACCCTTTTGCCCTTAAAAGTGGAACAGGATCCGTAAAATGCATTTTAAACCATTTTGGATCTACATGCTCTGCGAAACTCAAACGGAGTAATTCCGTGAAATAAAACACCGGCGTGTGTCGCTTAGACCGATCTTTCTGGATCATATCGAGATTCGACTGGCACAAAGGGCATGAAACCACAATGGCTTCCGCACCCGCCTGCTGTGCTTTCTGCAAAATCCTTCTTGTAAGAGATTCTCCTATTTCCTTTCGGGCTATACCGACGCTTGCGCCGCAACATGTTGCCTTATAAGACCAGTCTATCACCTGGGCGCCCGCTGTTGCTGCGATGCGATCCATGGTTTGGGGATTCTCATAATCCGTGTAACCGGTGATTTTTGGAGGGCGAACCATCTGGCACCCATAATAGCAAACTACTCTAAGTCCGTTTAACGGTCTCAAGATACGTTCTTTTATCGATTTTATCCTGGCCGGTTCAGCCAGAAACCTTGTCATATCATGAACACGGATATCGCCGGTAACAGGCCATGGAATGTCAAACACTTTTTTCTTGATCATGTTCTGGGAAAACCGGAGACGATTAAAACAATTGGCACAAGGAGAGACGATGTCGTGCCCCAATTTCTCTGCGGCAGCCAGGTTCCTTGCAGGGAGAAGTACCGACATGGTCTGGCTGAGGCTGTGGGCTGCCGTGGCACCGCAACAGGACCAATCTTCGATTTCAACCAGATCAATGCCCAGGTTCCTGAAGACCGCATCGATCGATCGTGCATAATCGTTTGCCATCCCTTCCAAAGAACATCCTGGGTAAAAAGATAATCTCATTAAACGATCTCTCCACGTGTTTGACTATAGACTCTTTTAATTTCCTTGATCGCCCTGGACTTGGGCGTGAATAATTTGAGCCTCCCTTTACGCAACATAGTTATGCCTAAAAGAAGGTCTTCTTTTAAAGCTTTGTTTTTTATCCTTTCATGTAAAATATCCGGCTTTAAATAATAGGCGTTCATCAACCGGAATTCGTTCACTCTGCCGGACTTTTGAAGCACTTCCAGAAATGTTTGATGAAATACGGCAAGGCTTTTTTCTTTCGGTGTTATGGACGAATGTGCAGCCATGTTCCGTAAATGGTTGATGATTTCCGCAACGTCTACTTCATTAGGGCAATACGTCGTACACATTTCACAGGAAAGGCATATCCAGATGGTCGATGATTTTAGCAATTCTTCCCGCCATCCCAATTGAACATAATGGATCACCTGATGAGGTTTAATATCCATAAAATGGCTGACAGGGCAGGAATTGGTGCAGCGTTCGCATTGATAACATGCCGAAATATTTGCGCCTGTCTCACCTTCCATTCTGTTAAGAAAGTAATCTCCCCTGTCGCCGATCAACTTTCTTTCTTTGCCCGAGTCGTGTTTACGTGCTTGGTCCGGATCCGAAATAATATTTTGCATGATTTTACCTTGATAGTATAGGAATTTCCTTTTTTGGACACAGACCCGCCTGCCCGCTTGTGCCTCGCATGGCAGGCGGGTCTGCGAAAATCTGCGTCCTATTTAACTTGTGCCTAAATTCTGCAATTGTTGCATTTGCCGGAGATGCAAGGCATCGACCGTGCAGTTATAGTACGTTGCAGTGACGAGGAATGCAGCGCAACGCAGAAGTTGGACTTTTTACGAAGCCATCAATAGTCAAGTGGAAAAAGAATATCTCACTCACATAAGATGAGCCAAGACCTCGCAAGAACGGCATAATTTCATCTTTTCTTTCCAATTTTTATAAACAGCGCCGTCACAAATTGTACCGTTAATAAACCAGCAAAGCTTTCCGGCTTGAAATTCCCAAGCCGGACACTTTTTTTTCTTATCAGGAGGACATTTATTTATTACCCAGCACGACTTACTTACTTTGGGGTTTCCTCTCATCCTGGAGGTCAGAAAAAACATCTGCCGCTCAACATGAGCAGGTACGGATCGCCAGCCCTGCTCATAGCTGTGTACGGCCTTAATAGATACTCCCAGCAGCTGGGCCATCTGTTTCTGCGTCTTGCTCAACCTTTTGCGAAAGCGTGAAAACTCTTTACTGTCCATAGATTCCTCTCTATTTTTTCGTTATACCACCGTTATTAAAAGTATTGTCAGCTATCACACAAAGTGGTACGGGATGTCAATAAAATATTTTATTCATGATAGCAAACCCTCATTTATTTCCGGTTATCTAGTGTCTGAACGAAAAGTCCGTTCAGACACAATTTTGAATGTTTAATTTTAAATGTTGAATTGAGAAAAGGAACAACTTCAATATGTTAATAATTCCAGCCCTGAATTAAAAGACCAAAGTTCGGGGTTTTCGTTCAGGAACTATCTAAGGAATATCAAACATATTTCGAGTTTTCATAACGCAGCCACTCTGGATGCATCGGCATCCAAAATGTGAAGTTATTTTTGAGTGAGCCCTTAAGTCAAAATTCGTTTCAAATACCGGACGGGTTCCGTACCCCGACAGTATCCGTACCGGCTTTTTTGGACATCACCAGAATTCAATCAGATAAAGTAGAAAGCAATAAAAGAAAAGAACAGCATTTGACAAATATATTGGCTTGTTCTATATTTCGACATATGGCGAAATGACGGATTGCAAATCAGAGGAGGCGTTTATGTTTACTTTTATGGCAATCACAAGGGCTCTGTCAGATCAAAACCGGGTTCGTACATTGATGGCACTAAAGGGCCGTGAACTGTGCGTATGCCAGATTATTAAACTTCTGGAACTGGCACCATCCACGGTTTCCAAACACATGTCGATTCTTGCCAATGCCCGCCTTGTTGAGGGCCGCCAAGAGGGCCGCTGGCGGTATTATCATCTGGCCGGCGATGACGCACCGGATGAAGTGCGGGAGGCCATTGCCTGGGTTTCAAAATCGCTCTCGAAAACTTCAAAAATCCAGCAGGATGCCAAACGTTTAAAAGAAATTTTAAAAATCAATCCGGAGGTGTTGTGCAAGGCTCAAAACAGAGAATGATTTCAAAGGACATGGTATTTTATTTTTCAATATTGTTAGGAGGAAACTATTGATGAGCAACGATGCTATTTTGAACAATGATCGAAAAATGACCAGTATTTTCGAACGATTCCTGTCCCTATGGGTGTTGCTGTGCATTGTTGCCGGCATCCTGTTAGGTAAAATCGCCCCCGGCATGGCACAATATCTCGATGGTATGGCCATCTACGTCAAGGGAGCGCCGGTGGTGTCCATTCCAATCGCAATCTGTCTGTTTTTCATGATGTATCCCATCATGGTCAAAATCGATTTCGGCGAAGTCATTAAAGCGGGCAAAAGCGGAAAACCGGTGTTTTTGACCCTGATTGTCAACTGGTGCATCAAGCCGTTTACCATGTATGCCATAGCCCTCTTTTTTTTAGGGACACTTTTCTACGGCTTTATTGGCCCGGATGCCGTGGATCTGGTTAGGATGCCGTTTGGTCTCGACCTTCCGGTGGCTGCAACCCACGGCGCCGGAACTGTGGTGATGTCCGGCGGCGTTAAAATGCTCCAGGTGCCCCTTTGGCGCAGCTATCTGGCCGGTTGCATTCTTTTAGGGATTGCTCCGTGTACTGCCATGGTGCTGGTTTGGGGTTATCTTGCAAAAGGTAATGACGGTCTGACACTGGTGATGGTGGCCATCAACTCCCTGACCATGCTTGTGCTTTACGGTGTTCTGGGCGGATTTTTATTAGGTGTGGGACGTCTGCCGGTACCCTGGCAGGCATTGCTGCTGTCCATCGCCATCTACGTGGCTCTTCCACTGTTAGCCGGCTATCTTTCACGTAAATGGATCATCGCTGCCAAAGGCAAAGCATGGTTCGAAGAAAAGTTTCTGAATGTCCTAACACCCGTGACGATTATTGCTTTATTGATTACGCTGGTGCTGCTGTTCAGCTTCAAAGGAGAAGTCATTGTCGCCAACCCGTTAACGATTCTCTGGATCGCTATCCCCTTGTTCATCCAGACCAACCTGATCTTCTGGCTCGGCTATGGTCTGGCGCGGATGCTGAAACTCCGCTACGTGGATGCTGCACCGGCGGCCATGATCGGCGCTTCCAATCATTTCGAGGTGGCCATTGCCACGTCAACCATGCTCTTCGGCCTGTCATCCGGGGCAGCCCTTGCCACGGTGGTGGGTGTGCTGATCGAAGTTCCGGTGATGCTCATGCTTGTAAAAATATGTTTAAAAACCCAGCACTGGTTTGGAACGGAAAAAGTGCAAGCCGTGCCAGCCAAACAGACAACCGCGGGATAAATGGATTTTCGGTTCAAACGAATTAAGGAGATGAGGGACAAACTGAAGGAGTTTCAGATTTTATCTGTCACTTGAACTTCTCTGAATGGGACATCGGCATTGAAAGAAATATTGACATAGCTGGAACAATGTGGTATATAAAAATTATTTGTATGGGACTTGTTCCTCTATATTTTAAACAAACCCATAATCTTTATTAGAGAGATAAATCGTGAAACCGCTATCAACAGCAGCAAAGGAGATTTTTTTATATTTAGGTGTCTTGGTTGCCGTGATCATTCTCCTTGTCTCTGGATGCAGCCGTGACGTAGGTTATACGCCGGTCGATTTCTCCAACACCATCAAAATAGAAAAATCCAAATCTGCAAATGATAAAGAACACACCCTGAAAGTCGCAGTGTCCGCAATGGTCTCTCCTAAGGAAACCTTTTCAACTTATCGGAATCTGATCGACTATATCGGGGACCATCTGAATTACAACATCCAGCTCATTCA
>JAFDBA010000102.1 GCA_019313505.1 Deltaproteobacteria bacterium
TGGGGTCAAAGGAAGAATGTTGAGATCTATCCGTTCTAAACCGGTCGTAGGTCCCTGAAAATAGCCATGATCTATGGCCAACATGACAGTGCGACCCGACTCCGGGTTGAAGATCTGAGCGAGCCTGTTTTTCATTCCCCAATCCAGGGAATTTGATCCTTTTAGAAAAAATCCCTCTGTCTTCTGAGGGATGTCGGCAAAAAACTTTTTTGCCTCTTTCAATTCATCCATATCAGCCATTAGGTCTTCTCCTTTCTGTATTATTGGTAATAGTTTGGTTTTTTGAAACAAATCGATTTCAAACGAGCGGTAATATTTTCAAAATACTAAAGTTTAAAGTGAGCTAAAGCTAAAAAAGGTTGTGCCCGTCAGCCCGTTATGCCCGTTAGCCCGTAATTTAATACCGGACAACGGGCTAACCGGTTAACCGGCTAACCAGGTATAGGCACTTTAGATCACTCTAACATTACCGCCATCAATAGGAACCTGCGCACCCGTAGTCTTGGCAAAAGCAGGACCAACCATGGCGCAAACCAGCGCGGCCACGTCTTTGGACGATACTTCAGTTTGTAAGCAATTATTTTTTTTATATTCGTCCACTGTACATTCATATTGACGGGCACGGCTTTCCAGAACTTCAGCCGTCCAAAGGGCTGTATCATAAACCGCATTGGGGTGCACGACATTGACACGAACACCATCACACCCCAATTCCATTGCGGCTATTCGGGCCAGTTGGGTCTGTCCGGCTTTGGCCACAGAATAGGCGGCAGCGCCCGGACCGGGAGCAGGCACGTTCTTGGAAGAAATAAATACTACCGCAGCATCAATACCCTCCTTGAGATATGGAATGCACATCTTCAATAATCGTTGTTGGCAGGACAAATTTATATCCATGCTCCTTTCCCAGGTCTTTTCGTCCATGTCTTCAATTTTCTGGCTATCAGGAAAAATCCCCGCGTTGGGGATTAAAATATCAAGACCACCAAAACAACGAACGGTCATCTCAACAGCTTTTTTTACAGCCCTGTCATCCGTTATATCACAATGGACACCCACCATGTCTTGTTGGTTGAATATTTGGGTAATTTCATCATTAATATCAAGACCCACTACAGCAGCGCCTTGCTCATACAACATTTCCGTGCAGGCAAGACCAATTCCACTGGCAGCTCCTGTTATTAATGCTACTTTCCCTTGTAATTCAGGAGAAATTCCATCTCTGTGCAATTTAGCCTGTTGCAACTCCCAATATTCCATATCAAAGATCTGTTTTTCAGATAAGGCTTTCCACCCCCCAATAGTTTCACCCCATTGGATCGCTCGAATCGTATGGTGAACGATATCTGAAACCACAATCGTTTCCTTTACACTTTGCCCAAAGGTTATCGTACCATATTGAGGCCAAATTCCCCACCTGGGAGCCAAATCAAGGCGAGTTAAATGACCATCTGTATTTCTGTCAAAATACGCTTTATATGATGAAGAATAATCGGTTATTTCCTTCTCCACATTCTTTCCTAAAATAACCGGAATCGGCTTGGTATGAATAAGATGATCTGAAGTTATGGGACCGCGGGTGGCAATCGATTCGACATTGGAAATACCGGCAAATCCACAGGCTTCAGAACTTTGATCAAGTTTGGCCAGCATAGCATTCCCTTTTACCAGGGAAACGTGACGACGAATTTTAGATAGTTTGAGTAAATCCTCTTTGGCTTCTGATCTCGCAACATTGTCCAGTGCACCTTGTTTTTGAAGATAATCTTCTGCGAGTGAAACAAGATATATCATCCGTTCGTAACTGGTTCGAGCATCATCTGCAAAAGTAAAGACACCATGATGCATAAGGATCATACCTTCGAATCTCTTCCAATCTTTCTTGCGAGTCATTTCGTATATTTTTTTTGCCAACTTAAAGCCCGGTTTGATATACGGCACAATAAGAACCCGGTCCTTATAGATTTCACTAATCAGCGCTTCGCCTCTTTTGGAATTTGTTATCGCTACAACCGCATCAGCATGGGTGTGATCGACATATTTAAAGGGGATATTAGCGTGCAAAATAGCTTCAATGGAAGGGTTTGGGGCAGTAGGATCGGTCATTACCGACCTTTGAAACCTGACCATATCTGTATCTGTTAACCGGTCCAATGTAGCCATTCGTTTGAGCACTTCCAATCTGACAGGCGCAAACCCGCTAATTTGAATCTTTGATAGATCACAACCACTTCCTTTAACAAAAAGAATTTCTTCACTATCCCCAAAGAAATTCTTTGCCTTAGCTTTGACAGATGTGTTTCCTCCGCCATGTAAAACTAATCCGGGTTCCTGACCTAATAATCGGGAAGTATAAACTCGCAATTGCAAAGGATCATTGGCAAAAGTTTTTGCCACATTATCGTTCCACAAACTTTTCATTACCTAACCTTAATTTCCTTTTTGTAACAAAATGTAACGCAATAATGTAAAACCTAAAATTTGTATTAAAGAAAGTTTAGAAAAACGAGACTTTAGTGTCAAGCATGAATACGTCCTATAGCAGCGTCTTAAGACATTGTGAATAAAGTTTTTTGTTTATCTTGACAATACTCTTTTTACGACTTAATTCTCAAGCAAAAACGATTCTTTGTAAAATTTTCAAGATTATTATGGAAGGAATTTTTCATGCCACCTATCATTTCTGTTGTAGGAAAATCTGAATCAGGCAAGACAACCCTCATCGAAAAATTGATCCCTGAATTAAAAAATCGAGGATACAGGATCGGCACCATAAAACATGCTCATCATAATTTTGATATGGACAAAGAAGGCAAAGATAGCTGGCGCCATAAAGCAGCAGGCTCGGAAACGGTAGTTATCGTTTCCCCCGGCAAGATCTCCATTGTAAAGGACGAAGATTTTGAGGGATTAGAACATCTTGAAAAATATTTTGACGGCATGGATCTTGTTATAACCGAAGGTTTTAAACAGGAAAAGATGCCCAAAATTGAAGTCTGTCGCGCAGCAAGAAACAAAAAGCCGCTTTGCCAGGATGATAATACTCTCATAGCTCTTGTTACAGATATCGAGATAAACTTTAACGTTCCGACGTTTGGCCTGGAAGAGATTGAAGCACTGGCAGAGCTGATAGAAAAAAATTATTTATGAACCTAAAAGATCTGAAACACTTAAAAGCATGGTTTGCTGATTATGTTGCGGGTTTTTATACGGATGATTCTGATAACAACCGGACCGTCCATCTCAAGGAAAAACACACAAAGCGTGTATGCGAGAATATCATCATGCTTGGCAACGCCCTAGGTCTGTCGGACCAGGAAATGATACTGGCAGAAACCATGGGACTGTTTCATGATATCGGCAGGTTCAAGCAGTATGCGGTATATGGAACGTTCAATGACATGGAGTCTGAAAACCATGCCGAACTCGGATTGCGAGAGATGGCCACACATAACGTTCTGGCTGTATGCTCGAGAGACGACAAACGCTGGATCGAAAAAGCCATTGCCTATCACAACGCAGCTACAATACCGGAAGATGAGGATGAGAAAACACTTTTTTACATTCGTCTTTTGAGGGATGCCGATAAACTCGATATCTGGAAAGTTCTCACAGATTATTATAAAAAGCGTGATAAACAGCCAAATTCGGTTTTAGAGATCGGCCTTCCCGATGATCCTGCGTGCTCACCGCAGATTATAGCAGCGATACGCCGGGGCCGGCTTGCCCTTATCCAGGATTTAAAAACATTAAACGACTTTAGACTGCTTCAGATAAGCTGGGTGTTTGATCTTAATTTTGCACCATCGTTCCAGGCCGTTAAAACTTGTGAGTATATAGAACAGATTGAGGCAACCCTGCCGCACTTAAAAGAAATAGTAGAAGCTGTGAAACAGGCATATAATCACGTGAACAGCCACCTGTAACCTTTGGCTTTTATTAAATACTATAGAGCGCATCGGAATAAAGGAGATAAAACATGAAAGCAATCATCGGGTTGCTGATAATCGTAGGGATCTGGTATCTTTTGCAGGCTTATATCCTGCCGAAACTGGGAATTTCTACCTGACTGAAAAATTCTTGTCAGGTGACAAGCAATAAATGCGAAGCCGAAAAGAAGATACCCCGGGAAAAATAAGGGCAAATGTTTAAAACAACAGACTCATCTATGAACTTATAACCTGTATATCGATTCTGTAATCTCCCTGCCTGGCCCCGGAATCAATTCTTATCTTTTCAGCAACAATACCTTTACCTTTAAATATGGCAATAGTGGTATTAAACTGCAGATTATCAAGATTTTTGCCAACTTCAAAACTTTCCAACAACTCTTCCTTGTGGTCTTCGATGAATAAAGTGATTACATTTCCTATTTGAAAACGGACATCAAGAACAAATGTCACTCCTTTTAGGGGCCCCTCGATCAAAGTTATTATCATGGAACAGATATCAGGAATCTTGCCATTGATTATCTCAAGCTTTTCAACATCTGCAGGATTCTTTAATTGCATGGAAATATTTTCTTTAAAGTTATCGAAACGGAAAACTTCAAGAAAAAGACGTATGGTTATCAACTGACTCTTGGTAAAAATATCGCTTGACTGCCATTTTTGAAATTGAACAACAGCATCCTCTATGGAAGTGCGTGCCATATGACATCGCAAAATATTTTTAGCCGCATTCATTCGGGCAGGAGCGCTTTTTAACAGCTCGTTTAAATCTTTTAAAGCCCTATCGAACTGACCGAACTTGGCCAGTGTTATGGCACCTTCAAGAACAGCCGCATCTTTGTCTTTTCCTGTTGTATCAGAGAATAGTTCCTTGATAACATCCTGATTTTCTTCTGACACTTCAGGTAATGTGGGTTGCTTTTCTATTCTTTCAATAGCTTTTTTTACGCCACTAATTTTTTTTGAAATAATGTCTGTCAGGTTTTGTCCATCCTTTATCAGCCCGGCTTCCTGAATTAAGGCTGCTGCATCTTCATATTTCCCCTTTGCCTCGAATAATAATCCCTGGGATCGATAAAGCTTTGCCGTCTCTAACAAGTTTTTTAGCCGTTTTTTAACATCCATAATTGCTCTCAATTATTCAATCTGTTCAATCTGCTTTGGTTCCCTCCGAGCTGTATGCTCTATGCTCGGGAGACCGGCCGTTTCCATCCACAAGGAGGCAATATCAGCTAAACATATACAGCCCAAGAGCCCTGTCATAAAGATCAACGGAAGAGAATTTAACACCAATATACGGGCCGCGAATATTACTTATAACCGCCTCTTTTTTGATTAAAGATTTCGATTTGTCGGCCAGGTGAAACTCCAATAAAAGTGTGTCACCAATATTAAATTTTTGATTTTCACTCTCGTCAAGTTTAAAGCTTAATCCGGCGCGAGTGATATCTTGTATCGTCATTGATCCCTTAACTGACTGATCTTTTGGAACAAAACAAGTATATGTCCCTGGAAGATTTATTATTTTTCTGTGTCTTTTTCTTCTTTCCAAAAGAACAATATACAAATATCCGCAACTGCATTTGTGTTTCAACCGGACCAAGTATTTAGAACCTAATTCTTCGGATATGTCTATGGTCTTTGATTTTTCGCATTTAGGGCAAATAATTATCGCCTTATTATCTTTGTAAATAAAAACTTTTTCCGTCATGTTAGCAGTCCTGCTTTATTGTTATATACTTAGCACTTAATCTATATCATAGCATATTACCTTTTGCCGATGCAAGGTTTCTGTTTTTTATGAAAAAATTATCACGTTATATGTTTTGAATTTTTTCCATTTCGATTTCAAGAGGTTTCATTTCATCCTCACGACCTAACTCGTGCAATCGTTTTCTGAGTTTTTCCATCTCTTCTTTTAGTTTCGGTAATAATTCCTCCTGTAACTTTTGACGAGTCGCTTCGCCAAATCGTTTCATTTCTTCCGCCAGACACTTTAATTCCTTTTCAAGCTTTTTGATTTCTTCGCTTTCCGGAATGCTTTTTAAGTCCTTCGAGAATTGTTCAAACTGTTTTTCAAGATCTTCCAGACCATTCTCAATGCCACCAAAAAGCTGATTGAGAAGGACTGAAGTTTCGGTGGAACCTTCCAGGGTAGCATTGTTTTGTAAAGGTTTTCCGCCTTCACGGATCTGGATCATCTCAACAGCCTTATTATTCTTGCTTTGAGAATCCGTGATGATAAAAAACCTCGAATACTCTGTGGCAGCATTAGCATAATCTTTTTTAATCACTACATCGACCGTGAAAAAGCCCTCATCTGAATAAAACAGACTTTTGACCGTGCCTATTTGGTTCTGCTGAAAAATGACCCGGTCTCCATTTTGCAGGCCTTGGACCTGATGAAACCGAATTTTGAGATTGAGGGAATTATCTTTACACGTCAGAAGAATCAGTGGCAGTATCAGTAAAATCAAAATTTTTTTAAGCATATACAACTCCTTTCCTTCGCTTCTCTGTCCCTCCCAATAGGATCGGCTTCCCGGTTTTGGGGTTTCTTCCGGCATACGCTTTATATTCCTTGACATAAAAAGAACACAATCCCCTGATTTCGATCCTATCACCTTTTGTTCCCGAATTAATCATCAATTAAATCAATATGATAAAGAATTGATTGGAATTTGTCAATGGATTCTGTGTGGTTAGCTTAAAATTTATTAACTTCTCGGACTTTTTACGAAACCGTCAATTTTACATCTATCGGCAAAATTTTATGATTAAATCGAATATTTTCTTATAGTTTCCGTGCCCTTAAGTAACCCTATTACTCTATAAATTTTTTAGTAACGATGGTTCCATCTCCGCCAGCCATGGAGGAATATCTCTCTTCTGTTCGATTTTCTTGTTTTTCCGCTCTATAACCTATTAATATCTTGACAATATTTAACTAAGATGAGATATTGGCCAAGCTTTTCAACATCAATATTATTCATATCCGTAGAAGAAATACACCATGGCACTTATAAAAACTTAGATCGTAAAAACAACTTGCAATCAGATCGGTTTTTCTAAAAACAGATCCTCAAAAATTGTAGGAACGCTTTTTGAACTCATCATAGGATTAACCCCAATTAAAACAAAAGGTTTAATGAAATGCTATCCAAATTCGGCAATGAAATTTTATTGCATGGGCCTGATGCACTTTTACCACAGAACCTGAATAAGGAATGGTTAAATAGGCTACAAAAGATGGCAGAGGACTTTTTAGATGGCAGCTATGATCTTGAAGAATGTAAAAAGCCGGAGGATATTGCCGATCCAATTTTATCAATCTGTGTATCAGAAATATTAAGATCCCAACATAACGATAAAACCGATATTTCTGTTGAAAAAATGTTAGAAAAAATTACCATCTATTCCGTATCGTTACTCATTGAGGCCGTTGATAGGGAATCCAGCATCGGAATAGAACAGTCCACACTTGAAGACATTCTGTCTTGGGACAGAATAATTAAAATGAGGATGACGAACCCTAATTTTGTTGAAACTCTTGAGAAAGCATGTATTTTACTAATTCCGAAAAAAGCTTCGTCTAAAATAAATCAGAACCATTTCGAAGATGATTAGATAGTGCCTGAAAGAAAGGCATGTCTGGCTCCTGTTGTTGGTAAATCCAGGAAGAAAGTAAGGATTATATGAAATACGCATATGTAAACAAAAAATTCACAGGTGCGGTTACCGGGATGGCTACAAGCCCCAAAAATATTCAAGAAAGAGTTGGAGATGCCTTTGTTAACCATTTAATGCATCTCGAAACAGAAGTTAAATTTAGCAATATGTTTCAAAAATTAACCAAGTGCGAATCTATTGGGAATAAAGAAAGTGTCCAGGCTACAATTGACCAAATGAGCACTGATGAAGCTATAGAAATCGCTATGAATATCGTTTACATAGCCGATATAATATATTTTAAGTTATCAGATTTGTAATTTAAAAAAGGATAATCCAGAATCTCTAAAAATAGCCGTTTTTAAATTGTGAATTCAACTCATAAGTGCAACACTGTTTGGTGGTGAAGGGATGAGCTAACTGATGTACATTAAAGTGAACCTTCTACCGTCAAGTGAAAGGAGTACTTATGGGCGTGCACATTCTTGTCCGTCTTTTATTTATTTCTTCAAAGGCACCTTCAATAGCACGCTCTAACACAACAAATTCGAATGGCTTACAAAGAAGGCCATCAAATCCCATCTCTTCAAGCTGATTAAACTCACCCTCTGTAACAACACCGGAAAAAGCATAAATAACTGTCTCCGGGCTTCTTTTTTTAATCCGCTTGCACAATTCAATGCCGTCTACATCTGGCAATCTTATATCCATTAAAATAAGTGGGAACTCTTCCCTCCCTCTTTCCCATTTTCAGCAAATTTAGGACCATATCCAAGTTTAACAAGCTTTATTTCCATTAATTTCCTTATAGATTCTTCATCGTCTACAACTAATATTTTCTTTGAAAGCGTTGTCATTTAACTCCCTTTTTCGTCTACAAGTCAGTTGGGCGGTCATTTTTATTCGAGTATCAAGTCAGGCCTGTCTACAGAAACTTTATCTGTCTATGATACATCTGTGTTTTTGGTTTATAGTTTTCGTTTATCTTCGGATAGGTTTTGTTTTACAATATATGTGCCAAAGATTGGCAGTTTGATATACTATTGTCCGTATGTCGCCGGAAAGCCCTATTCTATAGGGATTTCGGGGATATTTTTGGACGGCATGACTTAATAGTTTTTCTATAAGAGGGTTTCGATGGGGGTGTAGATCATAGAAAAATGCACAGAAACATGTGCACTGTGCACATGTTTTTGGGCATGACTCTGGTGGTTTAAGGTTATGGAGGGAATTCTTATCCTTTATCCTTTTCCAGCCATCTCGTGTTGCACAGCGGATCAAGGTGATTCATGTGCCAACCAACGAGATTCTATGGTACGCAGCGACAATTGAGGTGTCACCACCCGCTCCGGATACTGACTATATCTTTTTAACAGATATGGGTTACCCTGCCTTACCAACTACTTTATTGTTTAAGAGAAACGCCGAGAAGTTCTGCAACATGTTGCTTGAAAAGTCTCAGACCTTACCTGATAAGGGTGGCATCAGAGAACTCATTGTGGGAGCGTAGCGATTTTAGCAGGTAACGGTTTGCAATATTAGCCTGTTAGTTGTGAAATTCTTTTTAATAATTTTCGAAATGAAAAGGTGATTTTCTTTTTTTTAGATAAGTAATTCCACTTAACGTTTAGAACATTTGAAAATTTTGGGTTTGTATTTGTTTCGTATTTCGTATTTCGTGCTTCTGATTTCCGGTTTATCCGGGTTAGGGTCTACTTGGTTATAGAAAGAGTCAGGATTTTACCGCCTCGCAAAACCTTGAGATCAAAGGATCCACCTTCATGTAATCCCCCCATGGTGTCTCGAATTTTGCACACATTCTTAATCTTTGTGGAAACCGGTATCCCCTGTACTTCAAGCACAATATCACCGCCTATAAGAATTTTCTCACGGCCTATTTTAACAGGGATTATGCTGGGCTCAAGGCCCATTTCATGAGCTGGAGAGTTGTCTGCCACACGCTGAATCAAAAGTCCGGCTTCCTGGGGCACATTTAACGCCTTTGCCAGGGAGCCAGAGACAAGATAAGTCTCCAGACCGATCCAAAACGACTTTTGGTTAAGGAGCAATTCTTTAGCGCTGTTAATGCTGATGGCAAACCCCAAACCCTCAGATCCACCTGACTGAGAGAGAATATGGCTAACGATGCCGATTATTTTTCCATCCCAGCTAAACATGGGGCCGCCGGAATTGCCCACATTGATGGCAGCATCAGTTTGCAGAAATTCAATTGGAATCAGTTGATTGCAAATGCCTATGGGCTTCCTTCGACCACTCAAAAACCCAACCGTTAACGTGTGATCAATTCCATAAGGCGCTCCCACGACAAAAACCTCATCGCCGATGGCCATCATATCGGAATTGCCCAACTCCGCCACCACGAGGTTATCGGGCACAGTTTCGAGTCTGAGTAATGCAACATCTGCCTGCATGGCAGTGCCCACGACCTTGGCGCTGACTGAACGTCCATCCAGAAAATGTACAGACACCGCATCGGCAACCTGCACGACATGTGCTGCTGTCATGACTAAACCATCCTTGGAGACCACAACACCTGAGCCCAAGCCCCCTTTCTTGGCCGTTTTGCCAGGCTTCAGATCAGCATGGCCGTGCTCTTTGGTGACAATAACTACCACCGCAGGGTTGATCTGCCTAAATACTTTGCTTAAGGATCTCGCGTATGCTGTGGGGACTAATTCTATCTTAATCGGGAGACCGGGGCCGGCAAGAAAGATGAGAAAGGAAACTGCCAGGGTCAAAATAAATTTTAGGTACATATGGATCCCTCCATGATTATAGTGGGAAGTGGCCGCAAATGGTCACTTCCTATCAGATCTTTAATTTTTTTTAAAGTTAAATATCGTTTGGAAATGAGACGAGGTAATGATAGCAGTACACACAAGTTTTGAGTTGATAATTTCTTTTCGAAATTACAAACATTTTCAGCTTTAGTTTTATAGATCACTATTTAGCTTAAAAGATTCTTTCTGGAGTCAAAATGAGTCGTTTAAGATGATTTTAGGGCCTAGTTAAAACTCTTTTGCTGTTATTATAGTTTGTTGCCGTGGCCCGATCCCAAATCCAAAGAGCAATATCTGGTATTTAGATCAGTTTAGATATAACGGTACAAGGTTCTTCTCCAATCTGCGGATGTTCTCAGCAACGACTTTCACAATTCCCCTTATGGAAACATCCGTGGAACCAGCAATATGAGGCGTGGCCATAACGTTATAATTAAAAATCGGATCATTCGGATCCGGTGGCTCCTCCCAGAAAACATCTAAACCAGCACCGGCAATTTTTCCAGATGCAAGTGCATCTTCCAATGCATCACGGTCTACTAGCCCGCCTCTGGAAAGGTTGATTAAAAAAGCTCCGTTTTTCATGAATGAAAAAGCATTGTGGTCAATAAGGTTCCTGCTCTCGGAAGTCATTGGCAGGCACAAAATCACAAAATCAGATCTTGACAACAATTCCTTGAGGTCTTCAATCCCCCCAACCCAATCTATTCCAAGTTTTTCCATGGCGTCTTTAGGATTAAATCGTTTGATACCGATTAGGTGAACACCAAAGGCTTTTAACCTTTTTGCCAGAGCGCGTCCTATTCCACCGAGACCAATGAGTCCGATGGTTTTGCCGTTCAAAGCCCTTCCCTGGGGTTGGCCCATACTCTGTTCAGCCAAGCTTTTTGACATTCCCCGAACATCTCTGGAAAGACCTATTATCATATAGATACCCAATTCAGCCACTGAATCTGCGTTTCCGGAGATATCTGTGGGTACATTAGCAACCTGTATATTGCACCTTTTTGCCGCATCCAGGTCAACCATCTCAAGCCCTGAACCGCACTGCTGGATAAGTCGCAATTGGTCTCCGGTTTCAAGCAACTCCTGTGATACCGAACACATGGTGGGAATCAATACATCGAAACCTTTTAACGTATCGACTGCAAAACGACCTGTGGCCTCGAAGTGGTGCTCAGGCATTTCAGCTATGATCAAACCTAAAAATCCGCCCCAGGCATTCTCCGGTGCAGCAAAAAGAATTTTCATTGGTCATCTATAATTTTATTTGACGATCTCATAGTTTTTTAAGATCGGAGCTAAGCATTGATGAACTCGTAAAAAGTCACGAATTCAACTATGGCTGGCTAAGTAAAAAGGTTCATATACAAGGCGTAGTATTTTTTCAGGAACGAGGCCATACATGTAGTATGCCGAGTGTCTGAAAAAATACTGCAACGCAGTAGATGGGACTTTTT
>JAFDBA010000283.1 GCA_019313505.1 Deltaproteobacteria bacterium
GTTCTGGTCTTCCGGCTGCTTTCGTTCGTCCATAAAATCACTGGAAACCCCTGGTTCATTAAACCATTCATCCCAGGATTGGCCCGCTGGCGTAATTATACGTTTGTTGCCAATTGCAGTGATTTCAACATCCTTCACGGATTCCGAAAAGGCGACTTGCTTAGGTAGCCGGACAGCCTGACTCCGGTTGCTTTTAAATATTTTCGTTTTCACACAGCCCATAACGGTACCCTCCATAAAAGAATTTATCGATTTAAAAATATTATAAAACAACCGATGGGATATGTCAATTGGATATACATTTTAAATTAGAGATTGAAATAAGGTCTTCATTCTTGACAAATTCTTCTTTTTTCTTGAATAACACGGGACTGTGTCTTTGAAGAAACAAGAGACGTCTATAATTTTATGCGTTTAGTTTTGTCTCTGGCGGGCTTATCCCCAATATAATCTCCCGAGCCTACCACGATTGAACACCCGGAAAGCACCCGGTTTGACAGGACAGGGCGAACAGGCAAAACCGAACGTTTTTAAAAGATCTTAAGGCGAAGCCGGACTGGCAGCGGCATCGTGATCATCGTTTGCAGCAGCAGTAACACCAGCAATAATACCGAGATTCGCAGCTATGATAGCGATATTGGTCGTTGTTGCTGAAAGGGTTCCGGGCCTCGCAGCTTGGCCGACAGTCGCTTGTGCTTCCTTATTTTTTATCACGCCGGCCTGAGCCAATCTGAATTCTTTATTCGTGTTTACTCTCACTGCCTCGCTATCCCCCACCGACACCAACATTGACCCGCCTTGAAGTACTCCGACTTTAGTGACACCGTCTGAAACAGAAACATACCCTTTTAGCATACCGGCATCCGCAGATGCTTTTAGCATGATTTCATGGGTGGTTATCAGACCTTCAGGTGTTTGGAATACCAGGGTGATCGGCATGGAAGAAAGTGCGAAATAAACCGTTCCTTGTTCAACGGTCAATTTGCAGGAATTGGCTTGTGTGGAAACGGAAAACAGGCTCTTATCTATTGCCACCAGATAAAGATTACTCATTTTGACACCGCATTCGCCATTGACAGACAAAAAGGTGTCTTGGGGAAGCGGAGCTTCATCAGTGAACTCACCAATTTTCTGATTCCCTTGATATAAGGTAACCTTACCCTTGGGTATTATCCTGCCCATGGATAATCCAGAAGCAAAAGCCGTTGACGCAAACATAAACAGTACGAATATTGCCATTACTCTTATTTTGGTCTGATGTTTTTGAAAACTAAGCATTTTATCACCTCCATATTTTTGAGAAAAGCGGGGTTAATAGTTTTATATAGAATGGATATCAAAATTTGACGGACTGTTGCCCAAATCCATTCAGTGACCTCCGGCAACGCCGGAGCATTGTTTGTGAACCGCTCAAAGCGGTTATAAAACCATGCACCACCTAAAGAGGACCAATCCAAAACAGTTTCTATAATGGATGTCTATAATTGGTGTCAAAGCCTGAATTGTGAATTAAACCACAAGATCAAATTGGGTTACCCTTGATTAGTGATTAACAGGGGTTTTGGGAACATTCTTTTATAACTTTCTATATGAATCATTTCGCAGAGTGCATCAGGGTAGCGCAGAGAGCATGGAGAAAACACAGCTCCGCTTTCTTGATTACAGAGAATATCAAGCTTATCCTACTAATTTAATTTTATTTATTAATCCAAAAGGGCTTCTATGCTTTGAAGCAGAACACTTTTTTTCACAGGTTTTATCAGATAACCATCAGCACCAGCCTTCATGATTCGATTTCTACTCTCTTTAGTGTCAAAACCAGTATGGGCTATTATTTTAATATGAGAGGTTTTCGGATTTTCCTTTATTCGCTCACATATTTCAAAGCCAGCCATTTCGGACATGTACAGATCCAAGATCATAAGATCCGGCTTAAACTGCATGGTCTTTGCTCCGACCTCGAAACCGTCCAAGGCCTCTTCGACATTATATCCGTTTGACGATAATGTTTTATTGAGCATCTTAAGAATCTGTGGATCATCATCAACAATCAGAACCTTTTTCCCTTGAAATATGTCAACATCCGAGAGATGTTTCATTTTTTTCTGAATAAAAGATTCTAACCCCTCTTTTCTTATTTTATATTT
>JAFDBA010000284.1 GCA_019313505.1 Deltaproteobacteria bacterium
CCATAAACGACATTGGGATGAGGACCTGCAAGAACCGTTGGAGTGCCGATAACTATTGTTCCGGCATCAACGAGAGCCATTGCCAGTTTTCCTATGTCTGTCACGGCCAAATTGAACTGCTCGACGCTAACACCATTCTCCACAAGCGATGAAATAAAAAAATCGACCATCTGCTTGGTGCTGTTATGCATTGAAATATAAGGTAAGACTACCAGATTCTTCGATGGCCCGTTTATCCAATCTTTATGGGCATCGATGATAAAGGATGGTCGTGGATAAACAGGCCCGTGACTTGGGGCTATGATAGCCATGTCGTAAGATGCAATTTTTTCCAGGTTTTTCTTGATCATCTTTCGGAAGGGCATCATGATCTCGGCATAGTAGCGTTTCGCTGCCTCGTAAACACGCGCTTCGTCGGAAACATAGAGATCGGTTGTGGCTATATGAGAGCCAAAAAAATCACAGCTGAACAAAACTTTATCTTCTTTCAAATAGGCCACCATTGTCTCGGGCCAGTGTACCCAGGGAGTGTGTATGAATTCCAGCGTCTTGTCCCCTAAAGAGAGTGTTTCACCGTCGCTGACAGTGATAAAGGATTCCTCGGGTATACGGAGTAGATCCATAAGCATCCCTTTTGCTTTAGGGGTGGAAATCAATTTTGCATCAGGATATCGGGAGAGTACATGGCGAATGCTGCCAGAGTGGTCCTGTTCCGCATGAAGTGAAACTACGTAATCGAGTTTAGAGACATTCTCAAGCTGTGTCAGCAGTTCATCAACCATAAGTGGATCAACCGTATCAATCAAAACAGTCTTCTCGCTACCTTCAATAAAATAGGCGTTGTAACTTGTCCCGTCCGGAAGAGGGATGAGAGCGTCGAAGAGACGTCTGTCCCAATCCACACAACCCATCCAGTAAATCTTGTCTTTAAGTTTCCTTGGTTTCATGATACCTCCTTTATCAGCTTTTAGCTTTTTCGATTACATTCACCTCAGCCGGCAAGCCAACATGCCGTCCCGGCGTTAGTACAGGAAACCCCATTCCTTCCTTTACGGGCTTTCTGTTCAGGTATTTTGCTCATAATACCCTTTTGTGCTATGTGCTACATATATTAAAATAATTATACACGTTATTCGCTTTAAAAGCAAATACCTTGATGGCAGGTAGAGCTAAAGGTAAACATATATTGCTTAGGCCGGAATTGAAGCATAAAATCACAATAAAAACAAAAGGAGAACAAGTATGGAAAAACAGCGAGAACGCCGCCAGGGGCCGAAAGATGCCATTTGTGGATGGACACTGACTACTGTGTCTGTCGGTTATTACGAGTTCATCAAAGGTGTGGATAAACTATGGATGTAGGGTTAGATGTAAATGAAAAACTTAAATGTATTTTTTGCGGCAGACCGGCAGAAATACAGGGCAGATGATCTAATGCCCGTGTAGTCTGCAGGTCATGCGGCATGGAAAGCAAGATAGACGATTACAGAGACCAGATAGAGGATTGGCTTGACAATGTGTGTGAATTTTACGCACAGGATGAGTCATAAGCCACAACAATGGTTAAACGTACACCTGCCCTCATTCCTTTTTAGAACGGATGAAGATTTTCCATTCTACTGGAGAATCAGATTAAACGAATACCTGGCCGGGGAACTGACCGAGGAGGCCCTGGCCGCCCAAAAAGCACAATGGTACGGGGATCAACGTATTGATCTTAAGCTCAAGACTCTAATTGCAGGGGCTGATCTAAACGAAAAGGTTGTGTTTACTGAAGACAAGCAGAGGCTTTCTTACGATTCACTCCTGATTGCAACGGGAAGTCATTCGTTTATTCCTCCCATACAAGGCTCTGAAAAGGAAGGCGTCTTCGCCCTGCGCAATATCCAGGATGCTCGAGGCATTTCCGCCTGGGCAAAAGATATCGAGAATGTTGTTCTTATCGGGGGTGGTTTACTGGGTATTGAGGCAGGAAACGCCCTCCTGAAGTTAGGGAAAAAGGTTACTGTGGTGGAGTTTTCCCCAAGGCTTTTACCGAGGCAGCTGGATGTGGATGGCGCTCAAAGACTTCAGGAAATCATGGGAAAAATGGGGTTTTCATTCAGACTCGGGGCCAGGACACAGGAGATATCTGGAAAC
>JAFDBA010000103.1 GCA_019313505.1 Deltaproteobacteria bacterium
TCCTGCTCCACCTGGACAATGGAAACGGTGGATGCCCCTAAACAAAGACCTATCGATTTTATCTTTCCGGACATAAGACTTTTCTGATTCGATTGCCCTTTTGAATCTTCATATTTCATTGGAAGTCAAAAACCCAAACGAGTAAATAAGATTGTTCTGAAACAACCAAAGTTGCGCGAAAAAATATTTCCATCGAGTTAAATATATAGAAAAAACTGATTTGTGTGTCAAAGAAAATATTAATTTACCGGCAAAACGCATCTTCAACAATACAAGTTCGTTCGCTTTGCTCATTCCGCCATGGCGGGAGAATGTTGAATTTTCAAGACGTCTTAATTAATCCTTGTCTCAAAGCTTTTCCCGTGGTATCTGCATAATTTTAAATATATTTTTTATATGAAGATTTGCAACAAAGAATGGATAGAGGGAGGAACATTAAATGGTACGATTAAGCAGGAGCGCCGGAATAATTCTGGTTCTGATCCTCGGATTTTTGGTACAGTTACTTTTTACTTTTGCAGACAGTACAGACACCCCTAACAAAGCGGTTGTTCAATTCAGTAAAGCATATTTTAACCTCGACAAATCCATGGCCAAAAGAATTTGCAAGAAACGGCTGGCATCTGAAGATGTTGATTTTATCGATCAATATCTCCATCTTGCGGCCGAAGAGGCCAAAAAGAGAGGTTTTGGCATAAATTTTATGAAAAATAAACTTTATCATATAGAGACTGAAACCATATCTAAAAAAGATAATGAAGCACAGATCCGGATAACCGGTAAAATAAGAGTTTCGATAAATTCTGTTTATCCAATTGTTGCTAAATTATTCAACATCGGGGCAACCCATGAGGTTGATGAAATCATTAATGTCATAAAGGAAGACGGCACATGGAAGGTTTGTGGCAACCTTTTTTCTTTGCCTGTGTAACGTAAAAAAATTACCCAAAATTTATTGAGGCATGGTCTTTAAATAGCGCAGCGAACTAACTTGATAGTATAGGAATTTCCTTTTTTGGACACAGACCCGCCTGCCATTGCAAGGCACGAGCGGGCAGGTGGACACAGATTATCAAGATTCTTAACTTGCAAAATAACAATATTATCTGTGTATATCTGCGAAAATCTGCGTCCTATTTAACTTTACAAGATCACTGACAAGATAATTTTTTGACTGAATTATATTAAATTTTATCGGAAGACATGAAGCTTATATATGCTCCTATTCGTAAAAGAGCCCTCCAGATTGTTTCCCGTTATCCTTCCCCTGACTTTTATCAAGACCATTTGCAGGCAAATGAATTGTCCCGTCAGTATTTTGAAGCAAATCCTTTTACTGTCCAATTACGTGCGTTTGTTGCCAGGCAGTTAAAAGATGACTTTGGACATGGCCTTGAGCATGCTGTAAAGGTGGCTATTGACGCAGGTGCCTTGATAATCATTGAAAACAAGCTTGCCGGGTCTTCCAATGACCTTTTAAATCGCAGAGTCATTATTGTTCAATGCGCTGCTCTTCTCCACGATATAAAACGCAAACAAGAAAATCACGCTGTCAAGGGAGCTGTCTATGCCAGAAAAGTCTTGGAAAAATATCCCTTTGATCCTGACGAAACCGAGGACATTTGCCTGGCCATTCGAAACCATGAAGCCTTTAAAAATATTGTAAAATCAAGCACCTTACAAGGTTCACTTGTTTCTGACTGCCTTTATGATGCTGACAAATTTAGATGGGGGCCTGACAACTTTAGCGATACTGTGTGGACAATGGTGTCATTTTTTAAAATTCCTGTTGTGAAATTTATGGAATTTTATCCCGACGGAATGAAAAAAATTGCTAAAATAAAGCACACATTCCGTACGGGTACCGGAAAAAAATACGGCCCACAGTTTATTGACATAGGGCTTGCCATCGGTGAAGAGCTGTTTGATGTTATTAATAACGAGTTTGCACATTTATTATAGGCCGCCTGTCTCTGAGGTTCGTCTGATGAAAATAGTATTTCCATATACTTATAAGTCAAACACAATAGTTTTGTTGCATATCACATTGATTGTTACAGCAATTATAACTATTTTCATCTCAAGCGGAAACACGGAAGCGGCTGAAAAAGATTTTCCTTTTTATCCGGCTGAAAAACTGACCTTTCAGCTTAAATGGACTTTTGTACCGGCAGGGATAGGCGTTCTTGAGGTTCTACCGATGGAAACCATAAATGGTGTTAAAGCATACCACTTTGTTTTGACGGCCAGATCTAATTCATTTATCGATTGTTTATATAAAGTTCGGGATCGAATAGATGCCTATACAGATATTGAAATGAATCACACAATCCTGTATAAAAAAAAACAGCGGGAAGGAAAAACCAAAAGAGATGTGGTTGTGGATTTTAATTGGGATAACAACAAAGCTCAATATTCCACTCTGGAAAATGCCCGAGAACCGATTGACGTACTCAAAGGATCTTTCGATCCGTTATCTGCTTTTTATTATATCCGTCTTTTTGATCTCAAAGAAAAATTAATCATTGAGCGTCCGGTAACGGATGGGAAAAAATGTATAATCGGAAAAGCATTTGTAATAAAAAAAGAAACGCTTAAATTGGCAATCGGTACATATGATACCTATCTTATAGAGCCCGAGATAAAACATGTAGGGGGTGTATTTGAGAAAAGCAAAAATGCTAAGATCCAGGTATGGGTTACCGCAGATAAATGGCACATGCCCGTAAAAATAAAAAGTAAAGTCGTGATTGGGAGCTTTGTTGGAGAACTTGTTTCGGCCACAGGCCTCGAAAAAAGATTACCCTGAACGGTGAACCTGTGAACCCTTGCAGAATTCAGGTATCGCTAAAATTATTAAATTTTTGAGATGTAAAATTATGACAAAAATACTGGTAATTAGCAATAAAGAGGAGGATCTGACTACTATTTCCGCCTTATTAAACGATTTGGTTTCTGACTGTCTTGTGATAACTGCCCAATCAGGCCAAAAAGGGATAGAAAAAGCAAAGACTGAGCCACCCAGCACTATTTTACTGGATATTGAAATACCGGAAGAAGAGGGATATGAGGTCTGTAACAGACTGAAATCTGATAAAAAGACAAAACATATCCCGATCATTATGATCACGGAGGTCAAATCGGATTCCATAAGTCGTCTTAAAGGATTAGAAGCCGGAGCTGATACTTTCTTGAATAAACCCTTTGACGAAGTTGAGTTAACTGCTCAGATCAATATGGCATTACGAATCGATAAAACAGAAAAAGAGAAAATACTACTTAACGAGATGCTTCAAAAAACTCGGAAAATGGAGGCAATTGGCACTCTGGTGGGTGGTATTGTGCACGAGTTCAACAACATTCTTTTCCCGATAATCGGGTATGCTGAAATGAGCATGTACGACGTGTCTGAAGATAGCAGGGTCAAGAACAACCTTAAAAAAATCCTCAAAGCGGCCGGCCGCGCTAAACGACTTGTTCAGCAGATTCTCGACTACAGAGGGCAGGACGATCAGGAAAAGAAGCCTCTGAAAGTCCAATACCTCATAAAAGAAATCCTTAAACTGACGAGGGCATCGTTTCCGTCAACCATTGAGATTCGTCAAAACATAGACAATGCATGCGGTGCTGTTTTAGCCAGTCCATCCGAGATACAACAGTTAATAATGGATCTTTGTACCAACGCACATCATGCCATGAAAGAGAAAGGCGGTGTGCTGGGAGTTGCGCTGTCAGAGGTGGATATAGATTCCGATGATTTATCTTCAAAAACCGACCTGAAACAAGGATCCTACTTGCAACTTACCGTGAGCCATACAGGTCATGGTGAAGAAACCGCTATAGATTTAACCGGTGTACGTGGGATTCTTGAAAGCTGTCAGGGGAATATCAATATTGGCAGTGATCCCGAGAAGGGAACAACGGTTAAAATTTATCTGCCTCTTATCGATACCAGGCCTGACAAAACTCCGGCGATATCTACGGACCAAGACATTCCTACTGGCAATGAATCTGTTTTGCTGGTCGACGATGAAGAAGATGTGGTGGAAATGATGCATTTTATGCTTGAGAAACTCGGCTATCAAGTTATTTCAAGGGGCAGCAGCATTGAAGCTCTGGATACTTTCCGCAAGGAACCTGAAAAGTTTGATCTGGTTATCACTGATCAGACCATGCCGGAAATGACGGGTTTGGAACTGGCCAGACAGCTAATACTGATTCGCCCGGATATTCCGATTATTCTTAGCACCGGATACAGCCAGACTATTGAGGAAGACAGTGCCGGGGCTCCGGGTATCGGGGCATGTGTCATGAAACCTGTCCGTGTAAGAGAGATTGCGGTAGAAATCCGGAAAGTGTTGGATCATAAATAGTAAATACAGAGGTTGGGTGTTAGGAGAAAAAGATGAACCATATCAACGAAAAAAGTCCTGAGCGCTTTCATATTATGGTTGTAGAAGATGAGGAACTCATCAGGGATATGATCCAGCAGAATATCGAATGGGCCGGCTATGAATGTACAATTGCCAAAAGTGGAATAGAAGCTTTGGAAATTCTGTCCAGGGACAGCAAAAAAGTGCATATAATCATAACAGACATCAGAATGCCGGGCCTAAGCGGAATTGAATTAACCAAAAAAATAAAAGAAAATTATGATTCTGATGTCATCGTTATGACCGGATTTGCGGAAGATTTTGATTATGAAAAAGTTATAGAAAGCGGTGCAAGTGATTTTTTTCAAAAACCGATTAATCCCAAGGAGTTAATGCTAAGACTAAAACGGGTTCTTAAAGAGCGTATCCTTCTTGCTGAGAGAAACCGGGCAGATAAGGAACTTAAGAAAAATATCCAAAAATTACAAAATGCTCAAGAACAAACAGTCGCCGCATTGGCATCCACGACCGAAATCAGGGATCCTTATACTTCCGGTCACCAAAATAATGTCACCAAAATAGCCTGTTCCATAGCGGAACATATGGGTCTTTCAGCAGAACTGATTAAAGGGCTTCGTATTGCAGGCCTGCTTCATGATATCGGCAAGATATCCGTACCGGCAGAGATTCTCAGTAAACCCGGCAAGATAACAAAAGACGAATTTAATATTATTAAAAGTCATTGCCGGATCGGCCATGACATTTTAAAGGGCATAGAATTTCAATGGCCTATTGCTAAAATCGTTTTGCAGCATCATGAAAGGATGAATGGATCTGGGTATCCTCTGGGAATTCAAGGGGAAGAAATCCTTTTGGAAGCAAGAATCCTGGCGGTTGCGGATGTAATTGAGGCCATGTCCTCTCATCGACCTTACCGAGCAGCGCTCGGTTTAGATGTGGCTTTGGAAGAAATCCGTAAAAATCGAGGGGTCTTATTTGATCCCGTGGTGGTAGATTCCTGCTTGGATCTTGCTTCCAGTGGCAAATTGAACTCTGACCAAACATAAGACACATTTAATCAAATAATTTAAGCATGTTATGAGGTTTTGTCAGTAAAGTTACACAAATCATAAAGGGGGCATGTTAAGCAAGCGGGCTTTCTCGCCTTGCAAACAGCTCTTCCAAAGAAAATAAGTTGCAAACAAAATCCATTCCACTCATTTTTGGGAATGATTTTCATCAAATCAAACTCGATCTTTACCGGATCATGGTTTTTTGTGAGCCCGAGTCTTTTTGATATCCTTGTCACATGAGTGTCCACAACAATTCCCGGAATCCCAAAAGCAGTGCCAAGAACCACATTGGCGGTTTTGCGGCCCACCCCGGGTAGTTCAACTAACTCATCCAATGTTTGTGGAACTTCACCTTTGTATTTTTCTATGAGACTTACAGAGCATTTTCTGATATTCTTTGCTTTGTTGCGGAAATAACCTGTAGGGCGAATAAGTTTTTCAACGGTCTCACTGGATGCTTGGGCAAAATCCCAGGGATTTTTCAGTTGCCTAAATAAATCTTTTGTTACGCCGTTGACCTGTTTGTCTGTGCACTGGGCTGACAGTATTGTCGCCACAAGTAATTCAAAAGGATTTCTGTGACGCAATTGAGTCTTGACATTAGGAAAGGTGGTTTTTAGTATTTTACGTATCTTAGCCGTACGTTTTTTCTGTTGCAACATGATTGAAATTGTTTGATATTAGCGTCTTTTGGGATAGTTTTTGACAGGATAGACAAGATTTTCAGGATGTTTTTAATCCCATTTTCCTGACGAAAATGGGATAATAAATTCCGCCTATATTTGTGCCATATGGCATAATCTTTGGGCGGAACTAAAATTAATCCAGTTAATCATGTCAATCTTATCTAAAAAAATATCAGTTAGGAAGTTCTCGTTTATCATGAATTTATCAATAAAGAAAGTGCGGGCTTTGGGCCTTTGTTCGGGCGGCCTCGACAGTATACTTTCAGCCCTGGTTCTACAAAAACAGGGAATAGCAGTTGAATGGGTGACTTTTGAAACACCGTTCTTTTCATCTGAAAAGGCTATGCAGGCATCGAACTTTACAGGTATATCATTATCGGTCAGGAATATAACCCAGGTTTATATGAAGATGATGAAAAGTCCTGACTGCATTTATGGAAAGTATATGAACCCTTGCATGGACTGCCATTCTTTAATGTTCAGGCTTGGCGGCGCAATAATGAATGAAAATAGATTTGATTTTCTTTTCAGCGGCGAGGTCCTTGGCCAGCGTCCCATGTCCCAGAACCGGCAGTCTCTTCGTTATGTGGAGAAACAGTCCGGGTTTGACGGCTACATACTGCGCCCTTTAAGTGCAAAAAGACTGCCTGTAACCATACCTGAAAAAGAAGGGCTGGTAAACAGGGAGCTTTTGCTGGATATTTCAGGGCGATCCCGAAAACCCCAGATAAAACTTGCCGAAGAATTTGGAATTAAGAGCTATCCTTCTCCTGCGGGCGGTTGCCTTCTGACAGACAAAGGCTATTCGTCCCGGCTGAAAGACCTTTTTGTCCACCAGGATTCCTATTCGGAAGAAGAACTTCATCTTTTAAAACATGGACGACATCTTCGCTTGAACGAAAACACTAAAATAATCGTTGGACGAACCCTAAAGGATAATGAAAAAATAATACAATATTACAACCTGTCCGTGGATACCATAATTAAAGTAAAAAACTTTCCGGGCCCCACAGTTCTTATGCCCCACGGAGGCGGCAAAGAAATGATGATTCTGGCGGCGTCAATATGTGCGGGCTACAGTAAGGCTCCGAAAATAACACCTGTTGAAGTTGGAGCTGTAACCCCCAAAGGAAATGAAACCTTCAAGGTCATCGGTATCCCACCGGCCGATATTCGGCATTTTCTACTATAGCACCTTCCCCGAATAAACTAAGATTTTAAAAAGGGGGGTTGAAATCCTTTGCCTTATAGAATTTCTGTGTTCGTTTTACACTTCTGTTTCCTTCTTTTTGAACTATTCGGAATTTCCGAATAGTTTCTTCAGACCCATGTTCTGCCTCATTATAGATATTTTTATATTTTGGATGGCTATCCGCACTCCAACACGATCATGAAAGTTAGATGGAAGGCGAGATTTACAAATACTCTGTTATAGCCCTCCATTTTTGTCGTTTTAACCTGAGGCCCACATTATTGTGACAGTTAATGTGTCATAAAAGCTTGACTTACGACAAATAAAAGACTATTTTGTCGCGTAAAACTTGTTTTGTGACAAAAAAATGCCAAAATACATCTC
>JAFDBA010000104.1 GCA_019313505.1 Deltaproteobacteria bacterium
AAGCCGTATTTGAAGAAGTATATGATTTTTTTATAGATAGTGTGCTCGGTTATTTATCAAATAAAGCGTTTCCAAAGCGGTATGTGTTAAAAAAATACAGGGAGAAAGTTGAAAAGGGGTCATGGTATCATTAACTCATGTCCATCCACAAATGGCATCTTTCGGTCCCCAGCGGCGTTCTCGCTCGTTTTCAATCCTCGAAATAGCGCGCTATGCCTGCGGTTGAAAACTCGCTCGGGCCTTGCCGGAAACCAAAATCTACCATTTCTGGATGGACACTGAGGCGTGTGGGGAGCGTTCCCACGGTATGGAAAAATCAGGTTACGCAAAAAGTAAGAGTGAAAATATGAAGTTCAAGTTCTGTCCATTTTGCGGACGTCAATTACGGATAAAGTTGGGAGGTGACAAAAAAAGATTGTATTGTGATCCGTGTGGATGGACTCATTATAGAAATCCAACCGTCGGGGTAGCAGTTGTTTTATTAAAGAATGATGAATTGCTCCTGGTAAAAAGATTGCTCCTGGTAAAAAGAAACGGATCTTATGAGGGGATGTGGTGCATCCCCTGCGGGCATGTAGAATACAATGAAGACATTCGGGTAGCGGCCAAGCGTGAGTTCAAAGAAGAAACCGGGCTCGATGTTGATGTTGGCCCTGTTTTTGCGGTTCATTCTAATTTTCATGATTTGGAAAATCAAACCGTGGGAATATGGTTTTTGGGGACATATACGGGCGGCAAACTTGAAGCCGGTTCCGATGCCAGTGAAGCTAAGTTTTTCCCCCCGGATGATTTGCCGGAAGAAATGGCGTTTCCAACCGATCTTATGGTATGTGAACAAATAAAGGTGAGTAATGAATCTTCAAAAACAAATTAAAAGTGATTTAACTACTGCTATAAAAGCAAAGGACGAAGAGGGAAAAGACACGCTTCGTGTTATCCTAGGAGAGTTTGGAAGACTCGATAAAAAGAAGCTTTCAGATGATGAGGTTGTAAAAATTCTAAAAAAATTAATAAAATCAGAAAAAGAAATGCTCGAAATAAAAGGTGTTGCGACCGATTCCAGATTTATTAGTATAATTGAAAATTATTTACCGAAAATGGCAACCGAAGCGGAAATTACCAATTGGATTGAGCAACATATCGATTTTTCTGAATTCAAAAACAAAATGCAGGCCATGGGCTTAATTATGAAGCATTTCGGAGCAACAGCGGATGGCAAGGTGGTAAAAAAGATTTTACTGCAGATATCGTCAGATAGTTAGACAACAAAATATTTACTGACAATTAAATTTGTTGTGATAAAAATTACTTAACGAGTTCTGAAATCAGGGTTCTGCGTCAGCTGAAAACCGTTCGACCGCTTTTAAATACATATTTTTTGGGTACAATCCGGTCAGGGCAAGGACGGTTTTTTTGTTTTTAAAAAGAACAACGTGGGGAATACCGCCAACGCGAAACGAATTTGCAAGGGCTTTGTTCCGATCAATGTTAATTTTGTACACCGTCACCATATCACTTTTTTCTTTAGCGATTTTCTCAAGGATAGGTTCCAGTTCTTTACAGGGAGGACACCAGTCAGCGTAAAAATCAAACATCATGAGACGTTCTCCGGATTTTTCAATGATTTTATTTAACTGCTCCATGCTATCTATAGAGCCAATGACAGAATCGGCAACCATAACATGGGTCTTTTTGCTTGTATCATCTGAGCATGATGCTATCCCGGAAAACGCTAATGTTATAGCAATCAGTGAGAAAAGCAGTATTCGCCAGGTATGAAACTGTATATTTTGTATCATCTTTTATTCGCCATCGAAAATAGAATGCAAATGGTTCAAATATAGACTATCTCAATTATGACGGTCTCATAAAAAGTCAGGTTTTGATGGCAAAGTAAAAAGTTCCAAATTCAAGGCGCGCAAATTCCGAGGAACGAGACGTATCTTTATTACGTCACAGTGACGAGGAATGCAGCGCAACGCAGAAGTTGGACTTTTTACGAAGCCATCAATTATTTTTGTCATGGTAGATATCTAACTATATCGGTTTTTGCAAACGAAAAAATTTAAGTATAGGTTTTTTAAAGGAAATTTCTATACTATCAAATTATGACCCGTTATATTATTAAACTTTTTTTTATAGTAATCTTTTGTTCGGCTTTCGTCGTATTTACAGTTGCCGCCCCTGTTTATGCTGATATATATGTCTATATGGACAGCGGAGGGGTGCTTCATTTTACCAACGTGCCCACGTCATCCAATTATAAAATCTATATCAGGGAAAAGCCACCCATGTCTTTGAATTCAAACATCACCGACCGGTATGATGACCTGATAACAGAAGCATCTAAAAAACATGGGGTTTCATTTTCACTGCTCAAAGCGCTGATTAAAATCGAGTCGGATTTTAATCCCCTAGCGATTTCAAGTGCCGGTGCAAAAGGTCTTATGCAAATCATGCCTGAAAATATCAGGGCCCTTAATATAAAAGACCCCTTTGATCCGTGGGAAAATATAATGGGAGGTACGCGTTATTTAAAACAGCTCATAACACGCTTTGACGGGAAACTACCTATGGCACTGGCCGCCTATAATGCCGGCCCCAATGTGGTTGATCGTTATAAACGAATTCCCCCCTTTAAAGAGACGGAAGATTTTGTAGAAAAAGTTATGAAATATTATTCTATTTTTAAAAAAGGGTAGTCTCTCTATTAGTCTCTTATTCAAAGATCAAATCTTCGTTTACAACCATCCCTTCTTTGATAATCACCTGTGATTTGCCGCTGTTTTTTATTACAACTCTCCCCTTTATGGTTACATTTTTTTCAAAACGCACATCACCGTCAATGGTAAGAGATTCACAATCGATCAGGGACGGAATTCCTTCAGCAAATCTTTCATCAAAAAGATCTATCTTGCCATAATATTTCGGATCAAGGGCTATGGTTATGGACCGTGATCCTATGCTGGGATTTAAAATCAGATTGTCTTTTTTTGAAAACACAAAACGATCCGATCTTATGGCGAGAAGGTCGTTACATTTTTTTACGGGGAAAAAACGGGATGCAGGAACCAGTATGGCAGCAGCACCTTCAAAAAGAGATGTGGCGGCTCCCATGGCTGTTTCGACCTGAAATACTTTTGGAGTGTTTTCATCTCTCGGATCAAGGGTTTTCTGGTTTTTGATTATGGGAAGGTTTATAGTATTGTGTTTTTTAATAAGCTCTTCAAGAACTTTAAGATTTATCCATATGTTATTTGTGTTGAAAAACCGGTATCGTTTTATATCTTTGAAAGCATCCATTTCATCTTGCGGGCACTGGGCCGACTCACGCAAAATCAGCCTGCCGTTTATATGTCTGGCAATATGTCCACCTTTTACGTCTGACGGTGTCCTCGGAACCACTTCCATCATAAAAGGGAGTCTGTTTTTGGAAAAATACCCCAAAAGCGATTCATCCATGGTCCCGCCAAGGTTATCTGAATTGGAGATAAAGGCATACTCTATCCCTTCCTTCAGAAGCCTATGTAACACGCCGGATGTATAAATTGCTGAGTATATATCACCGTGCCCCGGTGGGTTCCATTCCAGATCCGGATTCTCGGGCCAGGTCGCTGGTGAAAGATCTTTCTGTAGTATTTTTGGAAACTTATTCTGAATAAATAAAAGTGGAAAATCTGACAGCTTGATCATTGAGAGAGCATCAATTGTGTCTTCATGTGTGCTGAAACTGTTCATAAGGGCCAGCTTAACCCGGCACCTTTCTGTCTGCTTTACTATAATTTCCAGAAATGTTTTTTCGTTTTTTATCTTTAAAAGAGACTTGGCCCTGGTTAGGCCCATGCTGGTGCCGAGGCCGCCGTTAAGTTTGATTATAACAGCATGGCTTAATGCTTTTCGCCCGGATTCGGCATATTCTTTAATCCGGCTCGCATCTTCAATACCATCCGGAGCAACAGGTTTTATGTCTTTATCAGAGATAAGACCTGTTGCTCCGGAAACAACCTTTTTATAGTAATACGTAAACGTATCAATGACCAAAGGATGGAGTTTCGCGCTCTTCATCTTTGAAATAAAGGATGAAAGATGTTTTGTTTTATCTGAATTTGCCGGCATACGCGATTTTGTTTATAATGTTTCTATCCATCCTGCAGGATCTTCAGTATTGCCGTATTGAATATCCGAAATCGTTTTGTAGAACTTGTTCGCCATGGAACCGACGCTTCCGTTACCCACGGTTATTACGGTGTCGCCGTATTTGATTTCTCCCACAGGGGAAATAACCGCCGCGGTTCCTGATCCGAAAATTTCTTCGAGTTTTCCTGACTTATGGGCATCCAACACTTCATCGATGCTGATTTTGCGTTCTGTAACTTTGATATCCCATTTTCTTGCAAGGGCAATTACAGTATCTCGGGTAATGCCGGGAAGGATGCTTCCGGTTAACATGGGCGTGATAAGTTTACCGTTTATAACAAAAAATATATTCATGGCCCCAACTTCTTCAATGTATTTCTGCTCAATCCCGTCAAGCCACAATACCTGAGTATAGCCGTGTTGATGAGCCTGTTCGCCGGCATACAGGCTTGCTGCATAATTGCCCATCGTTTTGGCTTCACCCACTCCGCCCCGTACCGCCCGGACATGGTTGCGGGTTACCCATATCTTAACAGGATTAAAGCCTTCGGCATAATAAGCACCCACCGGAGAAAGAATAATAAAATAACGGTAAGTATGGGAAGCACGAACACCTAAAAATGGGTCAGTGGCTATTATGGTGGGGCGTATGTAAAGGGAGGTCCCCGGAGTAGACGGCACCCAGTCTTTTTCAATGATCAGCAACTGCTTAAGGGCATCCAGGGCAAAAGCCTCGTCAATCTCCGGGATGCAGAGAAGACGCGCGGAGTTGTTCAACCGTTTGAAATTATCATTGGGCCGGAAAAGCTGAATATCTCCTGACTCCGTCCTGAAAGCCTTAAGTCCTTCGAAAATGCCTTGGCCATAATGAAGCACCATGGTTGCGGGATCCATATCCATGGATGCGTAGGGCTCTATACGTGGATTATGCCACCCATCTTTCGGATTATAATCCATGTTAAACATGTGATCCGTAAAAATACTGCCGAAGCCGAGTGTTGAATCGTCAGGTTTTGCTTTTAATTGATCGGCTTTTTTAACAGTCAGTTGCATTTCTGCCTCCTCAAAGATTTTAAAATTTCAATCCAATATTTTCCACAACATAAGTCCTGTTGTATCGTCGTAAGCCCTTTGTAGGGGTTTGCCGGTCAATTCCTGAAGATCAATTTCTCCGGCAAAAAGTATGGTTTTTGAAAAAAGATGTCCGCCTATGGTTTTTCCCTCTACATCCCCCAGAACAATATGAGCATGGACTACCTGGTTTTCATCCAGCAATGAAATATTTCCGGTGCAAGTTACTATTTCAAGAGGTTCTTCTTGGGTGAATGTTGCATAAACCTGTTGTTTTTGATCATATGCGCCCAGAGTCGCAGAAGAAACTGCACCGATTACAGAAAATGTAGCCGTCTGTATCGACGACTCTTTACAAAAATCTTCGATAGATGTAATCAAATCTTTGCCATGAGGAAGACGCCCTACAAAGCGTCTTCCCAGTGTAAATTCAGAACAAGTCAGTTTGTCCATAAAACCCTCCAGGATGAATAATATATTTCCAATAAAATCCGGCTCAAAATCTATAGCATCTTTACAATTGAAATCAAGACCAAAGTTTTTGTCACAAGTGTTTCGCTGAACAAAAGCCTCTGTTTTTTTCACAGGTTGACATTGTTTTGCGTTTTGGATAGTAATATCTGAAATTTGAGTTCATCAATACCAAACTCGGATAAACCGGAAAAGTTACAAGTGAACTAAAGTTTGAAGTGAGCTAAAGTTAAGGAGTCGCTACGCTCCGACTTTTATACAAATTGGAAGTATTCCTTAACTTTAGGCACTTTAGATCACTTTAGGCATTTCACACTTAATTGGCTAAGCATTTTTTTGCCATAACAAGTACAAAATTTACAACTAAGGGACTAATGGAAAGGAAATTCAATATGACCATATCAGATAAAATGGCCGATATTAAACCGGTAAGGCTTAGTGCTGATAGTAAATTCAAGTTTGAATGTCATAAAGGGGTAAAATGTTTTACCAAGTGCTGCAGAGATATTAATATCGCTTTGACGCCCTATGACATTATCAGACTTAAAAACCGTTTGCAGCTTTCTTCAGATGAATTTCTGGCAATGTACACGGTTCCTCGTCTTTTGGAAAAAACAGACCTTCCCATGGTTACTCTGAGAATGATGGACGATGATTTAAAATCATGCCCATTTGTAGCCGATAACGGGTGTATAATCTATGAGGACAGACCCACAACTTGCCGCTATTATCCCCTTGGCGTTGCGTCGCTGAGTCACAGGGAGGGTGTTGATGATGAGGGATTCTATTTTTTTGTACATGAACCGCACTGCCTGGGCTTTGAAGAAAAAAAGGAATGGACTGTCCGTGAATGGCGGAAAGACCAGGGCGTTGATATCCACGATGAAATTAATGCCGGTTGGACGGATCTTGTTGTGAGGAAAAGATCTTTTCCTCCGAATCTCAAGCTTGTTGAAAAGAGTAAGAAAATGTTTTTTTTAGTCAGTTACAATATCGATAAGTTCAAACAGTTTGTCTTTGAAAGCTCATTTTTGAACCGGTATAATATCGACCCTGCAACCGTTGAAAAGATTAGGGAAGATGAGGTGGCCTTGCTGGAATTTGGTCTTAAATGGTTAAAAGACGTTCTTTATAAAGAAGGAATTTTTAAGCCCAAGGAAAGTGTAACTGATTGAAGAAAAAACTGTGATCCCGGATACCGGCACGTCAAACAGCCGGCATCCGGCATCAAATTACGTTACATCAATATTCCTCGTAAAAAAGGCCGTCCCAATTCGAAGGATTGTTCAAACGCTGTTCAATATCGACATTGAAAAATTCGGCTACCGGTTTTAATATTTCGGGATTGTCAGCCTGTACTTTGCGTGCGGCCGAAAGAACCGTTTCAAGTCCGTTTCGCGTCATTTTTCCAAGAGGTTGTCTGCACCCTCCGGAGGGCATGCCCAAAATCGACATCAACGTTTTCATGCCCAGTGGGTTTCTGGCCCTACATACCACCTCTCCATAGGGCGTCTTTTCCATGGTTTTAACCGTAACCAGACCAAAAAGGGGTTCGAGTGCCGTCAAAAGCTTTTGGGCGTCTTGCTCTTCACCCTGTTCGAGCAGTCGAACCATTTCAGTGATGGGACCGGGAGCAACATTTGACGCAACCGAAATAACGCCGGACGCCTTGATCTCAGGATCCAGCATCATGTTAAAGGTCATCCCATCATCACCGGAGAGAATGGTAAAATCAGGGCCGCAGCATTTCCTTGTGCTGCGCATATTGTCAAGATTAGCCGTGGCCTCTTTAACCGTGTTGACATTTTTATAGGTCTGGTTAAGGATGGCAATATCCTCGGGTAAAAGCTGCGCACCGGTTCTGCCAGGAATTACATAAGGGATAATCTCAATATCAGGAGCCGCTTCGGCAACAGGGGCGATGTATTCCCGGCGTATTTCAAGGGAACTGGGTCCGTTATAGTAAGGATCTACCAGCAAAACCGCATCAGCACCTACCGCAACCGCATGCTTTGTTCCTTCCAGCGACTCTTTTGTGTTGTTACTCCCTGCACCTGCAATGCAGATACATTTATTTTTTGATTTTTCCGCAACTATTTCAATCACCCGGTTATGTTCATTCCAGGTTAAAACAGGGCTTTCGCCGGTAGTTCCTACTGCCAGTATCCCGGTAATTCCGTTTTTTATCTGGAATTCTGACAGTTTACCAAGACCTTCATAGTCAACGGCATTATCTTTAAACGGTGTAACAATTGCCGTGAAACATCCTGCAAGCATAAGACCCCCCTTTTAGCAGAAAATGTTGCGAGACCTTTGCAAAACGCCCCTTTTTGCCCAATTCCGGCGTCAGGCTTAAATTTTAATCCTCAAAATACTCAATGTATTCCTGCCTGCCCCGTAGGTCCGGCAG
>JAFDBA010000105.1 GCA_019313505.1 Deltaproteobacteria bacterium
TCGAACATCGCCTGGTAAAAGGCGGTATCTGAACTTGCCCAACCGATTAACGCCATGGCGAAATTTACCCGTTTGGCTTTCTTGCCTGTCTCTTTTTCGTACTGAATCTTGAAATCGGCGATCGAGGTGTCTCCACTGTGCATTTCCAATAGCTTTTCCAGAGCTCTTTGCGTCTTTGTGCTGTCGAATGCGATCGGTTCCAGCTTCTCGTCGATAGGGAGCTTTACGCCCATCTGTTCAGCAAGAGCACGCCGTGCACGCTTGGTTCGCAACGCTTCACCATCCAATTTCGTGTCGAAACGACCCTCTACTACCAGCCTCAGTTGAGGTCGTTTTTTGAGAGCTTTCGAAACCTCATTTAATTTTTCCTGCTCTGGGGGCAGCAGGTGGGAGCTACCGGGATCGAAAGCGATGAAGTCCATTTGCTCGCTCTTGTCGCCAAAAAGGCCACCCAGCGCTCGGAACGGCGCAGTCACGGCTTTGGTGATCAGTTTGACCAATGCCTGCCAAATCACACGCCCGTATTTGAATTCCGGATGGTCCACGTTACCACGTACCGGTACTGCAACATCGATTTTGCCTTCGGCGTCGGTCAGGAGAGCAATAGCCAGATCCAGCGGCAGGCTGATCGCATTGGGCGCTTCCACTCTCTCGCCGAGGGTGAACTGTTCCAGAAGTACTTCATTGTTTCCTAAAAGTTCGCTGTTCTGAATTTTGTACTCCAGTTTGAGGTTAAGCTTGCCGGATGCGATTTCTCGCCCGGCAAATGTGGCGCTGTAAGGGCTGAACGACTTCATCCTTATATTACGGAACAACACGGTGATGTCAGTGAACGTCTTGGGTGTGAAGGGACTCAACCTACCCTTTACTGTGGTGAATCCGTATTCGTCCACTCGGCCATCAAACTGGACCGAAGCACGGCTTGTCGGCTCGGAGGAGATGCCCGTAACACTTCCGTTAAAATCAGTCACCTGGGTGGCGAAAGGCAGTACAAGGCTGAGGTCGGCAAAATCAACGACGCCTTTCTCCACATGAATCCGCTTGAGACTTACCGGAAAAAGTGCCCGATCTTTGCTCGGCACAACAGCCTGGGTTTGCTCTTGGTGTGTTGCGTTATCGGCACCCACCGCATCTGAGCTCTTTAGCACCTTGGCCAGATTTACACTACGGTCCTTGAAGATCACAACCTTGGCGCCAGGCTCCAGTAATCTCACCTCTCCGATTTGCAACCGATCAGGTGACAGCCCAAACTTAATTCCATTAGCAGACATCTCCTTCCATTCAATAAATCGTTTGCCGGTGTCGGCTTCATTCATCCTGAGTTTGTCCAGGCTCACGGAGCCGTTGGCGCGCAACTGTGGGCCTGATTTGGCAGTGTGATAGCTCACGCGGGTCGATGCGGAGACATTACCAGACTCGAGGGCAAGGGACGTGAACTTGGTTACGGCCGGATGCAGCGGCTTGATGCTTAATCCTATTAATTTCACGCGTGCGTTAGCATGGTCACCGATTTGGCTAACCTGGCCACTCACGCTTGCACTTCCACCCTGAACCACCTTGAATGCAGTATTAAAGTCAATCGGTGTCTTTCCATCGTTGGTGAGATTTTTTAACGATACGCGGATATCTTTCAGATTATAAACAATGTCCGGAATAAAGGTACGGTCTTGCAGCGCAACCCTGAAGCCGTTTAACTCAAACGCATCAAGCCGAAACGACCAGGGCTTGCCCTCTGCTCGTGCCTTTTTGCCTGTCTCGATAACTTCGCGTTTAATCAAACCTTTGTCACCAGGGCTTAGCAGCTCTACCAGCCGAATCTGCCCGTTTTTGTCGCGCACCACGCTTGTTCCACCTTTGGTAGCCTTCACTTGCGTGATCGTTATTGCACGACTGCCGATATCGATGCTGCCATCCTCCAATGCGAGCGTGTCAAGCGCGATGAGAGGGATGCCGTCGCCTGCTTCCGAAAGCGCGATGCGACTCAGCTTCACTTTCAGGCCGTCCACAATCGCTTTTACCGGCCCGCCGCTAACTTCTGCCGACGCTTTCAACACAATATTAAGCCCGCCGACGGCAAGTGCCAAGGGGGTGGTGCGGCTACGGTCTGTATAATCCAGCGCAACATTTACGACGTTTACTGCTCCCGTTTTTAGATGCCATGGCTGACTGGTGGGTGTTGAGGCTATGGGGATTGGTGCATTCACGTCTGTGGACTCCCGGAGCGTAACAAGCTTCTGCCAGTCTAACAACCCCTTTTCATCCACCGATGCTGCGACCTTACCGTTACGCACAATGATATTCGGAACCATAAGTTCCCGTGCTTGAAGATCAAAATGCATGTCATTGACTTCAATTGCTTCCAGAGCAAGCAAAGGTGCATTCTTGCCCTTTTCCGTTAACAAAAGTTCCTTTAGTGCGAACTTCGCGTCCTGCAACACCAAAAAGGGGGTACGCTTTTGATAATCGAATCGATAGTGGGTGCTGAAGTCCATCTCGCCAGCAGGCTCGGCAAGGTTCAACTCGTCCTGAGCAAACTTCCATGCTGTGGCCAGCTTGAAACCGGCTATACTTAACTCACCTTCGGAAAAAATATGGTGCAAAGATATTTCGCCCTGCCAGCCAACCGTGCCGCCACCAGGCAGGTCGGCCTTGACGGTGTAGGGACCTTTATGTTCCGGGAGTGTAGATATTTCTTTGAATTCAAGATTGAGGGGCGAAAATGTTTCTGTAGCAGGAGTGGGATTCGATTGATCGCTGAAGGTAAAGCTGCCGTCAACGATCTCAGCGTGTTGTACCAGCAACCGTGGGGGGGGACGGTCGGTGGACGGAGAATCTTCCGACTTGGGAAAGCTGTCAGCAAGATCTGCTAAATTAAGACGGCCGTTGTGCTGGATCTCTACGTGTAACGACGGTCGTTCTATACGAATTTCAGCAAACGTCCCCGCCCAGTGGAAAAGGCTTGAGAGCTCAAAGTCCAGGAACAGGCGGCCGAAGGCAAAAATAGGGCGACTGTCCGCCTCCTGGAGTACAAAATCTTTGGCATCAAGGGTAAAAAGAAACGGGTTGACACTGACCTCTACAATTGACGCTTTGCGCTTGAGCTTTTCTGCGGCGTAATTGCTCACATAGCGTTTTAATATCCATGGAGTTAATAAAAATCCAAGCAGGGAATACAACACCACTGCCGCAACTCCAGCCAGCAGCCAGCGGTTTAAAAGCACCCGCCGCCACCGCCTGGAGACCCCATTGGAATCACTTTCGTTTGTAGTTCGATCAAACATGGCTTATTTCTCCCGCAACCGCCCTGTGAACGAAAATTCGTTCCAGTAGTCTTGACGGTTTCGTAAAAAGTCATGAATTCAACTATAGATGGCTAAGTAAAAAGGTTCATATACAAGGCGTAGTATTTTTTCAGGAACGAGGCCATACGTGTAGTATGCCGAGTGTCTGCAAAAATACTACAACGCAGTAGATGGGACTTTTTACGACGCCATCAGTCTTGGTTGCTTTGTACAAATCCTCCTGGGTAATCCAGCAGTATCTAAATGATGTCAGATGGTATTAACAGATTGATGATACGATTGCTATAGGTCAATTTAAACTTAACCAGGTCATACATATTCACGTCACGCTGGGGGAACGGAATGCTGATGCCTACAGTACCGATAACTGCATTACATTGAGCAAATTTTGTGCCAAATTGTAAATCATGTAAGTTCTAGTTCCTTAACCAATCGTTAATACACTCAAATAATGTATTGATGCGTACTTAATGGTGCGTTTTTATATCTCACAATTAAGCTTTGAAACACAAATGTCTCATAAGACATATTCTAATCCCTTTTTCAGATGCACATAAATTCCTCAAAGCTCTGATTGCAGGGGGTAAGATTATATATTTTCATGAAAATCAATGGGATGCTTTCCACAAACAACCTTTACTATAGTTGCATAAATAACATGACAAAATGGGTTTAAAAGTAATGATTACATGCCATTAAACTTGTTTTAACTGTTCTGCTGGAATGAACTCCAGATGGCGTCGTAAAAAGTCCCATCTACTGCGTTGTGCTGCATTTCGTAATCATTCAACGTATAATAAGTAATAGTACAATAACCGTGCCAGAATACAGAATCAAGCAGATTTGATATATTTTGGCATGAGCATTGCAAGTTAATTGCAAGTTATTATATGTTATATCTGATGATTGGTAACGATTTTATTACAGAAAAAAAATTGACGGATAATCTTTAACGCGTTAGAATGGAGGTGTAAAATGGCTGAAAAACGATATAAAATTGAAACATTATGCCCACAATGCGGATGCAGCGCAGTATCTCATTTAAATACTGAGGAAATCAGAGAAAGATACGGTGATGTACCCAATGTTGAAATGGAATGTAATGAATGCGTAATAAAGTATACAACGGATATGAAAGAAGCCTGTCCTGAATGGGATAAGGAATGCAAGATGAATCAATAATGATGGCGTCGTAAAAAGTTAAAAAAACGGCTTTTTACGAATTCATAAAAAATAAAGGTAAAAAAGATGGTATATGATTTTACTGCAGATGACGTATTTGAAATGGCCGAACAGCTTGAAAGAAATGGAGCCAAGTTTTACAGAACAGCGGCTGAGAACGTTGCCGATCCTTCTGCCAAAGACCTTTTGCTTGGGCTTGCTGCAATGGAAGATGAACATTTAAAGACATTTGCTTCTTTAAAAGCCGATCTGACCGAGGCTGAAAAAACAACAACCTTTTTTGACCCGGAAGATGAATCTGCCCTTTATCTTCGCGCACTTGCGGACACACGTGTTTTCTTTGAAAAAGAGATCGATGTTTCATCAATGAAAGATATCCTCAAAGCTGCCATTCTGGCTGAGAAAGACTCAATCGTCTTTTATCTGGGCATGAAGGATTTTGTCCCGAATCAACTGGGAAAGAACAGGCTGGATACGATTATCAAAGAGGAGATGGGGCATATCAGAATTCTCAGCAAAGAGCTTGTTTCTCTTAAAAAATAATTTTCATGCCTGTCTCATGATACATGTGTGTATCAAACCTAAATATGAGACGATTTTCAATCGTAAACGTTCAGCCACAAAGACATGGAGACACCAAAGATTATAATATAATTCTTTTAATGCCATTTTTAATAAGAAGCACGTTAAAATTGATGATCTCGTAAAAAGTCACGAATTCAACTACAGATGGCTAAGTATTTACGCTTGTCCCACACCTGCTGGGTTGCTCTTAAGATGTAAAGATCGCAGAGAGATTCTATTCTTTAAAAAATATTCCCCATCTGGCACGAAACTTGAACCCATTTTTTAATAGGAGGTGTATAGTCATGAAAAAAGTATTTATATTGTCTGGTCTTTTGGTTTATCTGCTTTTATCCGGTTATTTGGTTATTGCCGCAACTAAACCGCCGGGAGTGGGTGGTGTATTGCCGGAAATAATTCTTTCTGTTCCTGAAAAACCAGAACACCAGAAATATCTTGGCCTGGCAGGGGAAGGCAGATTTACAATACCAAAGATAAAAGCAAAAGTTGTGTTAATAGAGATCTTCAGCATGTATTGCCCTCACTGCCAGGGTAATGCATCGATAGTAAATGAATTTTATCGTAAAATTGAAAATGATAGAAACCTAAAAGAGAAAATAAAGCTGATCGGTATTGGTACGGGGAACTCCTCATATGAAATCGATGTCTTCAGAAAAAAATATAATATAGAATTTCCCCTTTTCCCTGATGGTGATTATTCTATCCACAAAATGGTGGGAGAAGTTAGGACTCCCTATTTTATCGGAGTCAAAATAGGTAAAGGAGGAGCACACAGCATCTTTTTTTCCAAGCTTGGTGGTATAGAAAATCCAGACAAATTCATAAGTTTAATTCTGCAGCTCTCTGGGCTGTAAAGGAGGTAAGGATATGAATAGGTATCTTAAAATATTAATGGTTCTTGTAATCACTCCATTGTTTTTAAGCACTTATGCATTTGGGCTTTCCGAAGCATTTAAGGACAACATCTATAATCCTGGCAAGTTAAAACCCATAGACAGCATCCTGAAAGTAAAGGTGGGTGAAAAAGCAACCGATTTTACCCTTCCTTCTGTATCAGGAGAGAAGATTTCTCTTAACCAGTTCAAAGGAAAAAAGAATGTTGTCATCTCATTTGTTCCGGCTGCCTGGACCCCATTATGCTCTGACCAATGGCCGGGATATAATATTGTCAAGGAAATCTTTGATCAGCACAATGCAATACTGATTGGAATTACAGTAGACAACATTCCAACACTCTATGCATGGACAAATCAGATGGGAAAGTTATGGTTCCCGGTCCTTTCCGATTTCTGGCCCCATGGCAAAGTGGCAAAGATGTTTGGTGTGCTTCGAACTGACGGCGTGTCTGAAAGAGCACTGTTTATTATAGATAAAGAAGGCATTCTGAGATATGCTCATGTGTCGGACATTAACAAAAGACCTAACCTACAGGACATCGTAGAAGGGCTGGAAAAGCTGAGCAGCCAATAATCGAGTTTGTTGATGTTTAAAAATGAATTCGATTAAAAGTCTATGCAGTTTTTATAGAAAAATTAAATAGAACCGTTACTGAGGATTATTATATATGTGGCTTCCGGCCATAAGAAGTTGATTGTGTTTAACCATTCAGGAGGATCCCATGTGGGAATATACCGAAAAAGTAAAAGATCATTTTTTAAATCCGCGAAATGCGGGTGTGATAGAAGACGCTGACGGTGTTGGGGAAGTCGGCTCACTGGCATGCGGCGATGCATTAAAACTAACTTTAAAAGTTGATGCCGATAAAAGAATTAAAGATGCAAGATTCCAAACCTTTGGTTGTGCAAGTGCCATTGCATCATCTTCCGCTCTGACCGAAATGATCAAGGGAATTACAATTGATGAAGCGGGAAAAATTACGAATAATGATATTGCGGAATATCTTGGAGGACTCCCAAAGGAAAAGATGCACTGCAGTGTCTTGGGCCGTGATGCTTTGGAAAAAGCAATAGCCAATTACAGGGGCGAACCGGAAAAAAAGGTTGCCGGTGAAATTGTGTGTGAGTGCTTTGGTGTCACCGATCTTGAAATCCAAAGGGCGGTTAAGGAAAACAGTTTGAAAACCATTGAGGATGTCACAGGTTATGTTAAAGCAGGCGGAGGGTGTGAGAATTGTCACGATAAAATTCAGGAGATCATTGACTCTGTCAACGGCACACCCGTTACGGAGAAGACCAGACATTCGAAATTGACCAACATCCAGAAAATCAGGCTTATTGAAGAAACGTTGGAACGTGAGATTAAACCCGAACTGAAAAAAGACGGCGGCGATATTGAACTTATCGATTTTGCCGATAACACAGTATTTGTAAAGCTGTGCGGTACATGCTCAACATGCAGCGCATCTCAATTGACATTGAAGCATTACGTGGAAACCAAGCTCAAGGAACTTGTTTCTCCTGAACTGGTGGTAGAAGAGGTGGCGCAATGAAGACAATATATGTAGATAATAACGCAACAACAAGGGTCGATCCACAGGTGTTGGATGCAATGCTGCCTTACTTTAATGACTTTTACGGCAACCCTTCCAGTATGCAT
>JAFDBA010000285.1 GCA_019313505.1 Deltaproteobacteria bacterium
TTTATTTTATCATAACAATCCTTCAACACTGTCCAGCATGGGAATTTCAAGCGGGAGATCTTTGCCGGATTATCGACGGGACGTTCTGTCATGGAATGGTCTTATAATCCGGGTTCAGACTAAATTATTCACGGCATCCATTATGGCTTCATAGTCAGGTTCTTCAGTGATTTCCTTGACCATTTGAACATATCGGATGATGCCTTCACGATCCGCGACAAAGACTGACCTGGCCAGTAAGCGAAGTTCTTTGATTAAAACTCCATAAGCGGTCCCAAAAGATGCGTTGCGGTGATCGGACAGCGTGACGACTTTATCCACACCGGCTGCTCCGCACCACCGCTTTTGGGCAAAAGGCAGATCCATGCTGATGGTGAGTATCTGAACATCTGCACTTAATTTGCCCGCCTCCTGGTTAAATCTCCGGGTTTCCATGTCACACACAGGGGTGTCTAAAGAAGGCACTGAAGAAATAACGCAGACCTTTCCCCGAAATGATGAAAGCTTGACCGGTGAAAGATCATTGTCAAGAACTTCAAAATCAGGGGCGGAATCTCTTACCTTAACTTCTTTTCCAATAAGGGTCAACGGGTTGCCTTTCATTGTAACTATTCCAGTACGTTCTTTCATTTTATCTCCTTTCTTTTTTAGGATAAATTTTTATGTAATCACAGCTTCACAAAGAAGCTGACCCAGCCGTTCACTTAAAAACATAATGGACTCAATATCCAGATGATCGGTAATGGTTTCATCAAATAATAATTTTACTTCAGCCTCAAAACTATCAATTTTATCTTCATCCCAAAACATGAGCATCACAGGAATTCGGGGAAGTGGTCTGAATAAAAGTGCCAAATCAGCCGACTTGATCACATCGGTCATATCTAATCCGCCAAGTTGTTCGGCTACAGCAAGTAATTCATCAGGTTTGCCTGTAAATTTTTCTATCAGAGGCGCCTCAACATGTTCAACCATGGATTTTATTTTTGAGACAGTATTGGGAAACTCGACCAGACCTTTCCATTTTCCGGTAGGGAGTTTACTTCCCCCCTGTGCCATGTGATTATAAACAAAAACCTGTTCCCATCGGGTAAGGTCTGACCCATCTTTATTAAAAATACCGTCTTTTGTAATGACAATGGAATCTGTGAAATAAGGGAGTTCCAGAACATAAACATCACCTTTTTTAATCAGCTCTCCACCGATTCTATACGGCAGATCCTCAATTTTCATGGATGCAGATCTTTCTTTAGCCCATTCCAGCGCATCCCGGGCCATATCTCTTTTAATCCATTTGCCGGATGCATGTTGTTCATCAAGTTCGCTTTGACATTTTGCGATCATATCGGATTCGATATGGGGGCAGTTTATCAAGGGGAGCTTTTCCGATACTACCATGCCGGCAAAAGCCAGGCAGGCAGGAAATCCACAATCTCCGCAATTGGTCTTAGGAAGAATATCTCTATAAAGATCGACGACAGACAATGGCATGATTTATTTCTCCACTTTAAGGTTTGACGGTCTCGTAAAAAGTCCATTTAAAAAAACGGACCCTATTTTTTCTTGGAGTCGAAAACTATCTGATCTGACTCGCTAATATCTATACAAAATATTAAGCAATATATATGCCACCTTAATTTTACCGAAAGCAAAGATGGTTAGTAAGAATCATCTGCTTTATTTTCAAGACAATATACAGACTCATTCCTGTAATTGGCGATCTGAGCAATTGATATAAATTTGAAAAAGGGATTAGAATATGTCTTATGAGACATTTGTGTTTCAAGCTTAATTGTGAGATATAAAAATGCACCATTAAATACGCATCAATATATTATTTGAGTGTATTAACGATTGGTTAAGGAACTAGAACTTACATGATTTACAATTTGGCACAAAATTTGCCCAATGTAATGCAGTTATCGGTACTGTAGGCATCAGTATTCCGTTCCCCCAGCGTGACGTGAATATGTATGACCTAGGTTAAGTTTAACGGTTTCGTAAAAAGTCACGAATTCATCTTTAGATGGCTAAGTAAAAAGGTCCATATACAAGGCGTAGTATTTTTTCAGGAACGAGGCCATACATGTAGTATGCCGA
>JAFDBA010000106.1 GCA_019313505.1 Deltaproteobacteria bacterium
TTTTGACCTTGAGTCGATCCATCTGTCTTTGCCTCCCCAATATTCTCCTCCGGATTTTAACGGTCCGCCGGACCCTTATCGAATCGTCGGAGACACCGATAATGTTCAAAATGTCTCCTTCCCCAAACTCAGGTTTACTTCAACTGCACATATATCCTTCGGGGGAAAAATAGAAAGCGGCATAGCAGAGATCGTCTATTATGTTCAGGCCACGGACGATGGTAATTACTTGCTGAGACGCGGGGACAACCTTTATCCTTATCAACCATTTGAAGAAAATGCGAGTGATCCCATATTGTGCGAAAACCTTAAATCGCTGACATTCAACTATTATGACCGGGAAGGGACAGAATACGATATGTGGGATTCCGATGCAGAAGATTTCGGATATGCAACCCCTGCTGCAATCGGTATAAAACTCGAGTTGACCAGTGGTACGGATTCCCTATGGTTTAAAACCATGGTAACACTGCCGGTATATCGAAAGAAAAAAGGATAAAGAAAAAGAGTATGCCTGATAAAATTTTAAGAAATAATCGTGGTATAGCCCTTCTTGTTACCTTGGCGATCATCACGATATTGATTGCGGTTGCACTTGAAATGAACAGAAAGACCCGTTCAGTGGTCTTTTCCGCCGCCGCAAGCCGGGATCGTATTACCCTCTCGTATATGGCGTCCTCAGGCGTAGATATAGCGAAAGCTATGCTGATAACTGATAAAAACAATTCAAATCACGATTCGCTCCAGGAAGAATGGGCCGATTCCGAGAAAATCAGCGAACTCATTCAGGATATCCCCTTTGAAGATGGGACCATCAAGTTGACCATAAATGACGAGCTCGGAAAAATTCAGATTAACAGCCTTGTTACATATCCCGAAGGTCATGCCTTTAATGAACTCCAGAGGGATATGTGGCATCGATTTTTAACTATTTTAATTTCTCAAAATGAATCCCTCGAAGACCTGGAACCGGATATGATTATTAACTCAGCAAAAGACTGGATAGATTCCGGAGATGACGATGGGATCACCGGACTAAATGGGGCGGAATCAGACTATTACCAGGAGCTTGATCCCCCCTATGTTTGCCGAAACGGCCCGTTTATTCACATTGGCGAACTTGCTCTTATAAGAGGTGTCACAAGGGAATATTTTCAGCTTGCCGGTGGGGTGCCGGGGATTTCTCGATACATGACGGTTTTTGGTATGAGCGAAACGGACAACAATAAATTTACGTATGAAGGAAAAATAAATATCAACACCGCAGATCTCCCGGTACTTACTGCCATTCTCCCTTCGGGGAACCAGGACTTTGCACAGGCAATTTACGACTATCGCCTGGAAACTTCGGACTCTGAATATATCCATGACCTTTCCAGTATTACCTGGTATAAAAAAGTGCCGGGTTTGAGCGATGTTGAAATCGATCCCCAAATTATAACAACCTCCAGCGATTTTTTTCGGATCGAGTCACTTGCCACATTACATGAAATGAAAATGAAAATAACGGCAATTGTAAAAAGGGTAAAAAACAAAAAAACAGGGAAATGGGAATGCAGGGTCCTGAGTTGGGAAACAGAATAACATTCCTATATTATTAATTTTAGTGCCCCGGTAGAAGAAGGGCAAAGACTTGACACAACGATCATAACATACTATAATTACAATTATTTAAACTTCAGGGATACCATGAGCAGAAAAATACTTGGTCTCGATATTCGACATGATGCCATATCGGCGGTTCTATTAAAAAGTGGTATCAAAGGAACAGACATAGAGGCCCATGTACATGTCCCCATATCAAACCAGGTATATATGGAAACGGTGTTAGCGGCTTCCCTGGAAACTATCGTGGAAAAGATCGATATATCCGGTTCTGTCTGTGTGGCTTCCTTTCCTGCTGACGAGATATCTTACAGAAACATTCAAGTGCCGTTCAAAGGACGGAAAAAAATTAAAAAAATCCTTCCCTATGAACTCGAGCCTACCCTTCCGTTTCCCATAGATGACCTGATAATAGATTTTTATATTATAGAACTGCCTGATATTGCCAATCGTCACAACATAATTGCAGCGGCAACACTTGCCGCGTTTAATATTGAGCCTGAAATTGTTACAGTTGGCGGTTATCCTGCAGCGCTATGTGCGGCCGGTCTTGTAAATATTAATGAGAACTGGCTGTTCATCGATATAGATAATAACAAAAGCACCCTATTTGCTATTTTATCCAGGAGCGTTTGCCTGATACGTTCTTTCCCATTACGTTCAGATGATAGCTCATCCAAGATGGAATCACTTTGCACCAACATACAACGCACACTCTCCCCATTGGAAGAGATTATCGGTTTGGATTTTAAACCAGAGGGTGCATTTATTACCGGATGCGGGCTTGATGATTTCGACTTTGATCAGGATATGGAACAGAGCCTTGGATTCCCTGTCAAACGGGCTGATCTTGTACGGGATACAGATATTATAAAAGAGCATGCCGATTCACAGTTATGGAATTCCCATCAGATGGACAATTCCTTTTCACTTGCGCTTATGGAAATTGAAGGGACCAATGGTTTGAATTTCCGAAAAGGTCCTTTTGCCGCAAAAAAAATCTGGGAGGAACACAAAAAAGTTTTGATTAAAACCGGCATTATTGCCGGCATAGTTCTTGGGTTGGCATTTTTCAACGTGGTTCTTGATTCTTATTTTATGGGGAAAAACCTGACCCGGCTGAACAATCAGATAACCGGTGTCTTCACTTCAACATTTCCCGATGTCAAAAAAATAGTCGATCCGCTTCAGCAGATGCGGATAAAAATACAAGAAGCGAGAAAAAATGCTTTATTACCGGGAGTAACCGACAAAAACATACGAGCTATCGACATTCTAAACAATATTAGCAAACTTATATCAAAGAACATAGATGTTGTTTTTACCAGACTTGTTATAGGGGCGGAAAGTACGGTGATTTCCGGTGATACAGACACGTTCAATTCTGTGGACAGCATCAAAAACAGTCTGGAAAAATCGGATCTTTTTCAAAAAATCATTATTAGTTCCGCCAACATCAACAAATCCGACAATCGGGTGCGTTTTAAGCTGAAAATAAATTTGTAACCGAACATCAACCAACAGCGGATGATTTAAATGGCAAAAAAACTAGCCAGACGTGAAAAATACTCAATCTATGTGCTATCGGGTGTTATCTGCCTGTTTGTTGTATTTCAATTTTTAGTTTTTCCATCTCTGGACAAACGGGAGCGCCTTAAAAGAATTCTCCAGGCCAAAACAGACATACTGGAAAAGATGACAGTCCTTCAATCAGAGTACGATATGATTAAAAAAAGGACTGAATTATCAAAGTTGCGTTTTGCAAAAAGGGATACCGGTTTTACACTATTTTCCTTCCTCGACAAACTTACAGGGAAAGCGGGGATAAAAAACCATGTAACTTATATGAAGCCTTCGACGTCGGTTCAGAAAAACAGCCTTTTTAAAATTTCTCAGGTGGAAATGAAGCTTCAGGGTTTAACTTTGCAGCAGTTGACTACCTACATGCACATGGTTGAAACATCAAAAAATATGGTGAATATAAAAAGGCTATCTATTTCAAAAACAGGTAAACAAGAGGGTTTTATAGACGCTGTTCTACAGGTTGAAACGGCTGAAAAATAATTATGCATAATACTAGAAAATGGCTGCCGTATTCCCTCTTTATCATAGCGGTAACAGCATTTTTCATTTATTATCTGTTCCCGTCGGATAAAGTAAAAAATTACATAACGTTTAATCTTAACAAGACCTATCCGGGCACAAAAATTGCGATTGATCATGTGAAACCTGCTTTTCCCCCTGGTTTGAAGTTGTACGATGTAAACTTTTATCGCAGGCATGATTCTTTATTCAGGGCGGAGCAGATAAAGATAGCTCCCGGATTTTTATCGCTTTTTAGTTCAAAAACAATCTTTTTTTTCAAAGGCAGCGCATATACCGGTATTTTCAAAGGCAAGGGAGAGTTCACTAAAAACAGCCATGAGATTATGATTAACGGGAAGCTATCCGGCATCCGGATAAAAAAAATATCCGCCATAAAAGATTTGATCGGCCGTAATATATCAGGGGTGCTTGACGGGAACTTCACATATCGGAACCAAAAGGAATCAGGAGATAATCTAAAAGCCGAACTTATCATTTCAAACGGTCAATTAGAACTGTTAACGCCCCTATTCCAGCTGGAGAACCTCCCTTTCAAAAAGATTACAGCCGAGCTGGCCATGAAAAATATGAATCTTCAAATCAAAAAATGTGTAATAACCGGAGACCAGATGGACGGTAGCATTTCAGGATCCATCACTTTGAAAGACACTCCCGGGCAAAGTTATTTAAAACTTTCAGGAACGATTAATCCTCATCCGTCATTCCTTGAAGAGCTGGGAAATGATCTTCCGACAAATCTATTGCCGAAAAGAATATTTGGTAAAAACGGTGTCCATATAAGGATTTACGGCACCTTGGACAAACCCCGTTTCTTTTTGAACTAACTAAAAATTTGCAGGCTGATGTTTTGATTATGAAAAGATACTTTGCCGTACTAAATATTTTATTAGTCGCAGTTGCCGTTTATTTTAGCGTAAAAGTGTTTTATAAGGTTGCAACAACGAATCTTAATAATGCTTCTTCCCGAGATGCTACAACCAGACATGTAATTTCCCCCGAAGATGCAACCGTCCATCCCATATCTTATTACAGGGCAATAATAGAGCGCAATCTTTTCAATTCAAAAAAGGGAACCGGACAACATACCGAAAGGCTCGATATCGAAACCCTTGAACCCACAGATCTCAAGCTAAAACTGCTGGGAACCGTCTCGGGCGATAACAAAGAAGCTTATGCCGTTATAGAAGATACTGGGGAAAGGCGCCAGGATCTGTACAGGATCGGGGATTCTATTCAAAACGCGACACTTAAGATGATTTTAAGAGAAAAAGTAATATTACGGGTTAACGGCAAAGACGAAATATTAGGAATTGAGGAGGTCCACGGCAGTCAGAAAACAAGTATTTCTTCAAAAAGCGCAAGAAGAGCAACGTCACAGAACATCACCTTAAAACGTTCCCGGATAGAATCAGCGGTTAAAGACGTCAATAACCTCATGAAACAGGTGAGAATACGGCCTCATTTTACAAACGGAAAACCGGACGGCCTACGTTTAACGGGAATCAGGCCAAATTCTATATTCTATAATATGGGTTTAAAAAGCGGGGATATTATCACCGGCGCTAATAATAATAATATCGAATCTGTAGACGACGTCCTCAAATTCTATCAAAGCTTGCAGTCATCTTCCAGTGTGAAGCTTCAGGTAAAACGAAGAGGCCGGCCCAAAACAATCAATTATAATATTGAATAAATTATAAATGTATGATAATATAAATTTTTTTTGAGTTAACAACGAATACCTTATCGTAAAAAGTACAATTTAGAAACCATCAGCGAAAAATCTGGTTATGCAATAAATGGTGGTATATCGGTAATAAATGAAATCATACGGTAACATATCAAAACCTATCAGATATTTATTTGCCTTGCTTGTTCTGATGATGACCATGCACCTGTCCATGGATGCGATCGCTCAAGTTTCCGGGAAAACCGGAAAGACGTCAACAGTCAAACAGGCTTCCAGGGGAGACAGGGATTCGGAACGATTCATTTCCATAGATTTCAACGATGTCGATCTTTCCGTTTTTATTAAATTTATTAGTGAATTGACCTCAAAGAATTTTGTTGTAGATCAACGAGTAAAAGGAAAGGTTACTATAATTTCCCCTGCCAAAATTTCCGTCAAAGAGGCTTACAAAGTTTTTGAATCTGTTCTGGAAGTCCATGGTTATACCACGGTAAAAGCAGGACAAGTGACTAAAATCATCCCATCTCCCGATGCACGATCAAAAAATATTGAAACACGTTTAAAAGGAGAGGCCGCTTCACCGGCGGATAGGGTTGTTACACAACTGATACCCTTGAAATTCGCAAATGCCATTGAAATAAAAAAACTTTTCGCGCCTTTGATTTCCAAAAGCAGCGTGATCCTGGCCTATCCCCCGACAAACATGCTGATTGTAACGGATGTATATTCAAACATAAAACGGTTACTTCGAATCCTGAAAGCAATTGATGTAACCGGTATGGGAGAGGAACTCTCTGTGATTCCTCTGGAATATGCTGATTGCACAAAATTTGTAAAAATTCTGGATTCTGTTTTCAAGGCAAAAAGAGGATCCAAAGCACAAGCTTCAGCCACGGCAATCAAATTTGTGGCCGATGAACGGACCAATACGATTATCGTCCTTGCCAGCGAGGTCACAACCACAAGGATTAAAAGACTGATAAATCTGCTGGACAGGGAAACTCCCCGGGGAAAAGAGAAGATCCGCGTCTATTATCTCGAAAATGCCAATGCCGAGGACCTGGCCAAGGTTCTCCAGGAACTGCCGACAAAAAAGGGGGGATCACCTGAAGGGAGAAAAACCCAGTTTATTTCGGAAACAGCTAAAATAACCGCAGATAAAGCAACCAACAGCCTGATTATAATGGCAGGCAAGGAGGATTACCTGGTCCTGGAAGAGATCATTAATAAACTGGATATACCCAGATCCATGGTTTATATCGAGAGCCTTATCATGGAAGTTAATGTGGAAAAGGACTTTAATCTCGGGGTTGAATGGATAGCAGGAGGCAAAACCTCAATAGACGGCAAAGAAACGGCCATTGGCGGTGCATTTAGTTCAACAGGGGGTGTTTTGCCATCTCCTCTAACATCGCCTGGGCAAGGTTTTTCTCTGGGCGTATTCAGCGAAGCGGTTACCATTGCCGGTATTACTTTTCCCAACCTTGGCGCAGTTGTACGGGCTTTCAAAAAGGACAAAGATGTTCATATTCTTTCCACCCCTCAGATCCTGACCACTGACAATGAAGAGGCAACCATCACGGTTGGGAAAAATGTCCCTTATCAAACCAGAGCAGGCACTTCGGACGCAGCTGTAGATTACAGTTACTATGAATATAAAGACGTTGGCATAACGTTAAAGATTACCCCTCAAATCAGCAAGGATCGGCTGGTGCGACTCAATATCTTTCTGGAATCAACCAAACTGGACGAACTGGCAAGCACTGTAGATGACCGTCCGACAACTTTAAAGCGCACCATCGAAAACACCGTAATTGTAAAAGATAAAAATACGGTGGTCATCGGCGGATTAATCGATGACAGCTTTTCTAGAACAGAATACAAGGTTCCCTGTCTGGGAGACATCCCCTTACTTAATTTCCTGTTCAAGTCAACATCAAGGGCAGGTGATAAGACCAACCTTTTTGTGTTTATTGCACCCCACGTAATAGAAAATCCTGCTGAAGCAGAAGAAATTTATCAAAAAAAGAAAGATAAAATGGACCAGATCAGAGAAGGCAATATCAAAATGTACGATAATAATTCGCCTTAGAGAGATCCTTAAAATCAAACAGACCGTCAAACAGCATGCAAAAACATCTTACACAGATAATCAAGGAAACCTTTGGCGTTTCGGAAGAAGATTTAAACGAAGCCCAAAAGATAAAAACTGACAAAGGGGGCCATTTCGGTGAAATACTGGTCGCAAAAAAAATTATTACCGAAAAACAGCTCCTTGAAGCCTTGAGCATCCAATACGACATCCCTTTTTGGCCTGATCTTCCTCTTGAAAATTTTAAAACCGATTTTACCAGCCAGGTGCCGATTCAATTTCTTAAAAAGTATGCCATGGTTCCATTGATAAGCACCACCAAAGAATCGGGCTTTGACAATAACCTGCCTCAGCTTGAACAGGAGAATGCAACAGGAGATCTTTCCGACTCAGATGTGGTGATAGCTTTAAATGATCCTGCATGTTTCCAGCCCCTTGATGATTTGATCAGGATTCTCGGACCGTATGATTTCAAACTGGTTCTTTCAGCAAAAGATGCAATTCTTTTCGCTATAAATATATCGTATGACCTTAGCAGGGGCTCTGCTGAACAGCTTGTCCAGGACATGGAAGAAGACAGCAGTGCCATCATAAGTGAAATTGAGGAAAAGGCGGATCTTCTGGATGACACCAGTGATGCACCGATCATAAAACTTGTGAACCATATTATTTCCCAATCCGTAAAAGCACGGGCAAGTGATATCCATATGGAAATTTACCAGGATAGTTTCAAAGTACGCTATCGTGTGGATGGTATTCTTTATGACCTTCTCTCTCCTCCCAAACGGATCCAGCCTGCTCTTACTTCCAGAATCAAAGTCATGGCAAAGATGAACATCGCGGAAAAACGTCTTCCCCAGGATGGCCGTTTAGACGTTAAAATAGGGAATCAGGAGATTGATGTACGGGTTTCCACCATTCCTACTTCTTTTGGGGAGCGTGTCGTACTCAGGCTTCTTGACAAATCAGGTTCTTTGATTTCACTTTCAGATCTGGGCCTTGCTTCCGACAAGCTTGATCCGCTTGAAAACCTTGTCAAATCACCGAATGGTATCATACTTGTTACCGGTCCCACCGGCAGCGGCAAGACAACTACACTCTATGCAATTTTATCATCCATCAATATACCCGACATAAATATTATTACCATTGAAGATCCGATTGAATACCAGATCAAAGGTATCAGCCAGATACAGGTAAATCCAAAAATAAACTTAACCTTTGCCAACGGTCTAAGATCGATTGTCAGGCAGGACCCGGACGTTATTCTAGTAGGCGAAATACGTGATCTGGAAACAGCGGAAATAGCTATACAGTCGGCACTGACAGGACATCTTGTTTTTTCCACACTTCATACAAACGATTCTGCAAGTGCCATTACACGTCTTGTTGACATCGGCGTTGAACCTTTTTTAATTTCATCATCAGTCTTAGCTGTGGTTGCCCAGAGACTTATCCGTGTACTTTGCAGGGATTGCAAACAGCCTTATACACCCGATAATTCAACTCTGGAAAGTATAGGCATTGCACCGGATCAATTCCAGGAGACTACCATTTACAGGACGGATGGATGTGAAAACTGTTTTCATACCGGATACAAGGGACGTACCGGAATTTTTGAAATTATGCTTTTGGACTCCAGTTTAAAACGTCTTATACTTACAACCTATGATTCGAGTCAGATAAAGGATGCGGCGTTGAATCTGAATATGGTTACCCTGCGCCAGGACGGCATCCAAAAGGTTTTAGACGGTATTTCTACAATAGAAGAAGTCATACGGGTTACACAAAAGTAAACAATGATTAAAAAACTATGTTTTGTCATTTTTTTTATAATTCTATGCATATTTTGTAGGACTTCCTTTGCCGCACAGGATGTGGCAGTTGTAGAAAATCCTAAAGTTTCACCCTGGACTGTTGAAAAACAGGCAGACCCTGTTCTTTATCCGATAAAATTTTACAG
>JAFDBA010000008.1 GCA_019313505.1 Deltaproteobacteria bacterium
GATATGACAAAAAAGTAGTGGAAATACTCAATCCCAATAATTCTATAAAAAAACCACATTACCATTTTCAATAAGGGCAAGCTCGTATTAGGGGGTTTGCCCTTTTCATTTGTACGATATATGTAATGAACGGAATTTAGTTTCAGCTTGTGCTTATGGCAAGCTGTACTTTTTATGATTCCGATTATAAACTTTAATTGGCATAGGGTCAGAATTTTTAAGGTGTAGTTTTTGAATGTGCTAATCACCAAAACAATGAACACCAGATTTAAGAAGATAGACAGCTCCCTGTAAAAATCGCAAACGAAAATAAAATATTAACGGTTTAACCCCTTACCTGAACAGGAGGAAAATATGGCGACACGTAAAGCAACTGCCAGATGGAATGGCACGCTGAAAAAAGGCAACGGCATAATGAAATATGGTGAAGTTGAAGGCCCTTTTACTTTTGCATCGCGTTTTGAAGAAGGCAAAGGCACAAATCCTGAAGAACTTGTTGGGGCTGCCCATTCTGGATGCTTTTCAATGTACCTTGCCGCTATCATGAGTGCGGATAATTTTACACCTACAAGCGTACAGACAACAGCTTCAATTCATTTGGGAGAAGATGACGGTCCGAAGATTACCAGTATTGACTTAGATTGTGAAGCAGAGGTACCCGGCCTGGATGCTGATAAATTTGCTCAATATGCTAAAACGGCAAAGGAGAAATGTCCAATTTCAAGACTTTTTGCCGGTACAGAAATCAATCTTTCAGCGAAATTGATCGGATGATTTTTTTCTGATAGGACAAATCTTTTTTATGGGGTTTGCCTTTTTTGCATTTTTGTAAAAAATACGATATATGCACTTTAAATTGAGGCGTTTTTGCCTGTATTCTTGGCAAGAAAACATAAGTTTTTGTAAGCCCGAATTTAGTGAGATAACATCAATTTATCACCAAAAAAGGCGATATTTTTATGCAGGAAAATAAATATGGTGTTAGTTTATACTTTGCTTTGTTGGGCATTTGTCCATTTCTTTTTATTGGCATAGTGTTTGGTGTCCTGTCTGGGTGCTCGGAGAAATCGGAGCAAGCAAAGGCTTCTCATGAAAGTGTGAGTGAGAAAAGAATTATAGCTGAACTACCGAAGATTGGTGAAATTGTACCAACTGAGACCCTTTCAGATGGTGAGGAAAAGAGGCTGGATATCCGGTTAAAACAAGTTAGATCAAGTATCCATGAGGGTATCGCTTTTCCGAATATTATCAATATGAACAACAAAGCATATGCCAAACATACCAAGGGTATACAAACATTTACACACATGAAGCATGCAAAGGAATATGCTGAGAAACATCCGGAACTTTATAAAAACGGTTGCGGATCGTGTCACCACGATAAGAACAATAAACCGCTTCGCAATCTAAAAGAGGGTGATGATGTACAGAACTGCATCGAATGCCATAAAAAGGCGGGATATATTAAAGGCAAAGAAGCAAAGGGACTGTCAAAGGAAATAAAACGTGAATATCATGCCAATGCCATACATGACAACTGCAAAGGATGCCACAAGGATTTCAACAAGAAAATAATGTTGAGATCAAAAGATAAAGGCGCTGCACCAGTTACGTGTAAAACATGTCATGGTGATGAAAGCAAATAACAAGTTCAAGCTTTTTAAGATACAAGCTTTTTTTCTGCCTTGCAGGGTGAAAATTTATAGCTATAAAATCTTTAAAATTTTTCTTCGAAATCTTCAATCCAAAGCTGCACTATCTGGAGTACAACTATCTAAATTTTTAAGATATCTAAATCTTACCTCAAAACACAATCCACTTATTATGAAAACCGGACTGCGGCAACACAACACAATATATTGGATAAGCACCGATCCTATTTTTTTCGACAAAATTTCAAGATTTATGCCTTGAACCTTAAATCCAGCCCATCCCTCCAGCGCTTGCGATTTCGATTCGAAATCAACAAGAAAGATTAAATGAAATTCATCGTCCAGATGCTATAATATCAATCTGTTAGAACGGACGATGACTGGACGGTCTCACAGATTTGGACGATCACGGATTTTGATAAAAAAAAGGGATGGTATACTAAATTGCTTCCGCAGAATTCTGCGGAAGCGGTATTTGATAATTTCCGTACGTACGGAAATTGATAAACGGATTGGATAGAGGGCTGGGTGGATGGTGAGTATCTGGAATTGGGCAAAGTAAAATTACATCAGAAACACTTTATATTCATTCATTTTCTTGCTCATTTCTTTGGCATCCCCCACAAATTTATTCAATTCCGCCCAAAACGCATTAGTGTGATTTTGTATCCGGGTATGAACAAGTTCGTGTAAAAGGACATAATCAATCATTTCATCCGGCAATCTCACCAGCTTCATGTTGAGGTTTATATTATTTTTTGAAGAACAACTCCCCCATCTGGTTTTTTGGTTTCTCATGAATACCTTGTTATAGCTAAAACCGTATTGCTCGGACAATTCATTGAGCCTGTTAACAAGTTTCTTTCTGGCTTCGGCTCTGTTGATATCAGTCGAATGCTTTGAAAAGGTTTCATGTTCCTTTTCCACTTGCTTCATTTTATCCAAGTGTTTTTTTATCCAGTTCCTTTTGGATTGAGCAAATTGCTTGGCTTTATTAAATGATACTCCATAAGGAACGGCAACTCGTACACCTCTGAAAGGTTTAACAGAAATGTTGATATATTTTGCCCGCTTACTGCGCTCAAACAAAACCTGTCCAATACCGGCAATATCAACGGTGTTCGATTTCACCTTAAAAATGTTTCTCCACATATTTCATGGCTTCCTATCTTAAGACAACTTTTAACCCCACTTCGATTTCGGCCTTAAATATTTTTTGTAAGTTCAATGTATTTGGCGGCAACTTTTAACTCCATCAATCCTGTTTTAAAACTAAAAGATATCTTCAATCAAATCGTTCATGGTTTCCTGAAGCCTGGCATCATCGGTTAAGGGAAGACATATGGCGGACCTGCATGCATCGTGAACCGGAATGTCTCGTCCGATCATCTGAGCGGCATAAATTAAGAGCCGGGTACTGGCCCCTTCGGTAAGACCATGTTCTCTGATGTTTCTTATTTTTCCCGCCAGAGATACCAATTTTAAAGCGGATTTTATATCGATATCCCCTTCATGGGAGACAATTTCGGCTTCTTTGTCGGCTTCGGGATAATCGAACTCAAGTGATATAAACCGCTGACGCGTGCTCTGTTTGATATCTTTTAATACCGATTGATATCCCGGATTATACGATATCACCATCATAAAATCCGGATGGGCATGGATCATTTCTCCTTTTTTGTCAATGGAAAGGGTTCGCCGCATGTCTGTTAACGGATGTATGACAACCGTTGTATCCTTGCGAGCTTCAACGATCTCGTCTAAATAGCAGATGGCTCCCATGCGCACGGCCCGTGTTAATGGACCGTCAACCCATACGGTTTCATCCTTTTTTAAAAGGTAGCGCCCCAAAAGGTCGGACGCAAACAGATCTTCATGGCATGCAACGGTAATCAGTGGGCGCTTTAAACGATACGACATATATTCCACAAATCTGGTTTTGCCGCACCCGGTAGGCCCTTTGAGCATAACCGGGAGCCTGGCGTCAAAAGCAGCCTCAAACATTCTGATCTCATTCCCTGTTCCAAGATAATACGGCTCTTTAATAATCAGATGGCTGCCGGTATCCGGCTGAATTTGGTGTGTCATAAATAGAGTTCCTTACAATTAATGCGAGTTTTAGGTTGTATTGACATGGTAAATGTAATTGTTATGTTAGCAACATCGTTAACTCATTGATCGACCAACATATATATACTGAATTCAGATGATAAACAACACTAACATACATCGACTTGTATTTGAAGATAAAGAGATCATACTTTTGGGGACAGCACACGTATCAAAAGAGAGTGTCCGGCTGGTAGCCGATGTAATAGAGTCGGAAAAACCTGACACGGTTTGTGTTGAACTGTGCGAAGCCAGGTATCAGTCAATCCGCCAAAAAGACAAATGGCTGGACAAGGATATTATCAAAGTTATTAAGGAGAAAAAATCGTTTCTTCTTCTTTCAAATCTTCTTCTATCCTCTTTTCAAAAAAGAATTGCAGAAAAATTTGATATTAAACCCGGGGAGGAAATGATAAAAGCCATTGAAGCCGGAGAGGCCGCGGGCGCGGCAATACATCTTGCAGATAGGAACATCCGTATCACCCTGACAAAAACCTGGCGCGTCATGGGGCTGTGGGATAAAATCAAACTGTTGTTTCAACTGGTGTTATCCATGGGAAAAATTGACGAAATTAGCGAAGAAGACATAGAAAAAATGAAGCAGGAGGATGTGCTTGAAACTCTTCTTTCCGATGTTGGGAAATCACTTCCGGTATTGAAAGATATACTGATTGATGAGAGAGATCGGTACCTTACCCACAAAATCAGGGCGGCGCCCGGTAATAAAATTGTTGCGGTTGTTGGCGCCGGACATGTGCCCGGTATTAAAAAATACTGGAACCGAGAAATTGATTTTGAGTCTCTTGAACAAATCCCGCCCAAAGGAAAAACATCAGCAATTCTAAAATGGATTATCCCTATAGCAATACTTATGCTAATTGTCTCAGGTTTTTATTACGGCGGTGCCAATGCCGGAACGGATATGATAACGTGGTGGGTTGCGGCGAACGGTATTTTGGCAGGTCTTGGCGCCATTATTGCTTGGGCTCATCCCCTGACCATACTTTCGTCGGTTTTAGCCGCACCGTTGACCTCCTTGAATCCCATGATTGCCGCAGGATGGGTTGCCGGGCTTGTTGAAGCCTTTGCACGAAAACCCAAGGTCAGGGATTTCGAGCAATTACCGGAAGACATCATCTCCATAAGGGGATTTTGGAAAAACAAGATAACACGAATCCTTTTGGTAGTGGTTTTTACAAATATAGGCAGTTCTCTGGGAACCTTTGTTGCTATACCTTTGATGGTAAAAGTGTTATAATTGATGGCGTCGTAAAAAGTCCCATCTACAGTTGAATTAGTGACTTTTTACGAAACCGTCAAAACTAGTCTTTTGGCGATTGTATAATCTTTACCACGGTTTTCTGCATTTTCCCGCCGTCCTTCAATTCATAAGACCTGCGGACAGTATTCAGGCGCCCTTCGGCAAACAGTTTTACACATTCCGGATAAAGTGCCCACTCCAGCTTCAAGCCTTTTGCTCTGATGGAATCTATGGTGTCATCTTCGAGTATCTCATAAGCTTTTTGGCCGATAATCGGCCCTGAATCTTCACCGTAATCGACAAAATGCACCGTACACCCTCCGATTTTACATCCATATCGGAAGGTGTCACCATATCCGTCTATACCGGGAAACGCCGGAAGCAGTGCCGGATGGATATTCATTATGCGCGGAATATCTGGATCCGTATTTACCCTGTCGATAAAATAAGGCGATAAATTCCTCATATATCCGGCCAATACCAGTAGATCGAATGGATAATGTCTCATCTCGTCAATAAGTTTTGCCTCTGCAACAGCCCTTGTGATTATAAAGGCTTTCACCGTTTCAATCTCCGCATCTGCATTAAAAAGAGTCTGTTTTGAAATCAGATCGTTAAGGTCAAAATCGTCCGGAGGCGCCACCGTTGCCGGCTCTTTTTTGAAATTCCGTATAATGGATCCATAATTCACCACAAACGTAGGAATTCCAAGCAAGGTTCCTTTGTTAAGCCCATGTGCATTAGAATTATCTGATCCTATAAACACTATTTTCCCGTTTATTTCCCCAGATTCACAGGAATCGATAATGGCCTGCAGATTTGTTCCGGTCCCTGATATAAGCGCTCCGATTCGGATGGTTCGGTCCATTTTATAGGTCTCCATGGTCATAAGATGTGAAAAATTAGAGAAATCATCAGCAAATCCTGTTATAATCCAGATTTTAGGTTATACAAAAAAATAATAACAAGAAAAATCTTTCAGGTAAAGATTTTAATCCGTATCAAGTTGCCGGTTCATGAGAAGCATAGTTTTCAAATTTTCTACCCTGACGGGAATGTTGGTAGGGTTGCCCATGCTGGGTGTGGTTTTGGCAGGTTACCCGATTACCAGGTATTTGGAGTTTCCCCCTGAAACCCGGTATGTTTGCCATGCACCGTTTTCATGGGTTTCCTTCATCGCTTGCACTCTTTTTATCCTTGCAGTGGTTCTTCCCATTATCGTTAACTCCATGGTAAGGATCCGACAGATTAAAATCAGACCCTCGACTACTTATACTTTTCCATGGTGGGGATGGATGGGTATTATCATCGGTGCTATTTCATGGATATTGGCATGGACACGTTTTTCCTGGTTTGCCCCATATCAGCCTCACACATTTACGCCCTTGTGGCTTTCTTACATCCTGGTGATAAATGCCCTTTGCCATAAACGAACCGGGTACTGTATGATGATAGACCGCACAAGATTTTTTATTCTACTTTTTCCTTTAAGCGCCACATTTTGGTGGTTCTTTGAATACCTGAACCGGTTTATCCAGAACTGGAGCTACACAGGGGTCCATTATAGTTCCTGGGAGTATTTCTGCTACGCAAGCCTCTCTTTTTCTACCGTTCTTCCTGCGGTTTTGGGAACCCGGGAATGGATGGCCGGTGCTTCCCGGACCAGGCAGGGATTGGGAGATTTTCGTCCATTTAGGTTCCCGTATCCCAAAATGTTGGCAGGAGCTGCATTACTAGTGTCTGGTGCAAGTCTGGCCGGCATCGGCGTGTGGCCTAATTATCTTTTCTCCCTGCTCTGGGTATCTCCCCTGGTTGTCATCGTGTCACTCCAAACCCTGACCGGAGAATGCACGATCCTGTCGAGTATCGCCAACGGAGATTGGCGACTGGTCATCACATCCGTAGCCGCAGCTCTCTTTTGCGGAGGATTCTGGGAGATGTGGAACTATTACAGTTTAGCCAGATGGGAATACAGCGTCCCGTTTGTTCATGGCTTTCAAATCTTTGAAATGCCGCTTTTAGGTTATGCCGGGTATCTTCCATTCGGTTTGGAATGTGCCGTAATCGGAGATTTACTTGCGCGGTGGATGAAATTTCGCAACACCATATAATTTTTTTAAGAAACCGTGGCAGATTATTTTGCACAATAATCCCATATATTGATTTTTTTTATTGACATGTATCAATATGTTGAGTTAAAGCCAATGAAAATACCGGACAGTAAAATTGATTTTATCCTTCTTCGAATACTCGACAAAACATTTTCTATGAAATAAACCGAATTGGTATCATTTTAGAAAGCTTTTATATTATGGTAAAGAACATCGGATTTGTTTCAACCCGATTTGCAGGCATCGACGGCGTCACTTTAGAATCGAGTAAGTGGGCTGATGTTTTTGAAAAAAACGGGCATAACTGTTTCTGGTTTGCCGGAGAACTAGATCGGGATAGTGATAAAAGTTTGCTTGTCCCTGTAGCGCATTTCCAAAATGAACAAAATAAATGGATCAATGCGCAGATTATGGGCAAAAAAGGTCGCAAATCGCCTGTTACCAGAGCAATCCACGACTTAAGATCACTGCTTAAAGTCCGACTCCATGAATTCATCGAGTATTTCAACATAGACCTTCTGATTGCCGAAAATGTTCTCACTATTCCGATGCACGTCCCCTTGGGGCTGGCATTGACGGAAATCATTGCGGAGACCCAGATTCCAACCATTGCTCACCATCATGATTTTTACTGGGAAAGGGTCCGTTTTTCAGTAAATGCCGTTAACGATTACCTCCGAATGGCCTTTCCTCCCAAGCTGGACAATATCAAGCATGTGGTGATAAATTCCGAAGCCCAGGAACAATTGGCACTCCGCACAGGAATTTCTTCGATTATCATTCCCAATGTTCTCGACTTTGAAAACCCCCCCGTGATGGATATTAAAGCGGCCAGTGTTTTCCGGGAATCCATGGGTTTAAAACCCGATGACAGGATGATTTTACAGCCAACCCGCATCATTCAACGTAAAGGAATTGAACATGCCATTGAATTGGTCAAGGAACTGAAAGATCCCAGGAACAAACTGGTGGTGTCCCACGAAGCCGGCGATGAAGGATTCGAATACGTAGAATGGTTGCAAAAATATGCCTGCGGGCATGAAGTAACTCTCAAATTAATAACGACCAAAATCGCCGATCCATGGAGCAACAACGGTAATGGTCAAGCCAGGTATTCTCTCTGGGATGTTTATCCCTTTGCTGATTTTATCACGTATCCCAGTCTGTATGAAGGATTTGGTAATGCCTTTCTTGAGGCCATCTACTTTAAAAAACCGATGTTGATCAATCGTTATTCTACATTTGTCAGGGATATTGAGCCTCAAGGTTTTGATCTTGCTGTCATAGACGGATTTCTCTCAAGGAAGACCGTCCAGCGCGTTAAAGAAATTATGGACTCGCCGAAGCAAAGAGAAAAAATGGTAACTTATAATTATGAGGTTGCCGCCCGGCATTATTCTTATTCTGTTCTTCGAACCCGGCTAAGCGCTATTATGAACTATTTTTTTGGTGATTCCGTAAAACAACTCACCGGCAAGGACCGGTTTATGAAAAATAAAGACTTTTTGAATATCGAGCTGCGACAAACCCTGCATAGCCAATTTGCCAATTAGAGCTGAAGGCAAACTCCTGCCCGTTTTTTCTTGCTCATATCTGCACAAGACACATCGGTTATATTTTTTTTAGCGTATAACTTCGGCTTCCAAGTCCAAGGATTTGGGCATAATCGAGCTGAATAGTCCAGTCCACGTTAGGATAAACACCTCTGAATTTATCCCCACCTTTTTCCATGTTTGTCGTAAGGCATGATTCAGGAAGTGCCTGTTCTCGATTCACGAGATCTACGGAGGCCTGGTCAATGGCAACCGGGTCGGTGGATGCAACGATGCCGATGTTCCTCACAATAGGGGCATCGTTATGACCGTAACAATCACATGCCGGGGATATATCGGTAATGAAATTTACGAATAATGTTTTGCCTGATTTATTCTTTAAAACACCCATGGTGTATTCCACCATATTTTCCAGAAAAACAGGTATGGCTTGATTCCACTGGATCTGTATTGCCTCGTTGGGACAAATAATAATACATTCCCCGCAGCCGATACACTTTTTTGCGTCCAGCACCGCTTTTTCTTCTTTCAGTGAAAGTGCGTTCTGTGAGCAGTGATCGATACAGTCTCCGCAGCCGATACATTTTTTCTTTATCACTTTAGGTGCCACGGTTGAATGCTGCGCCAGTTTCCCCCGGCGGGATGCGCATCCCATCCCCAGGTTTTTTATGGTACCGCCAAAACCGGAAAGTTCATGTCCTTTGAAATGGGCTACAGATATGAGCGCATCGGCCTCCATAATGTCCGATCCTATGTACACCTCTTTAAAATTCTTCTGATTAACGGTTACAGCTGTTTCGCTTTTACCTCTTAATCCATCGGCAATTATAATAGGAGCATCAACAACAGCATAAGCAAAACCGTTTTGAATAGCGGTTAAAAGATGATGGGGAGAATCGCTTCGTGTCCCTGCATAGAGAGTGTTGGCATCGGTCAAAAACGGAACCCCGCCGATATCTTTAATCGATTCCACAATCTTCCGTATAAATACAGGCCGGATAAAAGCGGTATTCCCCTTCTCTCCAAAATGCAACTTGACTGCAACAAGATCTCTTTTGCTGATTGTTTCAGAAAGACCTGCAGTATCTAAAAGCCTTGCAAGCTTTCCAACAAGGTTTTCCTTGGCTGTGGCTCTTAAATCGATAAAATATACATTGCTTTTCATGACATCCTCCCGTTAAAATTGTCTTGATCTTGATAAAAAAAATTACTGTTTGTTTCTACCAAAGTCAAGGTGTTTGGAAAAAGAGTTTGGCAAGGGAAAATAAATGAATTTTAATTCAAAGTTAGCGGTTTTAGATCAGATTTATAGAGTTTATGATGAATTTGTCGCCAATCTGCACACAGCCTGCAAAAAATATTGCGCCGGATGCTGCACCTGTAATGTAACCATGACAACCCTTGAAGGGTATTGTATGGCAAAGCATATGATTTCATATGGAAAATCAAGTTTGTTTGAAAATATTGCGAAAGCAATACCCACAAGACGCTTTCAGCCACAAACTACTACAAACAAACTTGCGGATCTTTGCGCAACAGGGGAAGATCCTCCGGTAGAGGAAAACGAACGTTTGAATGGGAACTGCCCGCTTTTGAAAGACAATCTGTGTCCGATTTATCCGGTAAGGCCCTTCGGGTGCCGGTGCTTTGTTTCAAAAAAAGATTGCCGGAAACAAGGATATGCCGAAATTGATCCATTTATTTTAAGCGTTAACAATCTGTTTTTGCAATTTATCGAGCATGTCGATTCTCAGGGTTTCTCGGGAAATCTGATCGATGTTCTAAAATTAATGGCATCAAAAATAAATCGCCACAACTACAAAAGGAACACCTTGAATAATTCTGATATCGGTTTGATCCCTAATCTAAAAATTACCGTTTTGATGATACCGCCAGAACACCGGATTAAAATAAAACCCATACTTAAGGCACTTCAAAACATAAAGCCAGATCTTTGAAAAACACCCTGAAAAAAAGGAACTAAGGAATCGTATCCACAGATGCAAATTCCGGTTCGTGAAGCGGCAACAAAATATCGGCCATATGTTTAACCTTTACCATAATGTCATAAGCCTCATACACGTTTACATGTGTCCCGGGAGGAATTACATCCATTTCCATGGCTTTTATTTGAACCGGCGGATAAAAATTTTCTTTAATTACACAAAATCCGGTTATGGCGGCCTGACCGGCAAGTGTATCAATTAATACGGTTAAGCCTCCTTCAGTATGAACCGGTGTATGAACAACCCGGATCCCTGGTAGGATTTCCCTGTCACCGGTAATCATTCGTATCTGCCCGTTTTCCTCCACATCCTCTATGTAATCCTCAAGATAGCGATAATCGAGCGGGTGAGGGTTGTGGATTCTTTCTATTTCTTTTTCATGGACATAAATTTCAGCATTTTTACATTTGTAATCGTTTTCACAGTGGTCGTTATGCAGATGAGTGTGGATGACAATGTCTATATCCGCCGGTGATAGATCCCATTGGGATAGCCCTTGCTCGAACGTATAAATTTTTCCACCGACTGACGCTTCCCTGTCCGGGGATTGGATCGGGCTCATTTCACCGGTATCCACAAGGATCTTCCGGTCTCCGCCTTCTAAATACCAGCAATAAATAGGGATGGTATATTCCTGGCCGTTGCCGTACTGATACGTCATCATGCTTTTATCAAAAATTTTGGTCCCCACAACAATGGGATGGATTTTGAACATATTCACAATCTCCTCTGGCTCTGAGGACTTACTAAAAAGAACTCTACTGCGACTGATACTGGATACCGGTCTCTGGATGCTGGATAATAAAGGATCATTCCATTGTTACATCCAGTATCCAGAATCAAGCATCCAGCATCTTGACCTTACAAGCAATTAGAATTTCGCTGCTCGTTGAGGGCCATATCTTCTAAGCGTTGACTTGGCAGATTCTTAGGTACCTGCACCGCCTTCAATGTATTTGCCGGGATAAAGATCTTTGATTTCCTTAATAAACCGGGTACAATGAGTCGGGCAGATATTTTCCAGAGGATCAATCAGATTAAACTCTTTGAAGCCATGAAGCCCGCCAATAAGCGTTCTAACTTTCCCAAATTCTGATGCTGCTTGCAAAATTTCCCGCACCCCCGGATGAGAACATCCGGCAATCACCGTTACACCGGTATTTTCCTTTATTATAAGGGAATGCTCGATACTCTTTAATTCACCTGTGGAATATATGTTGTCATGTAGTTTAAGTTTTTCATTAACCCGTATTACAGTTACGTTATCATCTGATAATACAAAGGAACAGGGGATATAAACCTTCACCGGATTTAAGCCGAGAATACAGGAAAGCCCCCCTGTATGATCCCAGTGTGAATGAGAAATAAAAACCTCGTCAATCTGAAGGGGATCAATATTCAATTTTTCCATATTATCAAGTAGAACATCAGCTTTAGCGCCTGTATCAAAAAGTATGTTTTTTCCAAAAGCTTCTACTAAACATGAAAATCCCCAGTCAGATTTTAGATTTATATCCCATGCCGTGTTGTCATATATTATGGTTATTTTCATTTTCTAATTCTACGATGCTCCTGTTGATTATATCTAAATCCTTTTTCATTGAATCCGCCTGGGCTTTTAGCATATTTATTTGCGTTGCCTTGTCTTCGGGATATGTTTGATCGTATGCTGGTGGATTCCAACCATAAAAACCAAAACCTCTTCCAAAACCGCGCCTCATATTTCTACCAGGGCCGTATCCGGCTCTGAAACCGCGCCTCAAACCCATATCTTTGGCAAACGATCTTGACCGACCTGTAGCAGGATTACAAAAACCCCTTGCACCACCGGTCATGGGACCGGTTCCCATAGGACCACTTCCATCAAAACCTGGCATAATCACCACCTCCTTTTATGTTTTTTTACCGTCCGCCTCTTCTGCGGCGTCTTCTGCATTTTCCACGCATCTCATAGGCGCCCCCCTCAATTCTGAGAGTCTTTCCTGTCACCAGCGCTTCTGAAACTATTCCACGGGCTTCAGATAAAATTCTGCCGTATGTCTGGCGAGATACCTCCATTATTTTTGCGGCGGTCTCTTGGTCAAGATGTTCGAAATCGCTCAATCTTATAGCTTCAAGTCCTTCCACTGAAAGCGTAATCTCACCAGTTTGAAACATACCCTGGGGCACAAAAGCGGTAATCGTCGGATACCTTGATACAAATCTCGGCTTTTTAATTCTTGGCATATTAAAATTACCTCTATGAAATGAGCATTTGATTAAAATATAATTAGCACAGTACAACATGTCAAGCATTTATTTGGTCATACGACCATTATGTTATAGTAACGATTTCGGAAAAAAAATAAAAAATCATATTTTATAAAAAAACAGCTTGACCACCCGGATAATAGGACTTAGTTTATTCTTTTTGAGATTATACTCATAACTGATGGACTTGTAAAAAGTCAAAAAAACGACAACCCAAGCACTGAGACTGCAGTAATTCTATGAAAACAACTTATGACTGTATACCCTGTTTTATCCGTCAGGCTCTTGACGCGGCAAGGTTGGCAACCTCCGATGAAAAAATTCATGAGCAGGTGCTTCGCGGTGTTCTTGCCGCAGCAAGCAAAATGAACCTGGACCAATCTCCTCCGGTGATGGGTCAGTATATCCACAAATTAATCAGGGAACTTTCCGGGCACGATGATCCATACAAAAAAATAAAAGACCGGTTCAACAATTTTGCCCTCAAACTTTATCCGGACCTGCAACAAAGAATCAAAACTTCTTCCAATCCCATGGATACCGCCATTCGAATGGCCATCGCCGGAAATATTATCGATTTCGGTGTAAATGCAAAAATAGACAATTCTATTATCTTTGATACTATTGAACAGGCTATGTCAGTGCAATTGTTCGGGAATATAGATATATTGTGTGATTCAATAGATACAGCAAAAAATATCCTTTATTTGGGGGATAATTGCGGAGAAATTGTTTTCGATCGCTTACTGATAGAACAATTGCCTGTGCACAAGGTAACATTTGTCGTAAGGGGCGGTCCTATTATAAATGATGCGACAATGGCAGACGCACGGGAAACAGGTATGACCGAACTTGTTACTGTTATGGATAATGGTTCGAACGTTCCCGGAACTGTCTTGGAAAAATGTTCAAAAGAATTCAGGGAATGCTTTGCACATGCCGATCTGATTATTGCCAAGGGACAGGGTAATTACGAAACGTTGAGTAGTTGTGAAAAGAATATATTTTTTCTGTTAAAGGCAAAATGCCAGGTAATATCCGGTCATATGGGTTGCGAACCGGGAAGTTTTATTGTTAAAAGGAGTAGTTGAACCAAATGAGTGAATCAAAAGAAACCATTACTGTTAATGTCAATGTTGAAATGACCGCCGATTCTCTTCAAGCAATTGTAGAGAATGCCAAGAAGGTTGAAGGTCGTGATGAAAAAGGTGTTTATCGTATAGATACTGCTGACAAGGTGAGTGAAATGATTTCACAGTTCATTTTGGAAAACGACTTTGAGAGATATGCGAAAAATATCGAAAATTATCCACGGGGGTCATAACAACAAAATTCATCTATGAAAGGAAACTAAATTATGAAAGTAGCCATTAGTTCGTCCGGAAAGGATCTTAATTCACAGGTCGATCCACGGTTTGGCCGGTGTGCTTATTTTTTAATCATCAATACAGAGGATATGAGTTTTGAGGCCTTTGATAATGAAAGCGGTATGTTAGGGGGTGGGGCCGGAATTCAATCGGCCCAATTCATAGCCTCCAAAGGTGCCAAAGCTGTAATAACCGGTAATTGCGGGCCCAATGCCGTAAATACCCTTTATGCGGCCGGAATCCAAGTGTTTCTCGGAAACATGGGAACCGTAACGGAAGCCCTGGATAATTACAAAAATGGAAATCTGACACCCACAAAAACAGCGAACGTTCTGGATCACAACGGAATAGCCGCCGGCACGGGAATGGGCGGTGGAAGAGGTATGGGCGGCGGCGGTAGGGGCCGTGGTGGAAGAGGTATGGGCGGCGGCGGCGGTATGGGAATGGGCGGTGGCGGTGGTACGGGCCGTGGCAAGAAAATGTCATAAAGAATTAGACAGGAGGATAAAATGAAAAAAGTTGCTATCGTAGGATGTGGTGCTTACATGGACAGTGGTTACGGTTGTGCCGGAGAATGTCGCAAATGAAACCTGACAAAATATACCTTAGTTCTTGTTTTACCAATGCAAAACCGGCTTGTCCTTATAGCGATGCCGAAGAAATTGCTAAAATGCTGGAGAACAAGACCGGTATCGAGGTGGTTTTAGGCACACATGATTATCATTAGCCCTAAAATTCCCTGTATATCCTTGCCAGAGGGTGACCTGGAGCTTTTATCGATAGATCCAAAAAATATCCGTACGGAGTCTGAATAACCAAGTAACCTGCGTTTTCCAGACGCTTTTGCGCCCGGCCTAACAGGGCCTGCGCTTGTTCAGGGTCGGCCTTTTTTTCTCCCAGGTGGGTAAAAGAGTGAAGAACAATCCGGGTAATATCCCATTTTCTGGCCAGCCATTTGGCGTTTTTAATGAGCTTGGTCTCCGTCGAACTTCCATCTTCAACGTCCCCTGGCTCGATATGAACAAACGCCACCACGGCATTTCGGTTTTCGGCCGGTTCGGCTTCCGGAACATCACTTAGGGTTTTAATGGCAGGCACCCAATTAAACTCGTTACAGTACCAGAATAATACGCGCATGGCCTTTTTATCCCTTTATTTTCGCCACCAAGTCACAAAGACACTAAGAAAAAAATATTCTTTGTGTCTTAGCTCATAAACACAGACAGTACGTTTTTTCTTGCATCTACATGCTGTATGGTTATCTGGATCAGGTCTTCGGGCTTCAAATCTATGTCGCTGGATAAAGGCAGGTCGCACTCTATCATGTACTCGGATAAGAGTACCTGAGAGTTGTTTCTCTTTTTGTAAAGCACAATCCCCTCTTCTTTTTGCCCGATTCTTTTTTCAAGATATTTCAACAACCAGTACCTGTGGCGATTGAATTGAAGCTTTGATACACAGCTCATGGGCTGTGCAAGCATCTGTATTATATTATCTATTTCTTTCATGCTATAAGGTTCTTCCAAGCCAAGAACCGCTCGTATCTGCCGCTGAGTGGCCAGATCAAAGTATTTCCGGATGGGTGACGTTGCGGTAACATAGGCATCCAGACCCAATCCTGAATGATATTCATGCTCTGAGTTTAGCACAAATCGGCTTAACAGCCTTCGCTGCATACAATTTTGGAACAGAGAGCCTTCATTTCCTTTGTATAGTCGTTTACGTGGTGCTGCCTGACACCTGTATATTGCCGGAGCGTTATGTTCTGACAGGAATTGGGCCATGAGCCAGTTTGCCATGATCATTATTTCCGAAACCAACATCCTTCCGGGACTTTCCCTGTTCACTCTGTTTACGCTAACTTCATTATTCTCATTGACCCATACATTAATATCCGGCAACGTAATCTGAACGGCTCCTGCAGCCATCCGGTTCTGACGAAATTGTTCTGCAATATCACGGAGTATAATAATTTCTTTGCTATCTTGAGCAATTGTATTAACATCGTAATAAGTGAGCTGGCGCTCTACCCGAATCAGGCTCGGAATTATTTCATAGTCGATAATTTCGCAGGATTTGCTTAACTTCACCATAATGCTGATAGCCGGGCGTAATTGTCCGGATATCAGGCTGCAAAGATTTTCGGCAAAACAGGCCGGAATCATCGGTATTTTCTGATCGGGCATATAAATTGAACTGCCCCGGACCAAAGCCTCCTGATCGATACTGTCTCCTTTTTTAATAAAATGCCCCACATCGACAATATGAATTCCAAGACGATAATGATCACCGTGATCTTCTATACTGATGGCATCATCGAAATCTAAAGTTGACTGGCCGTCGATGGTCATCAAGGAAAGCATGGTCAGGTCTTTGCGCATACTGTTATACGAAAATTCTTGTGGTAAATCAAGCTGTTCTGTCGCTCTTCCCATGACTTTGTCAGGGAAAGAAGTCGCTACCTTATATTTATAAAGATCCGTATTTTCGTTTTTATCAAAAACATCCAGTTTAAGCAAAACCTTAAAGACTTCTTCATCAGGATCGATACCGGCTTTTGCAAGCACTGCTTTGCCAAGGCTATAATCTTTGCTTTCCTTTCCAAAAAGATAAAATGATTTCAGTATGTTTGCAATATGGGTTTTGTTTTCTGGCTGGGAAGAATGATTGTCATTCAGTACGTTTTTGAGCCATTCTCCGCCTTCTTCAATCATGCGATTTCTGCGCGCTGTTTCTCTTTCCTGAGCGATCTTTTGTTTCACCTGATCTTCAGTATTTGGGAAAAAGCGATCTTGGTTAAATTTAAAATAAAGCCTGTTTGTAAAAAATGCCCTGACTACAGCCGACTCGTAATCGCAATTTGGACTTTCCGGGAAACAAAATCCGGTCATTGTGTCAAGATCGATCCACTCTTGTTCAGTATTTAGAACTTCCCATAATTCCTTGATATCTATTTTGCTTATCAATGTCTTACGCCGACTTGCTATATCCTTTACGGCATTGACCATCTTACTTCTTCCCATGGAGGGATCAAGTCGCATTTCGCACTTATGTGACAGACGACTTGCCGAAAGGTTGACTTCCCGGTTGGTCTCGGTTAGGAGTCTAAGTCTATGATTCTTTACTTCAAGAACGACCGCACAAATGATTTTTTTGCTGTCGATATATTCAACTACATTTCCTGATTCCATAACAAACACCATAACAATCGCTGTTGTGAAAGTCAATGTAAGGTGAACCACTTACAGCAATTCTATTTTTTCATTTTTTAATGGTTAATCAGGATAATTCAAAAAAAGAATTTGACTTTATTTTATCTTCTGGTTATCAAAAAAGTTTTCCACAAAAAACTTTGTAACGGGTATATATTTTTATGATTACACTCAATTTTAAAAAGATGGGGGGATTGATACCTGCCATTGTTCAGGATTATAAAACCGGTGAGGTTTTAATGCTGGCGTTTATGAATCAAGAGGCATGGGAAGCAACCCTTGCCACCGGAAATGCCACTTATTACAGCCGGACCAGACAAACGCTCTGGATAAAAGGGAAAACGTCCGGAAATATGCAATTCGTAAAAGAAATTATGATCGATTGTGATGATGATACGGTATTGCTCAAAGTCGAACAGGTGGGAGGCGCATCCTGTCACCTGGGCTATAGAAGTTGTTTTTTTAAAAAAGTTGAAGATGGAACAATCCGAATTATGGGAAAACCGGTATTTGATCCTGAGGAGGTATATAAAAAATGACAACCCTGTTAAAACTGGGGATTCCCAAGGGAAGCCTGCAAAACGCAACCATAGACCTGTTCAAGCGTTCCGGATGGAAGATTAATGTCAACGGCAGAAGTTATTTCCCTGAAATAAATGATGATACCATCGAATGCACCCTGTGCAGGGCTCAGGAAATGTCCCGCCATGTTGAAAACGGCACCCTCGATGCCGGACTTACCGGCAAGGACTGGATTGCTGAAAACAAATCTGATGTCCACGTGATCACCGATCTTGTCTACTCCAAAACAAGTGCCAGACCTGCACGATGGGTACTGGCGGTTGCCCCGGATTCTCCCATTAAAAAACTAGAAGATCTTGAGGGAAAAAAAATATCGACCGAACTGATCGAATATACCAAAAACTATTTTTCTGAACGTAGTATAAATGTAAAAGTGGAATTTTCCTGGGGGGCCACGGAAGCAAAAGTCATTTCCGGTCTTGCCGATGCCATCGTGGAAGTCACTGAGACGGGAAGTACCATTAAAGCACACGGGTTGAAAATTGTCCATGAATTGATGCAGACCAATACTCAGCTCATCGCCAACCACGATGCATGGAAAGATCCTGAAAAAAAAGATAAACTTGAACAGATCGCTCTTTTGCTTAAAGGTGCACTTGTAGCTGAAAAACTTGTGGGCCTTAAAATGAATGTTTCGGATACTCTCCTTGAAAAGATCGTATCCTTGCTCCCCAGTCTCAACGCACCAACAGTTGCACCACTTTACAACTCGGACTGGTTTTCTGTGGAAACGGTGGTGGATACCAGTATTGTCAGAGATCTTATCCCAAAGCTTTTGAAACAGGGTGCAGAGGGTATTATAGAATACCCTCTCAACAAGGTTGTCTAAGGTACAGAGATGATATCAAATCGAACCAAAGAAATGACCCCTTTCATAGTAATGGACGTTCTTGAGAAAGCCCACGAAATGGAACGTCAGGGTGTCCATGTGATCCACCTGGAGGTTGGCGAGCCTGATTTTGATACCCCTCAATGTATTAAGGATGCTGCCTGCAAGGCACTGGACAACGGCCACACCCATTATACACACAGCCTTGGGATGATAGAGCTCAGAGAAGCCATCAGTAAACATTATTTAAAGACATACAGCGTATCGGTGGATCCCGATCAGATCGTAATATCATCAGGCACTTCTCCTGCCATGTTTGTCATGTTCTCCACCCTTCTGGAAAAAGGAGACCAGGTCATTATCTCAGACCCCCATTATGCCTGCTATCCTAATTTTATAAAGTTCGTGCAAGGCGAGCCCATATTAATACCTGTTTACGAGGAAGACGGCTTTCAATACCGACCGGAAGCAATTGAAAAAAAAATAACCGGGAAAACAAAAGGAATAGTTATTAACTCTCCGTCGAATCCAACAGGAAACCTGCTTTCCAAAGACCGAATGGAGGCAATTGCCGCCATGTCTTTAAAACCAGACTCACCGTATATTATCTCGGATGAAATCTATCATGGCCTGGTTTACGAGGGAAAAGAACACTCTATTCTGGAATTCACGGAAAATGCTTTTGTTTTTAACGGTTTTTCAAAACTCTATGCTATGACAGGTTTGCGACTCGGTTACATGATCGCACCAAAACATTTTATTCGTCCAATTCAAAAGGTGCAACAAAATTTTTTTATTTCTGCCAACGCCATGGTTCAGGTAGCAGGAATCGCCGCTCTTAAGCAGGCTGGGGAAGATATTTTGCGCATGAAGCGGATTTACAATGATCGACGTCAATACATGATCCGCCGCCTCAAAGATATGGGTCTCGGAATTACCGTGGAGCCCACAGGGGCTTTTTATGTGTTTGCAAATGCAAAACACATTTCCGGTGACTCGTATAAACTCGCCTTCGACATTCTGGAAAAGGCCCATGTTGGTGTGACACCCGGTGTCGATTTTGGAAAAAACGGCGAAGGATACCTCCGTTTTTCATATGCAACATCCATAGAAAATATTTCCGAAGGAATGGATAGATTGAAAAACTACCTTAAAAAGATTAAAAATTCCTGATCCAAACTCCACGACCTTTTGTCGTAATATCAAACGATTGCCATGGTCCGGCTTCAGACCATGGACTTGTCCTCCTTGGGCAGCATTGGATCAAGGATGGTATAGGACGGACTACCGTAGCTTTTTGAAAAATATTTTACGTTATCTTGTCTTTATCGATCGGCCTGTCATTGTCGGTCTTGCCGTCGGCGTGCCTGAATCGGGTGCCTGCCAGGATCTTTTGGACCGCCGCTTCTATGCTGGTGCTGCGCCCGACCAGCCACGCGGGCATCTTTGGAAACCCGCTGATCAAGGCCACAAGCGTCGACGCCGTGTAAGGCACCGACTGGACCAGCAGCATGATCACCCATAGGTAGGCATCCGGCGAATTCATTGTCGTGCACCGCAACACGGCAAACGAGGCCAGCCACAAGGCCAGCATGAACAACACTTCCTCCCTTGCGGCGGAAAGAGCGTTGGTCAGGGGTTGGGTGGCTGCCATCTTGGGCGTGCGAAAGAAGGCCCGATCTTTTTGGAAAAGCCCCGTAAGCATGGCCCGGCCGATGACATGCGTGAGAGCCAGGCCGGCTAAGGCGGCGGCCATTGTCTGTCGGGGACTTGCTCCCACCCGGGTGGTGTAGAGATGGATTAGCTTGATCATCTTGAAGCAGAACAGAGCCATGGGCAATGCAACAAACATGATCAGCGGAGGGTCCACCTTGTGAGGCATCCACACCATGGCCGTTGACCAGGTCAAGGCGGCAAGGTTGAAGACCAGATTAAAACCGTCGGCCAGCCACGGCAGCCATCCGGCGATAAAGTGATACCGTTGCCCCCCACTCAGGCCGTTGCGTCCCAGAAGGGCGCTGCGGTGGCGCCGCATGATCTGAATCGCACCGAAGGCCCAACGGAAGCGCTGTTTTTTGAAATCAGCGAGGGTATCGGGCATCAGGCCCTTGCCGTAACTCCGGGACACATAGACCGCCTCGAGACCGCGTTCAAAGATGCGCAATCCCAACTCGGCATCCTCGGTAATACACCACTCCGCCCAGCCGCCGATGTCTTCCAACACCCGGCGACGTATCAGAGTCATGGTGCCGTGCTGGATGATGGCGTTGCGCTCGTTTCTGGTAATCATACCGATGTAAAAAAAACCACGGTATTCGGCGTGCATCATGGCCTTGAATGTGTTGACATCAGCGTCTCGATAGTCCTGGGGCGACTGAACGACAGCGATACGCGGGTTGGTGAACAGGGATACGAGGTCTTTGAGCCAGCCCGTACGGACCTGGTAGTCGCTATCGATTACCCCAACGACCTGGGCATCCGGCGCCGTCCGGCTGAGGGCGTAGTTCAGAGCCCCGGCCTTGAACCCTGCCAGTGGATTTACGTGAAAGAACCGAAAGCGCGGGCCGAGCTTGCGGCAATGCGCTTCCACGGGCTGCCAGATCGCCGACTCCTGGGTGTTGTTGTCTATGACGATCACCTCAAAGTCCGGATAGTCCAGCTCCGCCAGGGCGTTCAGGGTCTTGATGACCATGTCGGGAGGCTCGTTGTAAGCCGGCAGATGGACCGAGACTTTGGGCGGCACGAAAGGGATCGCTTCCTGCGGAATGAACGGGCGGGTTCGGTAGCGTGCCCAATGCGCCTCGGCCCACTCGTGAGCTTCGGCCAGAAGCATCAGCATAACACCGATCATCCCTAAGAACAACAGCAGGCCAACGAGCAGGATATAAGGGGACAGGTACTGGCGACTGTAATCGTTGACAACCCAGACGGCGGCTGTGGCCGCGGCAAAGGCGACGATGGCCAGGAAACTTCGCCCGCCCCGACGCAACGCGCGTCTGTCGAACAGCAGGAGGCTGAAGATAATCAAGGCCACCACCACGGACAGGCTGGCCAATACTTTCCAGTGGGGAATGCGGACTACCGGAGCGGTAAAGGGAAATTTGGGCTGGCGGTGCACGTCATATACGCCCCAGTAGGCACCCACCGAGCCTTCTGCCGCCGCCTTCCAGGGCTGGTCAAAGGCCTCCATCACGTAATAGATGCAGCGCCGCTGATCGGCTTGTTTCAGGAAACGCCTCAGAAACAGGGCCTCGTTAGCGGTGGAGGCTACGGCGGACTGGCGGGTCCGGCCGTTGCTGGGCCAGCCGACTTCGCCAATCACGATGGGCATACCGGGAAAGGTTTGCTGCAGCAGGTCTATCTTATCGAAAATATAACCAACCGCTCGATCAACGTGCACCCCTTCCCAGTAAGGGAGCATGTGAACGGCGATATAGTCCACGTGGCGGGCCAGATCCGGATGCTTGATCCATACGTGCCATGGTTCGGCGGTGCTCACCGGCTGCCAAACAACCTCGCGCAAGTGATCAAGGTGCCCGAAGAGTTCCTCCTTGGGCATATTACCCCGGAGCAGCACTTCGTTGCCGACAATCAGCCGCACAATATTGCGGTGGGTCCAGGCCAGTCGCTTGGCGGTTTCAACCTCCTGGTGGTTGCGTGCCTTGTCGTCGCCGATCCAGGCCCCAAGCGCCACGTTGATGTTGTACTTGTCCGCCAGAACAGGAATCTGGTCCAGAGGGCCGTCAACACTATAAGTTCGCACGGCATAGGTTTTGCCGGACAACCGTTTAAGATCCTCCTCGATCTCCTGCTCTGATGGGTAATCGCGGGCAATGCCATCCTGATCGGAACGGAATGGAGAAAAGGAAAAGCCCTGTATGTTATTCGGCCAGGGCGGCTCGGGGATAGGGCGGTTGAAATAGGCCCATAAACTGAACGTCACCACCGCAAAAGTAATGACGACCAGCATGTCGGCAAAGATAGTGGAACGACTCATTGGATGGCATCCGAGTACATTGCGTCGCACATGACCAGGGGCTTTGCTTTCATGAAAAACCACGGCCAAAGCTGGTATGTCAGGTGTCGTGCCCATCGCGAGACAAGCTGTTCGGGTAGTAATGACTGTAATACCATCTGATAAGAATTCCCTTGTTAAAAGTGCAATAAACAAAAAATTTACATTGTACAGAATATCCGGATGAATCAAATTATATGGGATTATCCGGTTTCCAGTGACAATGATACTCGAAATACGGGCAATTAAAAATCAAATATCGAAATTTAGGAGCTTTGTCAATGACCAAAATTTATAAAACTTCTTATAATTTCAATGGGTTTGGATATATCGCCTGTTTGGCCGTGACAGGGCTTTTATTTAAAGTAGGATTCAACAGGATAATTGGGATCGGTCAGGTAATCGTCCACTTCCCAACATTTTACAAAACTTATTACCCAACATCTACATTAACTTTTTTCGAAAGATACAAATTTGCTATCAACAATGCGGTATCAAGACATTATTGTCAATATCCACCCACCGATAAAAAGCAAGATAAAAGGATAAAATCCAGATTAGATTTCGAAAAAAGCTAACCCTTCGGGAGCCTCATTGATTTCATAATAAACATTACTTTTGACGGTCTCGTAAAAAGTCACGAATTCAACTATAGATGGCTAAGTAAAAAGGTTCATATACAAGGCGTAGTATTTTTTCAGGAACGAGGCCATACATGTAGTATGCCGAGTGACTTTTTGGGCTTGCATAAAACGTGATATATTAATAATAAAGACTATCAATTAACAACATAAAAACGTAATATTTAAAAACCTATATATGATCATAAAATCGGCTGAATTTGTTAAAAGTGCTGTCAAACCATCCCAGTATCCTTCCACGGTTCTGCCGGAGATTGCTTTTACAGGGCGTTCCAATGTGGGCAAATCTTCTCTAATCAACACACTGGTAAACCGTAAACGTCTTGTAAAGACCAGCTCCACACCCGGACGTACCCAGCTCATTAATTTTTTTCTCATAAACAAGGCTTTTTCGTTTGTAGACCTTCCGGGATTCGGATATGCAAAGGTTCCGGCTTCTGTGAGAAAAAAATGGGGCCCTATGATTGAAACATACCTTTCGACCAGAAAAACGCTGAAAGGGGTGGTTCTTATCATGGATATCCGGCGGATACCAGGTATGCAAGAATTGAATTGCATCGAATGGTTGCATTCTTACAACATTCCCAGTATTTTAATACTGACAAAGGCAGACAAACTTTCCAAAACAAAACAGTTGAAACATCATTTCGACATAGTTAAGGCCTTAAGTGTCTATAAAGATGATCTGATCCTCTTTTCAGCCAAATCACGCCTGGGCAAGGATGTGGTATGGGAAGCTGTTGAAGGGTTAATCGGCTACCATTAAAAATCTGCATAAATTGTACTTGGGAAGGTCTGTACAGGCGCAGAATTTGGCTGCCACTTTTAAGTGATCTATGGTATAATATGGTGAATATAAAGGATAAAAAAGTTGATTTTAGATCTGGGTTTGTTGCCATTATGGGGTCTCCCAATGTTGGGAAATCAACGCTATTAAACCAGCTGCTGGGCGAAAAAATATCCATTACCTCCAAAAAACCTCAAACCACCCGTAACCGTATCCTCGGTGTTGTGCACAGACCTTCTTCACAACTTGTCTTCATTGACACCCCGGGGATCCATAAAGCAAAACGGCCGTTAAACATCAGAATTGTGGATGCAGCCCTTTCAGCCCTGGGAGATGTGGATATTGTTCTTGTTATGGTTGATGTGGCAAATCCGGACCCGGATTCAGAAACTTTTCTGATAAATAAACTGAAAAAAATAAAAAAACCGGTTGTTCTTGCCCTTAACAAGACAGATCTTGTTAAAAAACCTGCACTCTTTTCAATCATAGATAAATGGGCAAAGGCGTACTCATTTGAAGCCATAATTCCGGTCTCCGCCATACTTGGAGATCAGATTGAAGAACTTGTTGAAGCCATGGAGGCTCTTTTACCAAAAGGCCCGGCATTTTTCCCTGAAGATACCCTAACCGATTTGCCGGAACGGTTTATTGCCGCTGAAATGATACGTGAAAAGGTTTTCCGTTTAACCGGCCAGGAGATACCATATTCCACTGCAGTTACGTTAGATTCATTTTCTGAAGAGAAAAAAGGTGCCCTTGTAAAGATTCATGCAACCATTCATGTTGAGCGCGCTTCACAAAAAGGGATGATAATCGGCAAAAACGGGAGCAAGCTGAAAATGATCGGCACAGAAGCCAGAAAAGAGATAGAACGGATGGTGGGTACCAAGGTCTTTTTAAAGCTCTTTGTACGGGTACATAAAAACTGGAGCAAAGATACTAAAGCACTTAGAAAATTCGGCTATTGATGATTTTGTCTTATCACCCCTGCTTTGCAGCAGATAAAAATTTGCTTTGTGCCGGACGGGAGCCGGACGCTGGTGATCTTGCTGCAATCAAGGCGGCGGATGCCGTAATCCTGCCCCAGGGATGCTATCAATCCCTGTACGAAATGGCACATAACAACTGTGGACATGTGTTTCCCAATTTCAATTCAAGATTCAAATATGCGGGTAAAATTGGTCAGGCTCGACTATTTCAGGAAAACAATGTACCCCATCCAAGGACTGAAACACATCTAAATATCGATGCATTTGCCGGACACTATGGCGGTTTTCCTTCAAAGCCGGCTTTTGATTTTCCCTTTGTATTCAAATTTGACTGGGGGGGGGAAGGGTATCAGGTTTATCTTATAAAATCAGCCCCGGAATTTAAGGATATTTTGCAAACCGCCGGGAGCTTTGAAGATAGCGGCCAGACAGGATTTATAATACAGGAATATATCCATTCAAACCACAGGTCGTTAAGAGTTGTCGTCATCGGCCAAACAGTTATTTCTTACTGGCGTGTTCAAAGCAACAAACAAAGCTTTTGCTCAAATCTTGTCAAAGGAGCTGTTATCGACAACAATGCTGATCCGGACTTGCAGGAGATGGCTGTTAAATCTGTAAAGGCTTTTTGTTCCCGGACCGGAATCAACCTGGCCGGATTTGATCTGCTTTTTTCATCCGATAGAAAAAACAGAACACCGCTTTTTCTTGAAATAAACCATTATTTCGGTCGAAGGGGTCTGGGTGGGTCCGAAAGATTTTATGAAATATTAATTGCGGAAATCGAAAAATGGATTGACGGCATCGATCTGAAATTAGCACTAATTTTGTGAACATGCAACCATTTGCAATAGATATAGATGAAGGGGATATAAAGAGAGAGCGACATAAAGCAAGGGAACTCCGGAGTTCCCAGTGGTGGAAACGCCGCTGTGCCAAAGGTGTCTGTCATTACTGCGGGCGCCCTACGTCGCCCAAAGAACTCACCATGGATCATATTGTACCCATCGCCCGCGGCGGTCGAAGCACAAAAGGAAACGTGGTTGCTGCCTGCAAGGAATGCAATAACGCTAAAAAGCAGCTTCTTCCCATGGAATGGGAAGGGTACTTAAAAGAATTCCGGACTGGCACCGACCCGGTTAAGTAATTTCCTACTTTATAGTATCCCATATTTGCTATTTACATTTTTTAAATATATTAACATCAAGTTCTATCCAAAAATATAGTGATTTTCCCCAGTACATCAATAAATTACCTGTCTATTAAATGGAATTCAATAAATAATTAATTATTAAAAAAAAACCTTGATTTTTCTATATTGGTATAATATATCGGTTTCATTATAATTAATGCAGCACTTTGCGACATATCATATTGTGGCATCTCAGCGGCATACTAAATCGGCATTGAATTTCTCAGAAAGAAATCGCTTTTATCAGGTAATTATATGATGTGTTCCAACAGTATTTGCAAAATCGATCCCATTCCCTTTGTCGAAAAACCTCTTTTCATAACTTACGAAAAACCGTTTTCCATAATTTTTGTGGGGTGTACATAAGTTTATCATAGGGGAGACACTAATGAAGCATCGGTATCTTATTCTGGCTTTTATCTTTGTAGGTGTTTTTGCTGCAACATTAGCATGGTCCCAGGAAGAAAAAGCTCAGGAAGGAATTATGGATCTAAAAAGCAAAGGTTTTAGTAAACACTTTCAGCCCCAGGTGAGGTTTGATCACTATTTGCACGAGACCATTCTTCGTTGCAGGGTCTGCCATCATGATTTTAATGTCTTCTCCGACAGAAACTTCGGTAAAGGCAGCAAGTGTTCCACCTGTCACAAAGAGAGACTTAACAAAGATATTCCAGTTCCCCTGTTGATGGCCTTTCATCAAAAATGCAGAGGCTGTCATGAAAATTATTTAATATGGGGTCGCCGCAGTGGCCCGATAATGTGCGGCGTCTGCCACAAATAAAAAGGAGGTATTAAAGTCACTGGCAGTCTTTTGGATAAACGTTCGTTATTAATATTAAGAAAGGAGGTAACATGGCACTAACACGAAGGGAGTTCCTCAAGTGGTCAGGTACTGCGGGCGCAGCCGCAGCAGCTCTATGCCTTGGCTTTGACTTGAAGCCTGTTAAATCTTACGCCGCTGAGCTTAAGATCCTCAAAGCCAAAGAGACCACTACTATCTGTCCGTACTGTGCGGTTGGATGCGGCCTCATTGTGCACACCAAAAAGAGCGGCAAACTTCTCAACGCCGAGGGTGACCCCGATCATCCCATCAATGAAGGAGCTTTATGCGCCAAGGGAGCGGGTCTCTACCAGATGACGGTGAACAAAAATCGGATAAAGACACCGCTTTACAGGGCACCTGGAAGCGATGAGTGGGAGGAAATTGAATGGGATGAGGTCAAGTGGTCAACCGTACCACAGGTATAGCCCACGTGGGTTCGGCGGCCCTTGACAACGAGGAATGTTGGCTACTCCAGGCCATCATGCGTGCCCTTGGTTTGGTCTATATCGAGCATCAGGCTCGTATCTGACATAGCGCTACTGTTGCGGCTCTGGCAGAGTCGTTCGGACGCGGCGCCATGACCAACCACTGGATCGACATTCGAAACTCCGACTGCATCCTGATCATGGGATCAAATGCAGCGGAAAACCATCCCATCTCCATGAAGTGGGTCACCAAAGCCATGGATAAAGGGACAACGCTCATCAACGTGGACCCGCGGTTTACCCGTACATCTTCAAAGGCCGACATATACACAGCCTTGCGGTCGGGTACGGACATCGCCTTTTTGGGCGGTATGATGAACTATATCCTTGCCAACAAGAAGTACCATAAGGAATACGCGGCCAACTATACTAACGCCAGTTTTATAGTCGGCTCCAAGTTTGATTTTAAAGACGGTCTTTTTTCAGGATTTGATCCTAAAAAAAATAAGTACGACAAGTCCGCCTGGGCATTTGAGAAAGACGCAAACGGTGTGCCCAAGCGAGATCTTACCCTTAAAAATCCTCGTTGTGTTTTCCAACTGATGAAAAAGCATTACTCTCGCTACACCCCTAAAACGGTTTCAGCTACCACCGGCACCTCAGAGAAGGATCTCAAGAAAGTATGGGAAACTTATGCAAAAACCGGCGCCGTGGATAAGACCGGAACCATCATGTACGCCATGGGCTGGACACAGCACACGGTGGGAGTACAGAACATCCGCATGATGGCCATGATC
>JAFDBA010000286.1 GCA_019313505.1 Deltaproteobacteria bacterium
TTTTTTTTGCCACAAAAAGCACAAAATTTACAACCAAAGGACTAAAGGTAAATTTTCTATATGTTTATCCGAAATAAATCAAGATCAACTTTCGTATTTTAAAGAAATAAAAAATTCTTTGTTTCCCTTTGGTCCCAATATTGGCGAAGGGATTACAAATTCGATCAAAAGATCTTTCCCTGTAAAAAAATCCGAAAGGCTTTTAATAACCCCGGCATGCAAAACAGGGTCACGTACCACACCTCCTTTTCCGACTTTGCCTTTTCCCACTTCAAACTGTGGTTTTATCAAGGCTATAATCCTTGCATCTTTTTTCATAAACTTAATTACTGCGGGAATAACTATTTTAAGAGAAATAAAAGAGACATCTATTGTGATGAGATCTACAGGTTCCGGAAGAGTTTCGGCCGGCATATACCGGATATTGGTTCGATCTATAACAACGACACGAGAATCCTGCCTCAATTTCCAGGCAAGCTGACCATAACCAACATCCACGGCAAAAACACGTCTTGCGCCATGCTGCAAAAGACAATCGGTAAATCCCCCCGCGGATGCTCCCACATCAAGACAGACAGCTCCGGTTATATCAATATTAAGCTCCTCCAGAGCCTTTTCTATCTTAAGGCCGCCCCTGCTTACATAGGGGATGTCTTCTCCTTTAATAATGACGTCGTCTTTTCTGTAAACAAGTGAACCGGGTTTATCCACAATACGGTTATTAACCAAAACTTTCCCGGCCATAATAAGGGCACGGGCACGTTGCCGACTCTTTACCAGTCCTTTTTCAACAATTACCAAGTCAAGTCTTGTTTTTTTTACTGAATTCAATTTATGGCAAAACTTTTTTCATTACCGAATATTTATTGTTTCCGGCTTTTCCGACAAGGCGCCGGCTCATTAATTTGACGAATTTATAATTTTTTTGGCGGTATTGACGATGGCTGCGGCATCAATACCATATTTGGACCTGAGCATTTTCTGGGGACCGTGTTCAACAAAAGTGTCAGGTATTCCAATGCGTTCAAGAAGAAATCCGGTTATTCCCTGATCACACAAACATTCCATCACAGCACTTCCAAATCCTCCCTGGCGTACATTCTCTTCAACCGTTATAATACGCGGTATTTTCCTGGCAAGGTTGCCGATCAAATCAGCGTCAAGGGGCTTTACAAAACGACAATTGACAACTGTAGCGGATATGCCTTTTTCGGCCAGCTTTACGTGAGCGGTAAGTGCTTCACTAACAGACCGACCAATGGCCAGGATAAGAACGTCATCTCCTTTTTGAAGTACTTCACCCTTTCCCATGGGTATGGGAATATCACGATTTTCGATTTTTACGCCCTCCACATCTCCGCGGGGGTATCGAATCGCAATTGGACCTTTATGGACAAAGGAAGTTGTGAACATTCTTGCCAGTTCATTTTCATCCTTTGGAGCCATAACCACCATATTGGGAAGGCTTCTGAGATAAGACAAATCGAAAACACCATTATGTGTCGCTCCGTCCTCTCCCACAATTCCTCCCCGGTCAACGGCAAAAACAACTGGAAGTGCTTCAAGACACACATCATGCAATATCTGATCATAAGCACGTTGCAAAAAAGTAGAATATATGGCCACAACAGGCTTGAATCCTTCGGTGGCCAGACCTGCGGCAAAAGTTACAGCGTGTTGTTCGGCGATTCCCACATCAAAAAACCGGTCCGGATAGGCCTCGGAAAACTTTACAAGCCCTGTGCCTTCCGGCATAGCAGCGGTCACCGCAACGATTCTGTCATCTTTTTTTGCCATTTGTAACATGGTTTCGCCAAAAACCTGGGTGTATGTCGAAACGGAACATTCTTTGTTTAGACTTTCCCCCGTATCTGCGTTAAAGCATCCCACCCCGTGAAAATAGACAGGATTTTTTTCAGCAGGCAAATATCCTTTCCCTTTTTTCGTTGATACATGAAGCAGAACCGGTTCGTTAAGGCACTTAATATTATTTAGTATGTCGATAAGATGGTAAAGATTACGACCATTTATAGGACAAAAATATTCGAAGTTAAAGTCCTCGAAC
>JAFDBA010000107.1 GCA_019313505.1 Deltaproteobacteria bacterium
TTTATGGGACAGCGACTTGGACTGCTTGGAAACACTGGATCCTCTTTCTTGGCTGCGCCTCACTGAGTCAAGTTTTCCCAGCAAGGTTTTCACCCTATCTGCCGGGTTTTTACCCATCGCGGCATATTGTTTATCCTCGATCAGCTCAGCATCCACAATCTCCACAATAGCTTCAATCGTCTCAATGGCGGAAAGGTCTTCACGCTGAAGGTTTTCAGCAGTCGACATACGGCGCGCTTCAAGGTCGGTCGCCTTGACGATTTGAGCCGGGATGTTTTTCATCTCCGTAAAGTCCCGGACAGCTCGAAACCGCCTTTCTCCGGCTATGATCTCGTAGCGTCTCCCTTTACGACGCACCACTATGGGCTCAATTAGACCATCCCTTTTTATACTCTCTGCAAGTTCCTTCTGTTTATCGTCATCAAAAAATTTGCGGACCTGAAAAGGAGAAGGGTCAATCTCGTTCACATCAATAAGGCGGTGTTTATAATCGAGCTTAATATTGGCTTGCCTTTTTGGCATGGTAGGAATATGGAAAAAAAGTTTGTTATGATGGATTTTTCTTACCAGACTAATCAAAAAATTGTCAGAGAGTCAAATCTTTATTTAAGGAGGTATCGAATGGGCGACCCCCGACAGCCGATAGCGAACTTTTTTAACAGACCGAATTCTTTGTATTTTTAGAAAGTTTGCTAATTCGTTGAGCCTGATGGTTAAAGCCTGGATGGAACGCGCCGAGAAATCGACCAACTGACAGTATGCGAGAAACTGGCTGCAATACTGATGGAGCATGATGACACCTCCTTGTCGCGCCATAGCTTTTCAGCGAAGGCGGACCGTTGATCATACTCCATCATTAAACACCCATTAATAAAAGGCAAATTGCGCTAACTGCAGGGTTTGTTGGTTAGGAGCACACTATGGCTATTTGTAAACTTTGCGGAAACGATAGAGAACTTAGAAATTCGCATATTATTCCTGAGTTCCTTTATGCAAAGGTTTGTGGGACATCCTATTATAACATTCGTTCCTAATATGATAGGAAACTTATAATATTAGGATGTCCCGGAAGTCCCCGTTCATAACAAAGCCACGATTTAATCATATAAGATTGTGATTTACATAACAAATCTTCAATGATATTGGATTTATGCTAATGCAATCTTCAGGCACGGAATATTGACCGGAAAACAGTAATTAAGGGAAAGTGATAAACACAAGATGTAGGGTCGGAGGCAAATCCAGATTAGGCAATAATTTTTAACAAGATCAATCGATATCTAAATATTATCACAAGCTATTGACATTACTAAATATGTCAGATACTGCAAGAAATCTATAATTTAAGCTCTTGGCCCTATCTCATTTTCAGTCATACATTCAACACCTTGAACTAATGATAGTTGTTTCAAATCAGCATTTGGGATAATTCCCTATAATTTTGGGATATTTACCTATGAAAATGAACCCTAAGCCCCATTGGCAAAGTCTCTTAAATCTGCAAAAAATTTTTTGAGGTGAGCCCTTCATTTTCAAATAATTTTATGCTTGAGAAAAATCGCTTTTCAAACAAAAATTTTCTTTAAACATATGACTCCACGCTCTATATGGGTAATGGCTCATATAGCCAAAGGAGGTTTAGCCATGCAAGCAACACACGATGAAGTATTTAGGCAAAAGAATCTACCCAATGTAGGGCAAATAGTTCGGAGCAAGAAATATGGGACTCTTTGGAGAGTCATGGAGAAAAGGGAAATTTGGCAACACACCGCGGACGATCCGGGGTCTGGGAAAGTTGGCTTGCTCCCGGCCATTTATCTTGCCTACTGGCGAGTCCAAAAGGGTGTACTGCCAGGAATCGGAAAGATGTTCGGATATGCATATACACTTCATGACACCACTTTCGAGACAAATTGGGAGATAGTTGAAGAAAAATAGATGGCTGTAATCACTATCAGCGGGAATTTGGCTTCAGGCGGCAGAGAACTGGGGAGGTAATGTCTGATTTAGTTACAAACCAGATCTTAATGGAATAGCCTTACTGTCCTGATCAAACATTTTTTAATAAATTGCTACTATGGAGGAAGGCTATGAAGAGGAGTTTTCTTAAAATCCCGATAACAAGCCCCAAAAGGGCGAAAATTCGCTTCTTTGTGACATCTCCCCCGCCATGATGTTGCTTTTTCCTACAACGCTGTGAGTTTATAAAGAAAGGAGGTGTGCCATGAAAGCAGGCATCTTTTTTACGGGCACAGGCCCGATTCTTATCTTGACCTCGTATGAATCACTTGATGATCCCAATCTGGTTGAGAAGCTCTCTGCAAAAGGGATTAAGAAATACATCGCTTTTGAGGTTTCTGAACGAAAGGTGAAAGATAGATACGGAAAACAATATAATATGATTATGGGTGATTTAAGTCAGACGGACGATTTGCGAGTTCTTGACTATGATGGACATCATGTTTTCTACAATTTTTCCCTCAAGGAACTTGGGGAACCAAATTACGTTGAAGGCAATGAAAGCTGATCTTCCTTGGCAGAGCGTATAGATTCCTTTTATGAACGCCTCTGCCAAGGAATACTATTCTTATAACATATTATTGGAATTCTTATTATTTCTGTGGAACATGAAAACCAATCAATTATCATTGGTTTCATTCTTAAACAAAATATAAAGAATTTAGTGGATTATTTAATTTTGCAATTTCTTAAGGTCAGGGTAATGATTTCTGCCTTACATGGTTAATATTTGAAGGCCGAAATTTTTATGATTTACACCATTACCAATTTCTCGTTCAGCTTCCTTAAAAAGGCGACCTCTCATCATCACTATAGTTTACCACGATCGTGAAGGCGGAAGGGGAAAGAATGTATATTCCAATTATTCACCTATGTAACGAAAGGAGGTCACTATGGCGGTCAAAGTTCTTATCAAGAGAAAAATAAAGGACGGTAAAATTGATGAGGCCTCAAAACTCTTTATCAAAGCCCGGTACAATGCCATGGGCCAGCCGGGTTACATTTCATCGGAAACTTTGAGTGGCTGTGACGATCCAAATAATGTTGTAGTTATATCCATGTGGCAGAGAATAGAGAATTGGAACCAATGGAAAAATGGTGATTTGAGAGCGGAAAATGAGACCGCGTTTGAAGCGTTGCTTGATGGACCGACTGAATACGAAACTTATAATTTAGGATTGTAGCTTTAATAGGGACAATCGGCAATAAATTGCTGAGTTTTGAAGCATTTGTCGGGGCAGACCATCCCGCCGTCTTGACGGGGCGTCCGCCCCGGGAAATTAAACATTGTAATTCGGCCATGAAATTATGTGCGGTAATCCCCAAATCACATTGGGGAGTTGCTGGGGAGCCTGCTTCAGAGAGACAAGATGAATCGCCAAAGGTGTGAAATCCTTCTGGTGGACAAGCCCACGAAATTTATAGAGGTAACAGGACAGGAAGCACGGATGTCCATAAAATTAGGAAATTGGAGGGTTGGATATGCCAATATTCATGATGTTTGGAAAGTATTCCCCAGAGGCATTAAAGGGAATCAGTCCTGAAAGAACAGATAAAGCTGTTGAGGTGATCAAAAAGAATGGTGGAAAGGTTATATCGATGTACGCTGTACTGGGTGAACACGACCTTGTTTTTACCTTGGATTTTCCTGATTCTGAAAAGGCTCTTGCCGCATCTGTTGCATTAAACAAACTGACAGGAATCTCATTTACAACATCACCTGTAGTGGAAGTTGAAAAGTTTGATAAGTTAATTGCTGAGGCAAAAAATATTTAGGGTTCAGGCAAGATATCTGGACTCCCCAGAGGAAGCAATCAATTCTGAGAGGATGGGGGTAACCTTTAAATAGATTCTTTTTTTGAAATCTGCCCTCCACCTCGATTTGGTTTCCATTGTTTAACAATTCTTATTCTGCTGCCCTTATTCTCGATTCGCACTTTATGCTTTGACCTTGGTCTTCTATTGATTATCCTCTATTCCACTTGGTCCAGAAGGGGATTATTATTAACAGATCGTTATTTATATAAGTTATAGAGAATTATATAATGTTGGCAACATTTAAAGAATCAAAATTGTCTGATTGTTGGTCCAAATGGAATCTTTCAAACCGTCGTTATCACAATAAGACGCATAACAAGCGGTATCAAACTTACAATTTTACCCGGGCCTATCGAAGCTGGTTTATCCCTTATATAAAATCACGCATCCAACCCGATAAATTTAAACCACTCCTTTCATTTCTTTACACGGATCTCAACTGTAATCTCGACTGCCACTATTGTTATAGCCGGAACAAGCACATAGAAGGGATGACCTTGCAGGTGGCAAAAGATGCCGTAAATTGGCTCCAATCTGTTGGTTGCAGAGTATTGGCTTATATGGGTGGAGAGCCTTTAATACGCAAAGACTTTCTAATAGAGTTAACGCGATATGCGGCGGGAAGAGGTTTTTTTGTATATCTCCCCACAAACGGCATTCTTATGAACGAGGCGTTTATTGATGAAATCGGAAAAGCAGGGATATCTGTCATCAACCTTGCCGTCGATGCCATAGATCATTATAAAGGGATGCCCAAATACTTAAATCGTATCAATTCTCAGTTCCAATATCTGGTAAAACAGCAAAAGAAATACAAATACATTACCTTCTTTAATATTAACATCACCAAACACAATTTGAAAGATGTCAAAGCGCTCACTAAAATTGCCCATGAGTACGGTATTGCAACGGATTATCATATCAATGAACCGCCACAGATTGAATATGAACATTTCAAACACGAACAGGACGGCGCATGGATTACGGAAGCGGAGTTTCAGGTGGTTGATGAACTTGTCGATTGGCTGATTCAGAAAAATATAGAAGGATATACCATGGTCAACTCGGTGGAACATTTGAGCGCCATGAAGCTTTTTATTCGTCACCGGCTTCCGCCTTGGCCCTGTCTCGCTGGCAAGTCCTCCATGATAATCCGACTGGATGGCAGTTTTACTCCCTGCATGGAGCTGTATGGAACCGATGAAGACTGGGGGAACATATATGAAGGCCACAAATTTGACCCAGACAGATTGACCTGTCTAAAGCAAAACTGCAGTCCGAATTGCCTTTCCACCTGCAACTTCCAGGTCAACCACTATTCCAGCTCCCTAACCTTTTCACTTCAGTGGCTGGCCAAACATGCCTATTCCGGCTTTTTAGGTGTTTCTTAAACCCAAATTGATCGATTCTGATTTTTCGTAACAAAATATTGGTATATGAGAGCTTAAACAAAGAAAACACCTGACCAGGCGAAACGTGAGCGGCAGATACAGAAATTGCAGAAGCAGGCGGATCGGATTGATAAATGGTTAAATGAGAATGGGCCTAGGATAAGACGATTGACGTTCCGATTGGTGTTGCGGAGAATAATTATTCGAAAGCGATGGCCACTAAGGTGGACAATGAGAAAGGGCGTAAGATATATCCTCAGCGTATAGCCATTGTAGAGCCGGTATTTGCGAATATAAGAGCTCACAAATAACTCAACCGATTTACAATTAGGGGAAAAATCAAAGTAAACATACAATGGCTATTGTATTGTATGGTTCACAACATGGGAAAAATAATGAGATATGCTCCTGCATAAGGGATCAAGAAATATAAGAATTACATTCAAATGCAATGAGGAAGTGATTCATATGGAATTTTGAACCGAAACCCTGTTGAAAAAATATCCCGATGAATGCCAACTTGATTTATCAAAAGAAAAATATCAAATCGGGTTTTTCGACAATCTCGCTATAGATCACATGCTTTTTATGACCTTGGAATGTGGTGATTTCTCCAACATACATAACATCTTCGTGAATCTGCGATACCTGGAATGAACATGAAAATATCAGAGGTCTAAAATATTTGTGATATCGTTTTCAAAAAGGGGCAAATCCATTTCGCGGGATTTGTCCTTTTTGATTTTTTGTGGATTTTGGGATATATGTCAATAGGGGACGAGGTTTATATGTTAACTTTCTAATCTTCTCAAAATAAATTCAGCAAAACCGGAGGTTGAGAAAAAGGAAAAATAGCTTAAAAGCAAATAATTGATAATCAAGATGCAATCCCGGTTGCTTCTCAAAAACGATTTAAATGGAAAGGAGACGATCAAATGATCCAGGAGATTACCGCGCAAGAGCTTAACACAGAAAACTTCATTGTTGAGAAGGTTAAAGAAATCCAACAAGTTGTTGGGGACGGAATGGTGATCAATGCTCTCTCGGGAGGGGTCGATTCGTCCACGGTCACGATGCTCGGCCATCGCGCCATGGGGGACCGCCTTAAAACCGTGTTTATCGAAAACGGTCTTATGCGAGATGGAGAGTCCGAAAAGGTTGTCGGTCTTTTTAAAAAGCTTGGGGTTACAGTTGACGTTGTCGATGCACAAAAAGAATTCTTTGCCGCACTCGAAGGAATCACGGATCCGGAAGAGAAGCGGGAAGCGATTACCCAGGCTTTTTACCGAGACATATTCGGACGTCTCGTCAAGGAAAGTGGCGCAAAACACCTTCTCCAGGGAACCATATTGACCGATATTGACGAGACCGTCGCAGGAATAAAACGGCAACACAATGTCTTTGAGCAGCTCGGAATCGACCCGAAAGAGGCTTTTGGCTACCACATCATCGAACCGCTCATTCAGCTTCGCAAAGACGGAGTTAGGAAGGTTGGTGAGGCTCTGGGGCTTCCGGCAGAGGCCTTTGACCGCATTCCCTTTCCGGGCCCGGCACTCGCAGCACGTGTGATCGGTGAAATAACCCAGGAGCGCATCGAGACCGTTCGCAAGGCAACCGTTGTTGTCGAACGGCTGCTCAAAGACACCGGTGCATTCCAGTATATGGCGATCCTACATAAAGACCGCGTAACCGGTATGCGTGAAGGATTGCGTGATTTTGGTCAGCAGATCGAGGTGCGTTGTTGGGAAAGTGTCGATGCGCGAGTCGCGACACCGACACCACTTTCTTTCAAAATTCTCGAGGAACTTGCCAGCGAAATTATCCGCGATGTTCCCGGTATCGTTAGTGTCACGTACAACATAGCACCGAAACCTCCTTCAACGATCGAAGCGGTCTGACGACACCGAAAGCCTCCGTAGCCTAAAATACTTGGGTTACGAGATAAAAAGATCTTTAGTTGAAAAGTTGGGATCACTCGTGAGGTTAACGCCAAGTCGCCTCAATCCGGCCTCATCCCCCGGTGTAGGGATATGAGTCATATGGACTTCACACCCCTGGAGTTTCTCCAATTTTTCCATGGCCAACTGAGCAGCAGGATTGCCGGTTGCGCTGATGCTGAGGGCGATGAGAGTTTCCACCAGGTCGAGGCTGAGGGTCTTTTCATTGAGCACCTTGGTTTTGAGATTTCGAACCGAATCGACGATGTTGGGCGGGAGCAATTTAATCTTGTCCGGGATTTCGGCT
>JAFDBA010000108.1 GCA_019313505.1 Deltaproteobacteria bacterium
GTATTATTTTTGATAACCTATTGTTTTTAAATATAATCCCTGCTTATAAGGGCTGAGTCAGATAATGTCATTTATTCAGTGGGTTAAGGTGACTCGCAACATAAGGCAAGGTATCTGGATATATAGTCGGGCACACCACGATCAACTGAATAAAAAATATAGCTTGGTATGATCCTATCGATTTTGAATTTGAATCAAGCATTTATTGTTTTTTCTGAGACCTCATTCTATACTCAATTACTTACACCTGGCCCCGATTCACTTCATCTTTTTTACTTATAATCGACTGTTTTCAATTGTTGGATAGGCTACTTCAAGGGAAAATACTAGGAATAGCAAAAAGGCGTGAGAAGATGCAGGGGATGATAAAAATAGACGGAAGCCTGAAATCTGGTTCTGGAACCATTCTGAGGGATGCCACTACCTTTGCCCTTTTAATGGGAAAGGATCTTCAGCTGATAAACATTAGGGGCAAGAGGGATAAGCCCGGTTTGCGACCACAACACCTGAAGGTGGTTGAAGCGCTTGCCCAGATATGCCAGGGCAAAGTGAAAGGAGCAAGGGTTGGCTCAAGAGAAATAACATTTAAACCCGAGCATCCCATAAAGGGCGGAACGTTTCATTGGGATATTGGGACGGCTGGTTCCACCACCATGCTGGCTTTAAGTGTCATACTTCCGGGTCTTTATGCCGATGCCCTATCAACGTACAGAATTACCGGTGGCCTGTTTCAGGACTTTGCCCCCTCGGCGCATCATATGAAATACGTGTTGCTGCCCTTACTGAGCAGAATGGGGATACACATCGGTCTGGAGATCATACAACCTGGTTATGTACCTCAGGGCCAAGGCCAGATACTGGTAAAGGTTAAGCCGTTAAAAGGAAGACCGAAAGCGCTTTCACTGGTCGATCAGGGGAAGCTAATCGAGATAAAGGGAATGGCGCTCTCTTCTCATCTTAAGGGAAGAAGGGTATCGGATAGAATGGCCCTAGCGTGCCTGAAGACTTTGGAGGCCAGGGGATACGATGCAAAAATAGAAATTACCTATGATACAAAAGAAGCACCGGAGTACCAGATGGCCTCAATCCAGGCCGGAGCTTCCCTGGCTGTCTGGGCCAGAACCGATACTGGCTGTCTCATCGGATCGGATATGGCGGGCGCCATGAGGAGGGCGGCCGAATTCATTGGGAAGCGAACTGCCAAAAATCTTATTGAAGACCTGGATACGGAGGCAACGGTTGACAGGTACGTGGCGGACCAGCTTATCCCCTTCGCTTCTCTCTCTGAAGGGTGGACAGCCTACCGAATCCCAAGGATGTCGGATCATATTGAAGCACGGCTCTGGTTGGTCGAAGAATTGCTCGGTGCAAAAACAGAGGTGAAGGGCAATCTGGTCCGAATCAGGGGAATAGGGTATAAAAAATAGAAAATGAAAATGATGGGCGTCGGGTGCTTCGTTTCGAGAAAACTGGTAGAACCGATTTTAGGAGGGAAAGCAAATGAGGCCACATTATGTGAGCCATGCGCCCTTCACCGAAATGGGTTTTGGCTGTCAGTCTGTATCGCAAAGGTGATTGGAATTTTCAATCGCCGGGTCACCTTAATACAAAGGTTGGCCTTTTGAAGGGCTTGAGCCGTATGACGGTAACCTGTCACGTACGGTTCTTAGGGGGCTTGGGGCCAGAAATGGCCCCTGGCTACCCGGTATTGGTTTCAATGGGATAACGTTTCAACTTCAACATAAAGAAGAGTTGAGGGGAATTATGTTTTTTGAATATGGGAGATTATTAGGAATGGGAGCAGAGCCTGAGTTCTCCTTTGAGTTCATTTCACGAATAGTTCTTGTTTTTTTAACTGTCGTCGCTATGGTCTTTGTCGGGTACAAAATAAAAGGGAATGTAGGCGCAACTGCAGCATTTTTGATTTGTGCATTTTTCTTCCTATACATAAACGGCTTACTACCTACATTAAATTTCTGAGCGTTGGCTGTGAATGACAGCTTTAGCCAGATCCCCGATCTAAAACCTATTTTACCGTGTACGATAATGATTTGAAATCATCCACCCCAAACTGTTGATACTGCTATAAACAACAGGTTTTTGAGACCTTGCAATTGTTGTGATATCGTTTATTCAATAGGGGCAAATCCATTTCAAAGGGTTTGCCTTTTTGCTTTTTGCTGGAAATTATGCGATATATGTAATCAGTAAAAAATGACTTCGGGTTGTGCTTTTGGCAAGGTATCTCCAACCGCACCGGGTTAACCAGACCACTATATCTTGAATTCAACCCTTTTTTGCGGTATGGTGTTGATTACCATCCTTAACCAGAACTTCACCTGTTCCTCCTCTGACTACACACTGAGTTAAGCATGTGGCGCACTTTTCCTATGCTGCTGAAGTAAAGAGTATCATCAGTATTGTTGAATTTACCTGGATTCAAGGATAATGCAAGAATGGTGAAATTCCAAACATTTATAAATGACAACCGAAAATTGCCACAATTAATGCGTTTATCGCATCGGGATTCTATCGTGCTGCAACGATTCCGAATATGGTCAAGGACAGGGAAGACATGCCGGTCGATGTAGTGGTTATGATGAAAGACGTTAAACCGGCCCACGACGATGCCTATGATTATGATTTTTAAAGTAGTTTTTGAGCTGCAACTTAGGGCTGGATAGAAGATTTTGTTTCTCCTCACGGATAATTTTTTGGCGGGTTTCGCAAAACCTCATTTATTATGTAGTTTGAAGAATCTCTACTTGGTTGATCAAAAACATAAACAAAAGACGAAGGCTCTTTTTGTTTTTTTAGGCATTTAATTTGACGATTGCCTATTCAGGTGATTTTGAAAAAGAAATTCTCACAAAGGAAAAAGTCATGTCCTTAGTAACTGCAGACCATTTAGAAAAGACTTACCAGATCGGTGAAATTTCGGTGAACGCCATCCGCGGGGTGAATTTCACAATTGAGCCAGCATCTTTTGTTTCATTTGTTGGACCCTCCGGCAGCGGTAAAAGCACACTACTCAATATGATCGGCTGCCTTGATCCACCGACAGCGGGCTCCTTAAAGGTTGTTGGCCAGGATATTGCCCGCATGGATCGTAAGCAGGCTGCTCATTTCAGAGGCGAGCACATCGGTTTTGTGTTCCAGGACTTTAACCTGATTCCAGTGTTGACGGTTTTTGAAAACGTGGAATATCCGCTGCTTATGGTGCAAAACTGGCCCGCTAAAGAGCGAAAAAAACGGGTAAACAATCTGCTTGACGCTGTCGGCATGGGAGATCAGGGTGACAAATATCCAAGCCAGATTTCGGGTGGTCAGAAGCAGCGGGTAGCGGTTGCCCGGGCATTGGTGACCAATGCCAAAATGGTGTTGGCGGATGAGCCAACGGCAAACCTTGATGGGGAAACGGCAAACCGAATTATCAATCTGATGAAAAAGATGCGTGATGAATTTGACACTACCTTCATTTTTTCCACTCATGACCCTAAGGTGATGCAAAGCGCAGAAATAATTTTCACCCTTGAAGACGGTAAGCTTTTGCAAAGACAAAACGATAATGGAGGGACAAATGCTTAATGTTATTAAAATTGCCGCCCGAAACCTTCGCCGGTATCTGCGGCGGACAATACTGACATCATCGCTGATCACTCTGGGTGTGGTGGCGGTACTGCTTTTTATTTCGGTAACAGGATCTTTCAAGAGCATGATGGTTGGCCAGATCACGGACTCCATGATTGGCCATCTGCAGATCCATCGCAAAGGTTATATGGCCTCCATTGACAATTTGCCGCTCAATAGGAATTTGAATCAGCAACAGGTGGCAAAGGTAAAAGAGGTTTTAAGCGGAGTGGATGCGGTTGAATCCTTTTCCATGCGTATCAAGCTTGGGGCCATGTTCAGCAACTTTACCGAGACCACCAACATCCGGCTTAATACGGTCATCCCAGAGCAGGAGGTCAAGACCGTTCCTTTGCTTTCCGAACGAATTGTTGAAGGGCAAAAAAAGGATGTTCTGCTGCAAAAAGGTGAAATCCTCATTCCTGAACTGATCGCCAAAGGCATGAAAGTCAAGGTGGGGGACAGTGTTGTGCTCGTGGCCAATAACAAAGACGGATCGGTCAACGGAAAAACTTTCTTGGTCAGCGGTGTTCTTGAAGGCATTTCCGGTCCCGGAGGTCGGGATGGGGTTATTCACCTGGATGATGCCAAGGAGTTGCTGCGCATCGATGGTGTTGAAATCAGCGAGATAGCGGTCCGTCTGAAAAACATGGGTGATCTCCCCCGGGTTTTTTCCAGCCTCAAGGGCGAGTTTGCCTCTTTCACGAACAAAGAAGGCAATCCGGTATTTGAAGTACACACATGGAAGGATCTGTCACCATTTTACAATATCGCCCAAATGATTGATCTCATGACTTTTTTTATTAAAATCATGCTTGTGGCCATCGTGCTGGTCAGTATCATGAATGTGATGATCATGGCCGTCTACGAGCGGATCAACGAAATCGGAACCATCGCCGCCATTGGCACGTTGCCGGGTAAAATTATGGCCCTGTTCGTAACCGAGGGCTTTCTGCTCGGCGTGCTTGGAACAGCCGTGGGAACGGTGATCAGCCTGATCAGCATTGCCGTCATCAATGCCGCTGGGTTGACCTTTAATTTCGGACGACAGTCTAACCTGGTGCTTGCCCCGACCATCGGAGCGGGGGATGTTATTACCATCGTGTTGATTGTTATCGGCATCGCCGTTGCAGCCAGTCTGCAGCCAGCCTATAAGGCTGCACGAATGGACCCGATAACCGCTCTGCGCCATGTATAAAAGGAGGTCTGCCTCATGATCTATGGTAAAGTTTTATCAAAACCCTCGAAGGTATTTTTTAATTTTCTGGTTCAGATGACCTTAATTATGCTTTTGGTCATACCAGCAGCAGCCCTTGACGGCAATGAAATCCTGCTTCAGGTGGATCGTAACCTCCAGCCCGAATCCTATGAAATGTATCGCAAGCTTATTAACATTGAACCGGCTGGAAGTAAAAAGGAGTATGTTCTTTATACGGTAAAAAAAGGCCAAGACAAAATGGTCGCTCTATTTCTTTCCCCTGCCAGTGAAAAAGGGAGAGCAACCCTTCGGTTGGGCGACAACATGTGGCTTTACATTCCCAGCGTGGGTAAACCACTGCGCATCACGAGCCTGCAATCTGTGGTGGGGGGTGTTTTCAACAATTCCGATATTTTGCGCATAGACTATAGCGCCGAATATAATGCTGCTATGATTGAGGAAACCGCCGATAAGTTCATACTGGACTGCAAGGCCAAAACGGCGACGGTGGCCTACGATCGGCTGACGATGGTTGTGGATAAAGAAACTATGGTTCCGCTTACCATCGAATGCTATGCCGCCAGCGGCATGTTGATCAAAACCTTGTATTATAAGGAGCTCAAAGATTTTGGTGACGGCCTGCGTCGGCCCTCTGTTCTGGAAACCGACAGCCCTCTGTACAAAGGGTATAAATCCGTGATGCTTTATGCCAAGATCAACAAGAAAGATCTTGCTGACGAAGTGTTTACACTCAATTACCTTCCCCGGGTTGATGAATTGCGATGAGAATCAACGGTGGCCGGATAGTACGCGGTGCCCTATTTTTCTGTGCCAGCCTGATTCTCTTTTTTCTTCCCTTTAACACCATGGCTGCAGGGGAATATAGTTTCGACGTTGAGGAGTTCGAGTCCAAATCGTTTGAATGGGGCGGTTATGCGGAGATCAAGTTCGAGCATATTGATCTGAATACTGACAGTGCGTTCTATCGCCTCAATTTTCATCAAGATCCTCGCAGTACCATAGACCGCTACACCGGCGCCCTTCAATTGGAGTACAGCTACAAGAAGGGCATCGGAGCTTTCAATGGGGTGCTGCGAGCCGAAGCCGGGCAGGATGATATCGGTTGGTCGGACAGTGCCGATGTGTATGAAGCCAACCTGAGTCTGAAGCCAACGCCGTTTGTAACTGCGGATATCGGAAAAAAGGTTTTTAAGTGGGGCAAGGGGTATGCCTGGAATCCGGTGGGGTTTATTGACCGACCCAAAGATCCCAACAACCCTGAGGAAGCATTGGAAGGATATTTCGGCGCTGGCGTTGATTTGATAAAGAGTTTTAGCGGATCCCTACAGACTGTTGCCCTCACCACTGTGGTCCTGCCGGTCTGGCAAGGTGTTAATGAAGATTTTGGCGAAGTGAATAATATAAACCTTGCTGCCAAACTTTATATGCTCTATCGGGATACGGATATCGATTTTGTGATATTCAGTGGCGGCAGCCGTTCGACCCGCTATGGTGTCGATTTTTCAACAAACCTGGCCTCGAACTTTGAGATCCACGGAGAATTTGCCTATCTGACCGATCTTAAGCAGAATTATCTTTCTGAAACAGGGGCATTAACTAAACGCGAGTGCTCTGCAAAAAGATACCTGTTGGGTCTACGGTACCTGACCGAAAGCGATCTCACCACAATCATTGAATTTTATCACAACGGCGCCGGTTTCTCAGAATCGGAACTGGAGCGTTTTTATCAACTGGTTGCCGATGCGGACACTCAACTGCTCAACACCGGAATAGACACCCTTTTTCAAACCGCTAAAAACATATCTAATATGGGATACGGCAGCCCCCAGGTGGGACGAAATTACCTGTATTTCAAAATCAATCAGAAAGACCCCTTTGATATCCTTTACTTCACCCCGGGATTGATCGCCATCCTTAATCTTGATGACCAGAGTTATTCCGTCAGTCCCGAAATGCTATATACAGGTTTTACCAACTGGGAACTTAGGTTGCGTTTTACTTTTCTAAACGGTGATAATTTTACCGAGTTCGAGGAAAAACTAAACGAAAACAAGCTCGAGTTCCGTGTGCGGTATTATTTTTAGCTTTAAGGCTGGCACAGACTACAGCATGTCTGGAGTGTTAAAAAACAATCCTGATTTGAGCCTTTATGACGATTGAATCATGATTATCCTATTCACAACATTTGATGGCTCCCGTGATGTTCAACAATACCTGGAATAAGCGAAAACGTATCCCTGCAATTCCGATGAACACTATATCTGGTATGTGACTAATTCTTAATTGATCCTTCGAAACTGGTGATACCTGCTATTAACACACGTATCATTTCTATAAAAAAATCGTGTGATATCATTTTTTCAAAAGGGTAAATCCTTTTCGCGGGGTTTGCCCTTTTTGTTTTTATGATATATGTCATCAGCATGAATTGGCTTCGGGTTGTTGTTTTGGTAATGTATCTGAAACTTGAAGACATCACATTTTATAACCTTTCTATATCATTACAATTTAAATGATAAACAGAACCTTATAATCACTGGTTAGCTTTAATAAGAATGATCGATAAACTTCAGGGAATTGCTCAAGCCATTCAAATCCTTCGTCT
>JAFDBA010000287.1 GCA_019313505.1 Deltaproteobacteria bacterium
CAGAAGTCTTTTCTCCGAGTTTCTCGTAATCTCATTAAACTTCCATGGTACTATAACAGCAGGAAGACACCCAATCTTCACATCATCCGGATTTTCCTCCCATATCCTGATACAAGCCTTGGATGCAGCAACACCTGTGGCACATCCGCCATAACAGGTGAAAATCAAAAGTCTGAAACGGGCGTTTTTAACCTCTTTTGGGATTCTACCTATTCCTTAAGATTATATATTTTTTCACTACTGTCCCATTAACTTGTGGGTAAATTGTTGTAACGTTAATAAATATAATAGTTTGTAAGAAAAAATGATTGGGATCGATTTCAACTTGCACTTGATTGTTAGCCAATATACTTTCATGGATTTACTGAAGGAATTGGCCAATGCATGCTGGACGAATAATCTTCTCACAACTGTTAGACTTTCTTCCCAAAAAACAATTCGACAGATGCGTCCGGCGATATCACGGCAACCATCGAACAAAAACTTTTTCCTGTTTCGATCAATACCTGTGCATGGTGTTTGCCCAGATAACCTATCGTCAAAGCCTTCGAGACATCGAAAGCTGTCTTCGAGCAATGCAGCCGAAACTTTACCATTGCGGTATACGCGGGAATGCTTCTCGCAATACATTGGCAAATGCGAACGAACATCGAAGCTGGAGAATCTACGCGGACTTCGCACAAATCCTAATAAACAAAGCTCGAACGCTTTACGCCGACGAAGACTTCGGCATTCAATTGGATCGAGAAGTCTATGCTTTGGATTCAACCACCATCGATTTATGTCTAACACTCTTTCCATGGGCAAAATTTCGCAAGCACAAAGCCGCGGTCAAGGTACACACACTGATGGACTTAAAGGGCTCTATACCCACATTTATCCGCATTACAGACGGAAAAGTCCACGATGTCAATATTCTCGACGATCTGATTTTAGAACCGGGCGCCATTTATATTATGGATCGCGGCTACCTCGACTTCGCTCGTCTTTATACGTTCACTCAAAACCTTTCAACGTTTATTACAAGAGCCAAAAGCAATTTCGATTACCGCCGTCTTTACTATCAAAAAGCCGACAAGACAACTGGTCTTCGATGCGACCAAACGATAATGCTCAACGGATTCTATGCATCGCAGGATTATCCCGCAGTTCTTCGTCGAATCGGTTACTTCGACATCGATACAAACAAGAAGTTCATCTTTCTAACAAACAACTTTGCACTGCCTGCCCTGACGATTGCACAGCTTTACAAGTGCCGCTGGCGTATAGAAATCTTTTTCAAATGGATCAAGCAATACCTTCGTATCAAAACATTTTTTGGCACGACCGAAAACGCAGTGAAGACTCAAATCTGGATTGCCATCAGCGTTTATGTTTTGGTAGCGATTGTCAAGAAGGAACTCAAAATCGAACTGAGTTTGAGCGAAATCTTGCAAATCCTCAGCATTGTACTTTTCGAGAAAGTCCATATTAAACAAGTACTTACGAAAAATGTTTTGCAAAACAGAAATAGTCAGTTCCATAACCAGTTGTTATTATTTGACTTATAATGGGACAGTACTGATTTCAATCTTTTTTTTAATCACTCTTTATTTCCACGGGACCTAACAGTCCGGAACGCCTAAGCTTCCAATCATCACGGATTTTGATATTGGTTTTTGTATAGCGTTCTTCCTGTGGTTTGCCGCGGTCGCCGATCAGGCAGTTCTGCCAGGAGTTGGCAACCGTGATCTGAAGTCGGTTCCGGCCGGCCTTGAGCGCATCGGTGATTTCCACTCGGAAGGGCTTGGTCCAGGTGATGCCGATGTTCTTGCCGTTGAGCTTGACGGCAGCAATACCGACGTCCTTGACTTCGTTGAGCTGCAGCCAGTAACGCCTGCCGTGCATTGGTCTCAATTCGAAGGTGTTCGCGTAGGTAGCCTTACTGGAATAATACTTGATGCCCTTATCAGCATGTTTCGTCCAATCGATCAATGTCTTGAATTCAACAGATGCAGGCCCACCCCAGGCCGGATCAAATCCTACCTGCCACGGGCTCTGAATCTCTTTGACA
>JAFDBA010000109.1 GCA_019313505.1 Deltaproteobacteria bacterium
TTTCCAAACAAGTTGAAAAAATCACTAACCAGGTTAATAAGCTTCAGCCAAAGAAAGCGACTGCTCCCAAAAAGACCGGGGCAAAGAAGAAAGTAACTGCAAAAAAAACTCCGGCTCCCAAAAAGACTGCGGCAAAAAAGAAAGTAACTGCAAAAAAAACTCCGGCTAAACCGCAAACGGTTATTGACACCATATTAAATGCCGTCAAAAAGACCCGCAAAGGAATTACCATCGCCCAGCTTAAAGAAAAAACCGACTTTAATTCAAAACAGCTTAGTAATGCGCTATATAAACTTTCAAAGAAAGGCAAAATTCAAGCAAAGTTGCGTGGTCTTTATGTTAAAAAATAACATCTAAGGAATGGATCGACGGGCTTTGCATATTAAGCTCGACAATATATTTTGAAGCAAAAAAAACAAGCCTTCAGTATGCCTCATGAGTAAGACCGAACATACTGAAGGCTTTTGCTTTTTTAACAATAAATTTTCTCCTATCTCCGGAAGTATAATCATGATTAAAAAATTTTCTGCTCCTTCTTTTATAAAAGTTTTACTATGCGCTGCTTTAATAGTTGTTTTGTTCTCATGCGCTACAGTTGATCAAAGCGTCCAAAGCGTTACAAAAAGTTCTGTTAAAAATACTGACGCTTTTGTTAAATTGCCTCACGAAAAAAGCGACCTTCTTCCTGATCCGAACGTTATATTTGGAAAACTGCCGAATGGGTTCAGGTATGTATTAATGGAAAATCACAGGCCCAAAAACAGGGTAAGTATTCACCTGGATGTTCAGGCAGGCTCACTGCAAGAGTCAGACCATCAACAGGGATTTGCCCATTTTTTAGAGCACATGGCCTTTAACGGTTCAACAAATTTTAAGCCCGGGGAACTGGTAAAATATTTCCAGAGTATCGGGATGCAGTTTGGAGCCGATGCAAACGCCCATACCGGATTTAATGAAACCGTTTATGACATTCTTTTGTCCCAGGGTGACAGAAAAAATCTTAAAAAAGGCCTTACGGTAATCAAAGACTATGCTGAAGGTGCGCTTCTTTTATCATCGGAGATCGAGAGTGAACGGCGTGTGGTTCTGGCCGAAAAGCGAACACGCGATTCTGTATCGTATCGTACATATGTTGCCACATTGAATTTTGAATTTCCCCATGCAAAAATATCTAAAAGACTTCCCATCGGCAAAGAAGAAATACTAAAAAAGGCTGACCATAAACGATTGAAGAAGTTTTATGATACCTGGTACAGACCGGAGAAAATGATACTTGTAATGGTGGGAGATTTTGATACCAAATCGGCAATTTCATTAATAGAAGAAAAATTCTCCTCGTTATCGGCCAGGGCACCTCCTGGGCCCGATCCTGATCTTGGGGAGATAAATCACTTCGGGGTAAAACCCTTTTACCACTTTGAGCAAGAATCGGGAAACACCTCGATAAGTATAGAAGTTGTGGAAAAGATTTCCAAGAAACCGGATTCTTTTGCCTTTCAAAAAGATAGATTGATCAAAAATATTGCCAACCGCATTGTCCAGGACCGCCTAAATGCTATGGTCAGAAAAGCAGGCACTCCCTTTACCTCGGCATCCATTAGTTCAGGAATTTTTTTAAATCAAATAAAATTTGCTGAGATCACCTCCGAGTGCAGCCCGGAAAACTGGAAGAGTTCTCTTTCTCTTATGGAACAAACCTTAAGAAAGTCATTAAAATTCGGGTTTACTGAATCAGAACTTGAAAGGGTAAAAAAGGATTTTCTTTCAGAACTCGACAACGCAGTAAAAAAAGCTTCCACACGCAACAGCCGGAATCTGGCACGGAAGATATTATGGAACACTAATGCAGACCGGGTTTTTTTGTCGCCGGAACAGAAAAAAGAACTTTTTACTCCCCTTATCAACTCTTTGACCTTGCAAAATATCTACGATGCCTTCAAGGAGATCTGGACACCGGAACACAGGCTTGTGCTTGTAACCGGCAATGCAGAATTGACAGGGACGGATAAGGATCCTTACTCTCAGATACTTGCAGCTTACTACAAAAGCAATAAGGTAAAAGTGTCAAGGCCGGCTGAAAAGCAAACGGTGACTTTCCCTTATCTCCAGGAACCAGGGGAAGAAGGCCGGATTATCCGGACAAAAAAGATCCCTGATCTTGGAATTGTCCAGGTCGATTTCAAAAACGGTGTCCGCAAGGCAAATCAAATACTGATTAATCTTGCCTTTGGCCCGGGCAGAACTTCCGAACCATCAAACAAACCCGGTCTTGCTGCACTGAGCACGAAAGTAATTAATGAAAGCGGGCTCGGAACCCTGGATAAAGATGAGATTGAACGTGCCATGGCAGGAAAAAACACGGATGTTTTTTTCGGTGTTGCAGAAGACTATTTTTACTTTAAAGGGGAAACTGTAACCAGAGAAGTTCCCCTGTTGTTTCAGCTCCTTTATGCACATCTGGTTGATCCTGGTTTTCGTGAAGATGCTTATATGCTCTCCATGGAACGGTTCAGACAGAAATATCTGAAACTTTCGGGTTCAATCGATGGTGCCATGGTACTTTCAGGAAACCGTTTTCTTGCCGGAGGAGACAGCCGTTTCGGTCTCCCCCCTTTTGAAGAATTCAAGCAGTTGACCCTGGAAAATGTCCGGTCATGGATCGAAACATCATTAAAAACTGATACTATAGAAGTATCGATAGTGGGAGATTTTGATGTCGATTCAGTTATAAAATTGGCGGCTAAATATTTGGGAACTCTTTCCTTTCATACCGACGTTCACAAATCAGCAGAATCAAGATCGCCAGAATTTCCCGTCGGTAGATCTCGAAACATATCTGTTGTGACAAAAATTCCTAAAGGCATAGTAGTTGTAGCTTATCCAACCGAAGATTTATGGAATATAAGCAGAACACGCCGTCTATCCGTACTGGCGGATATTGTTTCGGACAGGCTTCGTGAGCAGATACGTGAAAAGCTTGGCTCTGCTTATTCTACATTTGCTTTTAACAGGCCGAGCAGGGCTTATCCGGGGTATGGGGTTTTTCAAACAGGGGTTTATATTAACCCTGAAGAAGCAAATATGTTAGTAAATAAAGTAAAAAAAATAGTATCAGACCTGGTTGCTAATGGTACTACCCAGGATGAATTACACCGGGCAAAAGCTCCAACACTTTCCAGTATAAAGGAAATGCTGCGCAAAAATAGTTACTGGCTTAGCACAGTACTTACGGGCTCAAGAAAATATCCTCAGCGACTTGACTGGAGCCGGACAATAATGAAGGATTATGCTTCTATTACAAAAGAAGAAGTGTACAATATAGCGAAGAAATATCTGGTTAACGAGAGTGCGGCAACGATTATAGTAAAACCACAGTAGATTCCAAATTGTTGCTTAGTTTAACAAACTCTTCTATGGTAAGCGTCTCAGCTCGCCGAGCGGGATCAATGTCAGACCTTTCAAGCACATCTTTGGCAGTATTCGCATCAATATTCAACGCGCTTGCCCCAAGGGCGTTTTTAAGCATTTTTCGTCTGTTTCCAAAAGCCGCTTTGATAACCCTGAAGAAGAAGACCTCATCATTAGTGGGATATTCCAATGTTTTTTTAAATTTTAATTCAAGAACTTCGGAATCTACTTTGGGTCTTGGGAAAAAAAGAGAAGCCTTAACATCTGCTATTTTTTTTATGTCGGAACAGTACCGAAGCATAACCGTAAGCCTTCCATAGTCCTTGCAGCCGGGCTGTGCAGTGATGCGTTGAGCCAGCTCCTTTTGAAGCATGACCACCGCCTTGCTTAACACCTTTCTGGATTCTATAAGTTGAACAAGAATCTGGGAAGATATGTTGTAGGGAAGGTTGCCCATGACCACCATTTTTTGGCTTATATTCTCTGATAGCGACTCAATATCAATTTTCAGTATGTTTTTTTCCATTATAACAACGTTTGTAAGATTACTTGCAAGGATCTCTGTTTTTAAAATATCTATGATTTTGCGATCCTTATCAACCGCAAAAACCTTACTGGCTTTGCGGGCTACAGGAATTGTTAAAGCGCCAAGCCCGGCTCCTATTTCCAAAACAATATCTTCCGGTAAGATTCCGGAACGGTTCACAATCATCTCTCCGGTGGTCTGATCCGTCAAAAAATGCTGCCCCAGTTGTTTTTTAGGTCTGATATTATGAAAAACCAGCAGTGTTTTTGGTGAGGTCATGGTTTCACATGAAAGAGTAAATATCCGGGTCCATAGGGCCCGGCTTTGGGTTACCCCTGAAAGGGGCTGTTTTACTTAAAACTGTTCAAGTTAAAAGTGCCTAAAGTGATCTAAAGTGCCTAAAGACCAGATATTCTGCGCGATCGTATTTTTGTAATAATTTTACGCGTTATAAAATATGCAGCAATACCCGGAAGAATTCCCAATATTATTCCGCCGACTATCATGGCCATAGTGGCATCCATTCCAAGTTTCATAAGTTCTAAAACAGATTCGTATTTCATGTTAAAAGGAGCTAATTTGCCGAAAATAAACACCCCTGTCTTGTAGCTTCCCAGATAAAACAAAGGTGCGGTAAGGGGGTTGCAAAACCAGACTCCAATGGCAGCAGCGGCTTTACTTCCACGCAAAACAAGCGCCAGGGTGATGGCAATAACAGTATGAAAAGGCATGGTAGGGGTTATGCTTACAAAAACCCCGATGGCCATACCCATGGCAACGTAATGGGGATCACCGGGAAGTTTTTTTATACTCTCAACAAACTTACGTATATTATACTTTTGTAACAGTCGTCCCGATTTTTTGGAACCACGTTGTATTTCTGTTTCTTTCATCTGGGTATTACTCAAACTTTGATGGCGTCGTAAAAAGTCCCATCTACTGCGTTGTAGTATTTTTTCAGACACTCGGCATACTACATGTATGGCCTCGTTCCTGAAAAAAATAATACGCCTTGTATATGAACCTTTTTACTTAGCCATTTATAGTTGAATTCGTGACTTTTTACGAGACCGTCAAATTTAATTATCATGAAAGCTTCCTATTTTCAACGTCTCATTATCAATAGAATTGCGAAACAATTGTATAACTTGACTTTTTATATATTATCAAGGTAATAGTAATTCTTCCAACTTTATAAGAGACCGTCAACTTTTAAAACCCGTCATACAAGGAGGATTCCATGGCAAAGAAAAAAGGGAAATCTGTAAGTTTTGATGCAATGGTAAAGTTCTTCATGCAGTATTACAATATTCCGACCAAGAAAGATATTGACAAACTCATGGCCAAAATGGATCGTCTGGAAATGCTCATAAAATCGTCTGCAGTGACCGGCAAAGGCGGCGCTACTTCCGGTATAAAAGCCTCCAAAAGCAGGGCATCAACCGCCAGAACCACCATGACTTCTACGAACAGGGCGCTGGAAGTAATTAAACGATTCAGAAAAGGTGTGGGGTTTGCCGATATTCAAGCAAGAACAGATTTTGAAGATAAAAAACTTCGCAACGTTATTTATCGTCTCCATAAAATGGGAAAAATTGTTCGCAAGAGTCGCGGCCTGTATATAGCTTCTTAGTGATTGGAGATTGACCCCAGAGAAATAAGCTCTGCATTTCACAGGGCAGGCGCAGAGATTGCGGAAAAGGGCAATTTATGGATGGAAACTAATTAAGGGTTTGATTATGAGTACACTTTTAGATCACAACAATCCTGACATCAAAGAAGGAGAACAAATTTACGGTTATTTTATCAGGCAGGTAGTAGAACTTAAAGAAATCGGTGCATTTTTTTATCTGCTTGAACATACCGTAACAGGTGCCAGGCATATTCACATCAGTAACAATGACAAAGAAAATACATTCAGCGTGGCTTTTAAGACGGTCCCTTCTGATTCAACCGGTGTTGCTCATATCCTTGAACATACCGTTTTGTGTGGTTCTAATAAATTCCCCGTACGTGATCCGTTCTTTTCCATGCTTAAAAGGAGTTTGAGCACTTTCATGAACGCTTTTACTTCATCAGACTGGACCATGTATCCCTTTTCCACCCAGAACCGGACAGATTTTTACAACCTCATGGATGTTTATCTGGATGCTGCTTTTTACCCCAACATTGAAGAGCTTAGCTTTAAGCAGGAAGGACATCGACTGGAAATAGAAGATGACACCAAAGACGCTGATTCGGTGAAACTGGTTTATAAAGGCGTTGTATATAACGAAATGAAAGGTGCCATGTCATCGCCGAACCAGGTGATAATCCGATCCATTTTAAACGCACTTTACCCTGAAACAACATACAGCTACAACTCGGGAGGAGATCCTGCGGTAATTCCTGAGTTAACATATGATCAACTTAAGGCTTTTCACAGCCGGCATTATCATCCCAGCAACGCTTTTTTTTATACATATGGGGACATGCCTTTAAAAGACCATCTCAAATTTATCAATGATAAAATCTTTAAGCATTTTGAAAGCATCGATCCTAAAACCGATGTTCCTTCCCAGCCCCGCTGGAGCAAGCCGAGAAAGAATACATATTATTACCCATTGGACAAAAATGAAGATCCATCAAAAAAATGTCAGATTTGTGTGGCATGGCTTACCGCCGATATCAATGATCCTTTTGAGGTGCTTATTCTAACGCTCCTTGGCCAGATTCTTCTTGGAAATTCCGCATCTCCCCTGCGTAAAGCACTGATAGATTCAAAACTAGGAACCTCCCTTTGTGACGGAACCGGCTTTGATGCTAACAACAGGGATGCAATGTTTGTCTGCGGGTTGAAAGACGTCGAGGAATCTGTCGCAGACAAAATCGAATCCATAGTATTTGATGTTCTGGAGGATCTTTCGAAAAATGGCATCGACAATAAAATGATCGAGTCCGCCATTCATCAGCTGGAGTTTCATCGTAAAGAGGTAACAAACACACCTTATCCATATGGCATCAAGTTGTTGTTGACATTTGCAGGGATGTGGTTCCATGGAGGTAATCCCGCAAGAATTTTGCAGTTCGATGCCGATCTTCAGAGACTTCGGAATGAGATTTCTATCGGCCCCTTCCTTGAGAACCGGATTAAAAAATATTATCTGGACAATACTCACCGGGTGCTTTTTACTCTTGTTCCTGATCAGCTCATGGAACAGAAAGAACTCGATCGAGTTGCCTCAGAACTCGATGGGATCAGTGCTGAAATGACCCCATCGGAGTTTGAGACAATAAAAGCAGATGCCAAAGCTTTAAAACAATTGCAGGAAGAGCAAGAAGACACCTCCTGTCTTCCGACTTTGGCACTTAAAGAGATTCCACCTACAGTTCAAATTGTAAAAGCATCGAAATCAAATGACAATGTTCCGGCCGTTTGTTATCAACAACCAACTTCTGGTATTTTTTATTTTGCAGCAGTTGCCGGAAGTGGTTTTCTTCAAAAAGAATCAATTCCTCTGGTCCCTTTTTTCTGCCACGCCTTCTCCAGGATCGGAACAACCTTACGGGACTATACAGACATGGCACAGCGCATTGATGCTTACACCGGCGGCATCGGCTTAGGTTGCCATGCCCGAACGAGTTTTGGCGATACGGCCCACTGTCTTCCCCTGGTCGCCCTTAACGGCAAATGCCTGGTGCGTAATCAAGACAAAATGTTCGAAATCATTCAAGAGCTTTTATGTAACTTCGATTTTTCAGATCTGGTGCGCTTAAAAAGCCTTTTTTTGGAGTACCGGGCAGGCCTGGAATCGATGATCGTCCAAAACGGCCACAGATTAGCAATGTCTCTGGCTTCAAGGAATTTTTCGCTAACCAGTGCACTTAACGAAGCCTGGCACGGAGTTCAACAGCTGCAAACTATAAAGACAATAACCGATGACCTTACTGACGAAAAACTGAAATCCGTTGCCAAGAAACTATATCTTATCGGAGAAACCCTTTTTACAAGTAACAACCTTAAAATGGCGATTATTGGTGAAGACCATGCTATTTCAGCAGCATCTTCTTCAACAATCTCCATTCAGAAAGGACTTGAACAGGGAGAAGAGTTTGTTAAGTCATCCCATGGATTTATGCCGCCGGAAATCGATTTGAGTGATCAAATTCCCATGGAGGGGTGGAGTACTTCGTCGGCAGTTTCATTTGTTGCCAGTACGTTTGAAGCTGTCCACCTGGAGCATGAAGATGCGCCGGCTTTATCAGTAACAAGCAAGTTGCTTAGATCCTTGTTTCTACACCGCGAGATTCGGGAAAAGGGCGGAGCATACGGCGGATTTGCCATATATAACTCTGAAGACGGGCTGTTTTCTTTCGGTTCTTACAGGGATCCACATATTGTTGCTACCCTGAAGATATACGATGATGCCCGGGTTTTCATAAGATCGGGGAACTACAGTAGTGAAGACATCAAGGAAGCAATCCTGCAGGTATGTTCTGAAATTGACAAACCCGATCCACCTGGGCCTGCGGCCAGAAAGGCTTTTTTCAGGAAAATCGTTTCTTTGTCAGATGACACCCGTGAACAATTTAAGCAAAGACTTCTCACTCTGACCCGTAATCAAGTCATAGACGTTGCCGAAAAATATTTCGATGACAGCAACGATAAACAGGCTGTGGCGGTAATATCGAATGAAGACAGATTGAATGCGGCAAACAAGCAGCTTGGGCACAATCCTTTAACACTATTCAGGATTTGACGGTCTCGTAAAAAGTCCAACTTATGCGTTGTGCTGCATTTTGTAGCAAAAAAAGTTTGATCACACCACGAAGTACACGAAGAGCACGAAGGTTATATATTTCATTCTTCTTTTCCTTCGTGATCTTCGTGGTAAAAAATAAAAACGATCTTTCTTGGTTCCGGTTTGTCCGGGTTAGGTTTTAGTTTTTGATTATGGAAATAGACGGTAAAGCTCTCCGGCCCATTTGGCTCGATTCGAATTTAAATGTTGTAAAAGTTATTGACCAGAGACGACTTCCCCACGAATTTGTAATCGCGGAACTTGAAACAGTTGATGATGTTATCACGGCCATCAAAGAAATGTATGTAAGAGGTGCACCCTTAATAGGGGTTACGGCTGCATACGGAGTATATCTTGCTACCTTGAATTCACCGGTTAAAACCGTTGGGGATGACTACCTGAAAAAGGAATGCAGAAGGTTAAAAGCGGCCAGGCCCACGGCCGTCAATCTTGTCTGGGCTGTGGATAAAGTTTTATCTGAAGTGTCAAAAATAGACAACGCATCAGAAAAAATTAGTACGGCACGTAAGGAAGCAGAAAAGATTGCCGGGGCAGAAGCTGAAAACTGCCGAAAAATCGGCGAACATGGATTAAACCTGATTCATGAAATCAGCCGTCAAAAACAAGGAGATACAGTTAATCTGCTTACCCATTGTAATGCCGGATGGCTGGCCTGCATCGAGTATGGCACGGCTACGGCACCTATCTATGCCGCATTTAATAACGGAATAGCAATGCCGGCGGCCATCTCATGCAGCACGGTATGGTTGATATGGTAATCGTCGGTACCGACAGAACAACTTTCACCGGGGATGTTGCCAATAAAATCGGAACATATCTCAAGGCTCTTGCAGCCAGGGACAACAACATACCTTTCTATGTTGCCCTGCCATCGAGCACTTTCGATTGGAACATAAAAGATGGAATAAAAGAAATACCCATAGAAGAACGGGATCCGGATGAAATAAGATATGTCCAGGGACTGGACCGGGGGACTATCAGAAGTGTATTAATTCCTCCGAAAGAAAGTCCGGCTGCCAATTTTGCCTTTGATGTCACACCGGCAAGACTTGTTACCGGTTTTATAACAGAAAGGGGGATCTGTAAAGCATCAGAAAAAGATATACTCGATCTGTTTCCTGAAAACAAAATAAGCAATAAATGATATTGATTCAGATGGTCAACTCTTTATTGCCATAAATTTATAAACTCATTTTTTTTCATAATTTGTCTGTCTCAAATCCCCCTAAATCCCCCTTTCCAAAAGAGGGGACTTTCATTATTCCCTCCTTTATCAAAGGGGGGTTAGGGGGGATTTTATCACAAAGGAGCAATCAAATGAAAGTGACCGCAAGAGACGTAATGGTTAAGGATTTCGACAAGATTCGATCTAATGCACCTATTGAAGAGGCTGTGCGATTGATTTATAAGGGCAGGGTCAGAGAAACCGGCCAAAAGACAGCGAGTATTATGGTAATAGATAAATTTAACCATTTGACCGGTGTACTGACCATGTTCGATGTGCTTTATCATTTAAGACCCCCGGTGTTGAATTACATGGTCAGCGGTATCGATTTCTGGAACGAAGAACTGGAGTCCTACGTTAAGCATTTCAAGGGGTTGACGGTTAAGCAGGTCATGACCTCTCCGGTACTCTTTGTTTCGGCAAATGATAATTTGATGGTGGTTATTGACCGCATGGTTAGAAAGAAATGCCGTCGTCTTCCGGTTCTGGAAAATTCCAAGGTGATCGGTATTGTCTATCTCTCCGAACTATATTATCATCTATGCAAGAATTTGCTGAAGACTGAACTCGACTGAGGCCGTTATTCAGGCTCCCCCGATCCTTAACCCATTAAAAATCGAATCGCCTGAATATTTCTTTAAAAAAGTTGCCAACTCTGATGGTCTCGTAGAAAATCCGGGATGTACTATTGCCATGAAACCAATTGTCGCCATAATAGGTCGTCCCAATGTGGGGAAATCGACCTTTTTTAACCGTGTAACCGGTACAAGAAAAGCCCTTGTGGACAATTTCCCCGGCGTTACAAGGGATCGTCATTATAGTGATGCTACCTGGGACGGTATTGAATTTACCCTGGTCGATACCGGCGGATTCCAGGATCAAGAGAAGGATGACTTTGCCCACAAAATCCGTTTCCAGATCCTTCAGGCAATAGAAGACGCAGATATTATTATTCTTTTGCTTGACGGCAAGCACGGAATTTCTCCTTTTGATGAAGATGTTGTCAAGATTCTTCGTGAATTAACAAAGCCTGTCTTTTATGCCGTCAATAAAATTGACGGAATTGAACAGGAGGCTAAACTTTACGATTTTTACAGCCTCGGTATGGAGAAATTATATCCCATTTCAGCCGAACACCGTTACGGCATATCGGATTTTCTCGACGACCTGACATCGATTCTACCTGAAACAGTTTCATATGAAACTGTCGATATGATCAAGCTTGCAGTGGTTGGCAAACCTAACGTTGGCAAATCATCACTTATTAACAGAATGCTGGGTCAAAAGCGTTTGCTTGTCAGCGATACTCCGGGAACAACACGGGATGCCATCGACTCTATTTGTAATATTAACGATAAATCGTATCTTTTAATCGATACGGCCGGTATCAAACGCAAGGCAAAGGTTTCAAAAAAACTTGAAAAGTTTTCCATTATTAAAGCTTTAAGAAGCCTGGA
>JAFDBA010000288.1 GCA_019313505.1 Deltaproteobacteria bacterium
ACTTTCAACTGCCGTACGACGGATCAGGGCCTCATCATCCATCAATGCCGGCTCTATGGCCCGGGTGCTGTCCTCACCGGGATAATTGGTTAAAAGAGCCATGGCCGTGGCCCGTACAATCACAGGATAAAGAGGATCCACGGCCAATTGGATGAGATCCTTGCGGGCTTCGGGTCGCCTTTTGCGGCCGGCATCGATAATGGTACCATAGTGTCGCCTGCGGCCCGGCCCGTACCATTTGGCGATGGTTTGATCGGACCATCGAGCGGTTTTATCAATGTGACAACGGTTGCACGCATTGGGCGTGCTGATTTTAACACTGAGGTCGGGGCGGGGAATCCTAAAACTGTGATCCGGACGGTAATCGATTCCCATGTAGTGCCGGCCCGGCATGTGACACTGAACACAATCGGCACCGGTACCGACATCGAACAACACCTTACCTTTTACGGATCTAATGGGCTCTCCTTTTGCGCCCCTCTGCTTGTGAAAATGATGTGCCTTGGTATCGTACTCATGGGCTCTGTGGCACTGCAAACACAGATCGTTGCCCTCTTTTACCAGCTTTACGCTGTGGACGTCGTGGCAGTCGTTGCAGCGTACATCACGATGATACATTTTGCTTTGTGTAAATGAGCCGTAAACATAGACCTCTTCCAGAATCTGGCCGTCGGCAAAATACATTTCTTCGGTAATGAGGGTGGGCAGCATACTGTCCAGCAAGTCGGGTTCGGCATGTGTATAATCGCTCAGCGCGGCCCGGCGCGAATGACACGGCGCACACAACTCCACCAGTTCACGGGAGTTGATTCCGGAGGTTTTCACTACCAGTTCATAATTCTCCACCTGGGGCCGGGCCATGTCCGGCATCTCAGCCCAATCCACATGTCGGGAACCCGGTCCGTGGCAGGCCTCGCACCCCACATCTATATCCGACCAGGTTGTTTTGTAGGCATCGGCATTGAGATCGTAATTCTTTTTTAAATTGGTGGAGTGACACTCGGCGCACATGCCGTTCCAGTTCTGGCCCCCATTGGTCCAGTACAGCCAGTCTTTCGGATCAAGGGGTTCTTCTGGATTGAGGTGGTACCACTTTTTTTCTCTCACATCCCATGCGATGGGAAGACATTGCAGGCGGCCGCTTGGAAAGGGAACGAGATATTGTTGCAGCGGATACCAGCCAAAGGTGTGAGTCACTTCAAACTCGGCCATCTTGCCGTTCGGTCCCTGGGTATGAACAAAAAACCTGCCGTCTTTTCGATAAAAGCGCGAGGTCGTCCCATGTATTTCAAACACGGCGTTGTCAAAATCTCCCAGAACGGTACTCTCATCGGCAACATCCATAGCATGGTCGTGGTGGGAATTTTGCCATTTGTCATACGCCTTTTTATGGCAGTCCATGCATTTCTTACTTCCTACGAATGTCGCAGGCGGTTCTCCCTCCTTTTCATGTTGAAGTGTCCGGCCGTATTCCACCTTCAGATAGTAGATAGGAATGGCGAGAATGATAACAATCGTTGCAATAAATCCGGTTATTTTCCAGTTTCTCATACATGATAGATATCAAGGGCTCGGGGAGCGGGTGGGCTGATCACCTCCCCTCGAATATCAAACGCCGATGAATGACAGGGGCACGCAAAGTTCTTTTCCTTGGATATCCAGGGAATCGTACAACCCAAGTGGGTGCATTTGCGAGACAGGGCCAGAAACCCACCGTCTTCCAATCGGGAAAGGTAAAACTTACCTCGGATGAAGGCGGTTACAGAATCGAGAGGGAATTTTTCAACTGGACCCGCTTCGATTATTGGTCCAAAATTGCTGGTTTTTATCCTTTTTTTTTGAGGAAGAAGAAATGCGCCCACCACACTGATGAATTCGGCGAAAGCGACAAATCCCAGGAAAATCCAGAGCTTGTTGAAAAAAGATCTGCGAGACGCCTTTGTCGAATTTTGTTGATTTTCTACTTTTTCATGCATTATAACCTTTTAACCTCAATTGAGATTCAATTTAATTAGAACGGCAACACCAATTTCATTCCAATACCTCTGAACCATATCCCTGTTGCAGTTAAAATAATAAATGATACTAAAAAGAGAACGAAAAGCGTTTGGATGGCTTCGTTATTCGTGGCCGAATATTTGCGTTTTATCAGAACGTAAAATCCTATACTACCGGCTAAAATTATCATAAACGGGATTAAGCCGTTGCTGATAGAAGGCGGCACACCCTGCATCCATGCGGTAAGATCAATCATATACTCATCTGTCAAAATTCCTGCAGGAGTTGCTATTGTTGCAGTAATTGCAGCAACGAGCGCCGTCTTTCGTCCCTTAAAGGAACCAAACCAGACACCTGATATATTCGACTCATAATCAATATATGGCAAACCAAGCAAAGCGATCATAATCAAAATCGGAATAATGAAAAGCGAAAACAATGGGTGGAAATGCATAAGCATTTCTTGAATGCCACTAAAATACCAAGGCGCTTTCGTAGGGTTGGGGCTTAATCCGGGATTGGCCTTGCTTGCCAGGGGCGCGTTAAAAACCATTGCAAAGACCAGAATGAATGCAAGCAGCACCAAGGCCGTCACGACCTCACGGACAAGCAGATTGGGCTGGGTCGGTACACGGACCGGCTTTTCTTTGATCTCTTCTTGCGGTGCTCTGGGAATGACCAGACCGCCAGCTTTGCGGGTTCTCCAAAAATGAAACGCCATCAAGATGATCAACCCGAACGGAACCATGGCCGTGTGAATGGCAAAAAATATACTCAGGGTGGCCGGACCGATGTCGCTGCTACCCCGCACCATTTCTTGCAGCAGAACACCAATACCAGGGATATATTCCAGCATGCCGGTGGAAACCGTTACCGCCCAGTATGCCAATTGATCATAAGGCAACAAGTAACCGGTAAAATTGGCGGTTAACACCAGGCCAAACAACCCCAGGCCGACAATCCAGTTAAACTGCCGCGGCGGATGAAAGGCACCGGTGAAAAATACCCGCAGCATGTGCAGAAACACGATCAGCACCAGAAAGTTGGCACACCAGTGGTGAATGTTGCGAATCAGTTGTCCGAACATCACCTCGTTTTGCAACACCTGAATCGATGTATAGGCGGCTACAGGGATCGGTTTGTAGACAAACTTCAGCAAAAATCCCGTTCCAAACTGTAGAATTATTAACAAAGCCGCCATTCCGCCCAAACCCCATGTTAGAGAAAACTTCAGCGTCTTTTCCGGAACAGTTGATGGCCTAAAATGCAGAATTAGATTCTTAAGCAGATAGCGTTTGCGCTCTTGCTCAGATTTTGGAATTAGCGGATCGGGAAAAATGGACTGGAATATTCGATGAAAGTATCCTGAGATT
>JAFDBA010000110.1 GCA_019313505.1 Deltaproteobacteria bacterium
GATTGTAGCCGAAAAAGGGCTCTGACCAACTCTATCCATACCGACTGTCGCTGTCTGGATCACACCGACAAGGACTACCAAACACACACAAAAATTACGTATTTATGAGTCTGTTGATAAATAGACTATTGAATTTCGGGGACTGACCTGTTATTTTATGTTAATTATTAAAAATTGATGACCTCGTAAAGAGTCAAAATTTGGAATTTTAACCACGACATATTGGGTATTAGATAATATTTAAACACAACATGTTGTGCTCGAAATTTTTTAAGTTGCCATAGCATTGCAAACATTATAGATTAACAAAGATCAGCTCAAATATTATTTTTTTTTAATAAACCGGTAATACTCTCTTAATTAATTGATTTTTTCGTTAAGATATAATTAAATGTATTAGGGTAAAGACCCCAGAGAAATAGGCTTCGCATTTCACGGGGCAGGCACGAATACATTGAGTATTTTGAGGATTAAAATTTGAGTCTGACGCAGATATCGGCGGAAAAGACAGTTTTCGTTCAGGCACTATTTATCGAGTACTTATGCAAAGTGGGCACAAATTGGAATTAATGAATAAACTTGGTTTTAGGAGAAATATTAAGCTTTATGGAAGCAACACCGACTATAAATAAGTTGCCGTCGCGAAATAAAAAATATTTTTCGACACTTACCGAAGCTTTAGATTACGCCGCCCAAGGACAAACCGGATACAACTTTTATTCCGGGGGGGGCAAGCTGTATGCAGTCCTTCCCTACGAAAAACTGCAAAAAGAGGCCCGAATGCTGGCACGAAGGCTTATCAACCTGGGCACAACCCGAGGCTCGCGGGTGGCCCTCGTGGCAGATACCCATCCGGACTTCGTTCGCTTTTTCTTTGCCTGCCAATATGCAGGGTTAACACCGGTTCCGCTACCGGCTCAGATTCAATTAGGTGGTCGCGACTTCGATCGCTTTTTCTTTGCCTGCCAATATGCAGGGTTAACACCGGTTCCGCTACCGGCTCAGATTCAATTAGGTGGTCGCAAGGCATACATTACTCAGCTTGAGCGATTACTTTTGACCTGTCAGCCGGAACTTGCCATGGCTAATGATGATTTTCTGCCCTTTTTAACCGAAGCTGCCGTAAAATTGAATGTCCGTTTTGTGGGAAGCCCGCAAGACTATGATAAGCTTCCGGAATCCAATACCCCATTACATCCCATAGGTTCAACGGAGTTGGCTTATCTGCAATATACTTCGGGCAGCACCCGCTTTCCGCGAGGCGTAATGATCACCCAGAAAGCGGTTCTAAGCAACCTGTTGTCAATCATTGAATATGGTGTCAAGCTTCGATCCGGTGATCGTGCCGTATCCTGGCTCCCTTATTTTCACGACATGGGACTGGTGGGCCTGCTGCTGGCCCCGATGGCAGGCCAAATATCAGTCGATTATCTAAATAGCCGGGATTTTGCCATGCGTCCCCGTTTATGGCTGAAACTCATGTCTGAAAATCGGGGGACGATATCCTTCAGTCCGCCGTTAGGCTATGAGTTGACGGCCTGGCGCCTTCGGGCGGATGAAGCGCGTAACTATGACCTAAGCGCATGGCGGGTGGCCGGTGTGGGTGCGGAAATGATTCGCACCGACTCGCTTGAGCATTTTGCCGATCTTCTAAAACCCAGTGGTTTCGACGAGGGTGCGTTTTTACCGTGCTACGGAATGGCGGAATGTTCCCTGGCAGTATGCTTCGGGCCACTGGGTAAAGGCCTGCAGACGGATCACGTTGATGCCGATCTTCTTGCAAAACATCAAAAGGCTGTACCTGTCAACCCCGATACAGGGAATGGGAAATCAAATACCTTTGCCAATTGTGGAGTACCGCTTCCCGGATATGAATTAGAGGTTCGGGACTCAACGGGGAGGGCACTTCCGGAGCGCCAATGCGGCACCCTCCACGTCCGTGGGCCCAGCGTCATGTCCGGCTACTTTGGAGATCTTAAAGCCACTCAGAACGTTATTTCTCCGGGCGGTTGGCTAAACACCGGAGATCTGGCCTATCAAATCGGGGATAGTGTTATCATCACAGGACGGGAAAAAGATCTGATTATCATCAATGGCCGCAACATTTGGCCACAGGACATTGAGTACCTTGCGGAATTACAGCCGGAAATAAGGACAAGAGATACGTCGGCCTTCTCGTTAGCGGACTCGAATGGTAAGGAACTGGCAGTTCTGATGGTTCAGTGCCGTGAATCCGACAAACAGAGACTCACCGACCTGAAAAAGCGATTACATCGGCTGATCTTTGAGGAGTTGGGCATTGACTGCATAATTGAATTCGTACCTCGAAACACCTTAAGCCAGACTACGTCTGGAAAGCCATCTCGCTATAGAGCACGAAAGGAGTACCTGAAGCGGATTGCGGCTAATCAACCAGAAATTCGCAACGCACAGCCTTATACCACATAATTATGCGGGATGTGTTAATATCGCCAAAACAGGCGAATACTGAAAAGTTTTATGTCTCGAACGATTGTGATAACCGGTGCTACGGGATTCATCGGCAGTGTGTTGGCCCGACGGCTGGCATCTACCGATTGGCAGGTTCGGGCATTGGTTCGCCCCACGTCGATTCACAAGCAACCGAATGAAATTGCATCAGAGTGGATTACAGGTGACCTTGAAGACATGGGAAGCCTCCGGCGTCTGGTTGGCGGTGCAGAAGCGGTTGTGCACTGCGCAGGAGCCGTTCGCGGTATCCATCAGGTGAATTTCGAACGCACAAATGTTGATGGCGTGGCAAGATTGGTACGAGCGGCAACTGAACAGCACCCCAAACCGCGCTTTTTATTAATATCCTCTCTGGCTGCACGGGAGCCTGACCTTTCGTATTATGCCGCAAGTAAACGAAAGGGGGAAAAAGTACTGGCATCTAAATCAGGTGGAATGCCATGGGTCATTTTTCGACCTCCTGTAGTTTATGGGCCCGGAGATCGCGAAATGCTTCCGCTTTTTCAATGGATGCATAGAGGAATCACACCGATAATCGGATCCGACAAAAGCCGTATTTCCCTCCTATACGTGGAGGATTTGGCAGAAGCGATCGTTTACTGGCTGCATCGAGGGAAGCGTTCTCGTTGTTTTTATGAACTGCATGACGGACATACGGGCGGTTACATGTGGCAAGATGTAATAGATGCCGTTGCGCGCTTGAACGGCAGACCCATATACCGAGCAAAGATTCCGGTATCTTTTGTAAAACTTGTGGCATCGCTTAATCTAATGGCGGCACGGGTTTTGGGCCGCGCACCAATGCTGACTCCCGGAAAGGTCAGAGAACTGACCCATCCCAACTGGGTTTGTGATAATACGGTATTAAACAGTGACACGGGCTGGACCCCGAAAGTTACACTGGAAGAAGGCCTGCGTCGAACATTACGGCAAAGCGATAATTGAAAAATAAAGAAAAGTTGAATCCCATGCAAGCAAACGAAGAGGTGTTGCAACAAATTCTTGATATACTGAAACCATTAGTGCCGGACGGCCTGGAGATTACACCAGAGACGGCCCTGGTGACTGATTTGGGCCTCGATTCTTTGAAAGTTATGAAAATTGTGGAAAGCCTGGAAGACAGCTTGGATATTTCGATACCCATAAATATACTTTCGGATGTTCGCACTGTAAAAGATTTAGAACTGCAAATCCAAAAAATTAATTAAGAATAAATCGTTATGGGCATCTTTGACAAATTTCAACAACTGGCTGAAGCCCGAGAGGCAATAGAGAAAAATTGCGGCGACTTTTTTAACATCGTCATGGAGGATGTTATTTCAGGTACCGAAGCCGTTGTGAACGGCCGTACCGTGCTCCTCGCCGGAAGTAATAATTATTTAGGTTTGACGTTTAATGCGGAATGTATTCGGGCAGCGTGCCAGGCAGTTCAAAAAGAGGGTACCGGCACAACCGGGTCACGGATGGCCAATGGGACATTCTCAGGGCACGTGGCTTTAGAGCAAGAACTGTCCGATTTTTTTAATCGTCTCAACACCATTGTGTTTTCAACCGGTTATATTGCCAACCTGGCAATGCTGTCAACCGTGGTGGGCTCCGGGGAAGTCATTCTTTTAGATGCTGATTGCCATGCCAGCATATATGATGGATGTCGGTTGGGGGATGCCGAAGTTATCCGCTTCCGGCATAACGATGCAAATGATCTGGAAAAGCGCTTGCGACGGCTCACAAAACGAAATACAAATGTTTTAATCGTTGTCGAAGGTCTTTACAGTATGCTGGGAGACCGGGCGCCATTGGCAGATATCGCCACTTTGAAAAATAAGTATGGGGCGTATCTACTGGTAGATGAAGCACATTCTTTGGGAGTCCTCGGACAAAACGGTCGTGGGTTGGCAGAGGAAACGGGTGTTGAGAACAGCGTTGATTTCGTGGTCGGTACATTCAGCAAAAGCCTGGGTGCGATTGGCGGCTTTTGCACCAGCAACCATCCGGAACTTAATCTTGTTCGCTATGCAAGCAGATCCTATGTGTTTACCGCATCATCATCTCCATCAATCATTGCATCCACCCGCACGGCGCTGCAGATAATGCGTTCACAGCCAGAGCTACGACGCCGGCTCTGGGATAATGCCAATTTACTATATCAACGGCTAAAAGATCTTGATTTCCGTGTTGGACCGGAAGCGAGCCCCATTATCGCAGTCCGCTACAAAGACGCGGAAGAAGCGTTTGCAATTTGGGACGGGCTATTGGAACGCAGCGTTTATGTAAATATGGTATTACCGCCGGCTACGCCTGACGGGGGGGCACTGCTTCGCTGCAGCCTGAGTGCCGCACACACAAGGGAACAGGTGGACAAAATCGGCGATGCTTTTGCTGCCTTAAGATAAACTCTCGATATGGATTGTCAGCCATCTCCGCAATTAAAAATGACGGTTTAGTCATGCGCCTACTCATCACCTTAATCCGCCGTTATCCTGTTCAGAGTACCATTACACTTGTTGCCCTGCTTTTTGCAGGTATCGCCGAAGGTTTTGGTATGTCCATGCTGTTGCCGTTGCTGGGTATTGCCATAGACACCCCCAGCGGGTCCGCCGTCTCTGCACATGCATCCAAATCCGCACTTGAACAGGCAATAACCGGCTTTTTTGGAACTATAGGAATGACGCCAACGGTCGGTCTTTTGCTGATTATTTTCGTCTTGAGCATTTTATTGAAAGCCGTGATGGTTTTAATAGCCAATAAACGGGTCGGATACATGGTTGCTCAGGTGGCGACCGATCTTCGTTTGGATCTTATTCGCGCTTTGTTTGCAACTCGCTGGGAATATTATGTCCATCAGCCGATCGGTCGATTCACCAATGCTTTTGCCACGGAGGCCAGCCGATCTGCCGATGCTTACCTGTATGGCATCCGGACAATAGCATCTCTTTTGTACGCGGTTGTATACGGAATTGTGGCCATGATGCTGTCGTGGAAGGCAACCCTGATAACCTTAAGCGCCGGATCAATTATATTATATGCCCTTCAATATCTTGTAATAAAAGCCAGAAAAGCCGGCAAACGCCAAACCAGACTGCTTAAATCGTCGCTTTCCATTTTAACGGATACGCTTCAGTCAATCAAACCGCTTAAAGCTATGGGCCGGGAAAACATGGCGGATTCGGTGCTGCAAAGAAAAACCACAAGTCTTAATAAGGCCTTACAGAAGCAGGTTTTCAGCAAGGAAGCCATGCGCGCACTTCAGGAACCTTTGCTTACTATTTTTTTTGCTTTTGGACTTTATGTGGCGCTGATATGGTGGAAACTGCCCCTTTCCAATGTTTTAATTATGGTCTATATGCTGGTGAAGATATTAAAAACGCTTCAAAAAGCCCAAAAGAACTACCAGTTCATGGTAGTTTGTGAAAGCGCCTATTGGTCACTGTGGTCAAAAGTCGAAGAAGCTCAGAAGGAACATGAAAATTCTATTGGAACTATCCAACCTTCTTTTAAACATTCAATACGTTTTGAGGGGGTAAGTTTTTCCTATGAAAAGCGCTTTATCCTGAAAAATGTATCATTATTATTTCCCAAAGGATCATTCTCAGTAATTATTGGGCCATCAGGTGCAGGAAAAACGACAATTGTCGACCTGGTCACCGGCCTTTTAGCGCCCCGGGAAGGCACGGTCTGGATCGACGATATTCCCCTGGCCGAGGTGGACATCAGGACATGGCGTCGAATGATTGGTTATGTGCCTCAGGAAACGCTGCTTTTGAATGATACAGTGCTTGTTAATGTGACACTGGGCGATGCGAAATTTACTGAAAAAGATGTGGAACATGCCCTGCGTAATGCGGGTGCATGGGATTTTGTCAACGAAATGCAAGACGGAATATATAGCCTCGTTGGCGAACGGGGTGGTATGCTTTCAGGCGGTCAACGTCAGCGAATTACCATTGCACGGGCCCTGGTGCACAAACCGCAACTGTTGATTCTGGACGAAGCGACCAGCGCGTTGGATCCTGCCAGGGAAGCGGATATTTGCGAAACCCTGGGTCAACTAAGGGGAAAACTCACGATTCTGGCAATTTCACATCAAAACGCCTTTTTAAATGCAACAGATAGAGCTTACCGATTAGACGACGGTGTAGCCCAATTTTTAGAAAAGCACGGTCAGAAAGGGCAACCGGTCTCTACCTCGGCTTGATTCCGCAGGAATCGCTGCAACCGATCATTTTTTGCATATATCAATTTTGATGGCGTCGTAAAAAGTCCGATTTAGACGGTTTCGTAAAAAGTTCAAATTCAAGGCGTGCAAATTTTGTATCATCGGCTATCCGCCGGTCCCGTAGGGAGCGTACTTGCCCTGCGTTGAATGATAGCGGACCATCTGTTCTCCCTTGTTGGGCACAGGTGCTTGCTTATTCCACATGTGGCACTCCAGGGTTCGTGTCAAACATCCCGCTGCTTCCTAATCCGAAAGATATGGTCGGAGAGTTGTTCCACGGTAAGGGTTTGACTCTCGCCGAGCAAAGTCTGAAAACGTGAAACCTTGGCAGACAAGGCACTGAGGGAAAGCCCCGGATATCGATGACGCTGAAATTCAGGACGGTATTTTGATTTGGGCATGTAGGACTTGATGCGTTTCACTGCACGGCGTTTGGCTGCCGAGAAGCGACCATGCAGGCTATTTTTTAGTGATGGCTTGGTAGTCTCGGAGTGATCGTTCACAATACTTTCGAGTACCTCGACGATTCGCTGACAGGCCAAAGGGCCGTCCTGGGCCGCAAGATAGCTTCCCATAAGCGCCCTGCGTTCCCTTCCCTTGGCGGCGCCCAGATCGCCTGATAGGATTTTTTCGAGCGTTGTCACTAAGTCATCACAATTGAAGCACTGGTGGCTGAGAAAATTGGGCAACCGGTAAAAACCGCAGTCATAGTAGTCATTGACCGTTGCTTGGTAAGCAACAGCTGGAATGCCCATAAGATAGGCCTCTACCCCGGTGGTGCAACCGTTGTGAACGAGCGCCTTGGTTGCGCGGAGCCAGGGAATGACGTTGCCTTCGTTTGTCACCCGCACCCGCTCACACCGAGAAGCGATCTCATGATAAACTTGAGGATTTTCTGTCGGGTGAGGTCGGACAATAATGGTGTGGTTCGGAAACACCTTTTCGAGGGTGGGAATGATTCCCTTGAAGTCCTCAAAAATCGCTTTTTTGTAATCCCGTAGGCCTTCGGCATACTCCCGGCTCATGCCCACGGCCCCACGCCCGAACCTTGGTTCCTCATCGGGTTTGACCTGCGGCAGGAAGAGATTCTGGCTTGGATAAAAGGCGTTTACGTTGCTGAAATTGGTGTTGATGAGGATGAAATCTCCGTGAGTTGTGCACAGTTTTTCTGCTTCCTGTGCAAAGTAGCTGTGGATTTCGGGCCGAAGCATATCTCCTCGAGGGTTTCCGGTAATATGAATCGGTATTCCATTGGGAAGGTCGGGGTATTGGCGCCATAGACGGGCATTTTCTTCACCCCAGGCGAAAAGATGGGATACATAATTTATCGCTGTCGGTGAAAGTCGGCG
>JAFDBA010000001.1 GCA_019313505.1 Deltaproteobacteria bacterium
TTGAACACAGAGCAATAAAAAAAGCCGGGCAATAACCCGGCTTTAGTTGTTTTATAGCAATCCCTGAACTCGGCTTAATTAAAGTTCATATTTGCCTTCCATTTCAAGAATGAATTCACCCGGAACTTCTCCTGATGTGACCTTGAATGTCCCCTTGCCTTTGATGTTATCCAGCTTGCCTGTCCCTCTATAGGTTTCCCACGTGCCGGTTGTGAGTTTGCTTTCCCTGTCACGATCACCTTCAAATTTACTGTAAACCGAACCGTACTGGAAATTCGTTACCGCATAACCCTGCATGGGGCCGCTGCCTCCTATGCGGTCATGGAAATTGACACTGCGGCGGGAGACGAATTCACCGGCCACACCCACCTCATAGTGAAGGGGCTCACCTTCCAATTCAACCAGCATAAGCGAATGGCCGTACTCATCATGGACATGGAGGGCTTCTCTACGTGTAACACGAACTTTGTATGTAGATTTTCGAATCATAATTTTTCTCCTTTCACTAATTTTTATTGAAAAATTAATAATAGAAAAATTTTAATCGCTAATTTCTCAATTGTCAACATTGAAATGGTCAGGACACCTCTCGTTTTAATAGCTACCCAGAATTTTAAGATAATCTGTTTTTTCTTCAAGTAAATCGAATGTCGGTTTTAATGTTTCCGATCCAGCATCCGCCTCAAGGTCCACATAAAACATGTATTCCCATGGTTTCCCATGGATGGGCCGTGATTCGAGCTTCACCAGGTTAACATGGTTTTCGGCGAATATTTTCAAAACCTCATAAAGGGCTCCCGGCTGGTTTCCGGTTGAAAAAATGAGAGACGATTTTTGCCGTGGCCCTTTTTCGAGTTGATCAATACCTATGACAACAAAACGGGTGTAATTTCGCGGATTTGTCTCTATTCCTTCCTCAATGACCGCCATCTCGTGCATTTCGGCGGCCTCCTTGCTTGCAATAGCTGCATCGACAGGATTAGCCGATGCGCTAATCTTTTTAACAGCTCCGGCAGTGTCCTTGACAGGTACCAGTTCCCAGCTTTCATGGCGATCAAGAAACTGACGGCATTGCTGAAAAACCATGGGGAGAGAAAATACCCGTCCGATGGTGTCAGCCCTGGCTTCAGGATGGCCGATCAGATAATGTATAATGCGCAATGTGATTTCCCCCACAATTTTCAAATCATATTCCAGTAGAAAATCGTAGTTCTCATGTATGCTGCCCGTGAGGGAATTCTCCAAAGGCACCACACCGAAATCGACTTCCCCATCTTTTACCGCCTCGAAAATAGCCTTGAATGAAGGTGCAGGCACGGCTGCTACCTGGGTCCCAAAATACTGAGTACAGGCCTTATGACTGAAAGTGCCTATTTCACCCAAGAAAGCAGCCCTTTGTATTCCTGTTCCGTTGGTTTTACTTAAGTGGTCGACGGCTTTAGCCTTATCCAGATAGTCAAAATCGAGTTGTTTTCCGACAACCGGTGCGATCACATAAATGTCCCGCGTCAGTTGACCGAACTGTTTTGGGTAAAGGCTCTGGGGGCCATCGGAAAGTGCCCGATCCGGGTCATGATGCACTTCTATCATCAATCCGTCTGCACCTGCAGCAATTGCAGCCCGTGACATGGGACTGACTTTTTCACGGATACCGGTTGCATGGCTTGGATCGATAATCACCGGCAAATGGGTCAGTGTCTTAAGTACAGGGATTGCGGAAAGATCAAGAGTGTTACGGGTATAGGGTTCAAAGGTACGAATTCCCCGTTCACATAAAATAACCTTTTCATTTCCCTCCGAAAGAATATATTCGGCGGACATCAGCCATTCCTCAATAGTGGATGAAAGCCCTCTTTTTAAAACCACCGGTTTTCCGATACGACCCACGCACTTTAAAAGTTCAAAGTTCTGCATGTTGCGTGCCCCAACCTGTACGACATCTACATACTTCATCATCATGTCCGCCTGAGCGGGTGACGTTATTTCGGTAACAACACCGAGACCGGTAACTTCCCGGACTTCGGCTAAAATTTTGAGCCCCTCTTCCTGCAACCCCTGGAATGAATAAGGGGAAGTTCTCGGTTTGAAGGCGCCGCCGCGAAACAGAACAGCCCCGTATCTCCTTACCTCTCTGGCAATGGTCAGGGCCTGTTCCCTGCTCTCAACCGCACACGGTCCGGCAATAATAGTAATACGTTCTCCACCCACAACCACATCCCCAACCTGGACAAGAGTATCTTCGGTATGCAACTGTCTACTTACAAGTTTAAACGATGTGGATATTGGGATTACTTTGGCTATGCCGGGAAGCTGTTCGAAAAAATCGGATTTTTTGCTTCCCTTGCCCACCGCTCCCAGTACGTTCTGTCCAGCCTCGGACATTTCACGAACAATATAGCCCTCACTGAACAATATGCTCCGGATATTGCTTTTTTGATCCTGCGTAATTCCCTTTTCCAGTACCAGAATCATGGTAACCCTCCTTTGAATTAAGGTAAAGAAACCTGGCCCAAAGGGCCAGGTTTTTCAGGACAAAATAAACCCCATAAAAAAAGCCCCGAGATTCTATTTCCCGGGGCTTTAAAAAATAAACCCCGGACAGACCGGCTCTGGTCCATCCGGGGCGTTGTAACTTTAGGCGCTACGCAACCGGACGGACGCTTCTAAAACTAAAAAAGAAACGTCCAAAATCGTATTGAAATCTGTTGAGATAGCGTATTAGCATCAAATTGGTTTCCTAATCGATATTCTTATATTTCTTTACTCAACTATTTTACGGCTGTCAAGTACTGTTTTTAAAATTAAGACCTGAACCCAGATCTAATGATCAATTGTTAACCGTTGTTTATTAACTATTATTTCCTGCACCTTGAACAGGGAACGATTTTTATATGTTATAGGCTTACATTAATTTATTGTTGCGGTTTTCACATGTTTTTGTCAAAATAACTATACGAAAATACTAAAAAAGTGAGGACATATAATGAAAACCCTTGAAATTCATGGCAGTTCAAAAAATTCAACGATACGGGTCGGCGAGAAATTGCAGAATCTGGGCAACTACATCCCTGGGGAGAATGTTGTTATTATCACCGATGTTAATGTAAAACGTTTTTATCAAAATAATTTTCCGTTACATCCCGTCATAACCATCCAAACCGGTGAGAAAATAAAAAATCTCGATACTGTCCGCAATATTTACGGGAAACTATTAGAGCTTGGAGTTGATCGTTCAACTTTTATCATCGGAATAGGCGGAGGTATTGTCTGTGATATTACCGGTTTTGTAGCATCAACCTTTTTGCGCGGTATGAAATTCGGTTTTGTCTCCACAACCCTTCTTTCACAGGTTGATGCCAGTGTGGGTGGAAAAAACGGTGTCAATTTCAAAGGATACAAAAATATGGTCGGGGTTTTCAACCAACCCGAATTCGTCATCTGCGATCTTAATCTTTTAAGCACCCTGCCTGAAAAAGAGGTTTTATGCGGACTGGCGGAAATTGTAAAACATGCGGCCATAGGAGATGCGGATCTGTTTCAATATCTTGAGGAAAATTATCAAAAAGCGTCAGCGCTTGATGCCGCAGTCATAGAAAGACTTGTTTATGATTCTGTCGTAATCAAGTCAGCCATTGTAAGTCAGGATGAAAAAGAAAAAGGAGAGCGCCGCAAGCTCAATTTCGGTCATACATTTGGGCATGCTATTGAAAAAACAATAGGCGTTCGCCACGGAGAGGCTGTAAGTGCCGGTATGGTTATGGCTTCGAAACTTTCCGTTAAAAAAGGACATTTGCAGGCCAAAGATGCCCAAAGGATCAAAAATTTACTACGGGATCTTAAACTTCCCATCAGTCTTCAGGCAGACAGAAAAACGGTGCTTGACGCTTTGCGAAAGGATAAAAAACGTCAGGGAGATCTTATAAACTTTGTGTTGCTTGAAGGTATCGGCAAACCATTTGTGGATAAAATTTCCATAAATGAACTGGATAATGTACTAAACGATTTTTATTAAAACAGTGAATAGCAGTGGAATTGATAATAAAGGTAGTTAATATCAAGGGAAAGTGCCCAGTTGTTTTACTCTAAGCAACCCAGGGCTGTTATGCAGGTACATCAGGGGTGAAGAATATCCCGCGTCCATGAAATAAAGTTCAAGATCATCAAAAAGGACCGGCCGGTCCGGCCAGGTATACAGCTTCTTGCGTTGTTTTAGTTCTTCCCAGGCATCTTCGGCCCATGCTTTTTTCCTGAACACCTCTTTCTTGGCCTGCTCACAGAGAAACATCTCACAAACTATCGGTTTAACACGCCATAAACAACCATTATTCCCGAGATAAATACATTTAAATCCGGTGTTGGGTTTTTGCAGCGCCTCCAGCAGGGCATTGATCTCTTCGTTGCAAGAGGCCAGTGTATTGACGACCATGTCTCCGAAAAAGGTAATGATGCCTTCACGAGAGCAGCAGGCACTGAGCTTGCTCTCGTAGCACTTTTTCGTGCATAGATTGCTAAAATGCTCGGACAGAAAAGTATCGACTTCATCTCGGAACAACAGATAATCAGCAATTTTCACCTCGAGTACCTGTTTTTCGGATGGGGAAAGAGTCGCAAGGCAACGTTGCACCATGGTCAGCGATTCGGCCTGTTCTTGCTGGTATGAATTCATAGTTTAGACACCGTCAAATAGTTGATAAACTCGTAAAAAGTTGACTGAAAAATGATGTCTTGTATATCCGACCGATGCGGAACTTGCAGACTTTAGACAAAGGGTTGTCTGAAGACTATTTTTTACCCAAAATCTCCCTTATCTTCTCTGACAGAACCTCAATATTAAAAGGTTTCTGGATAAAATCGTTACAGCCCCGTTCGAGTATTTTTGTTGCCTGACCATTGATGCTGTGACCGCTGGACAAAAGGACGTTTATATCAGGATTCATCTTTTTTAATCTGTCATAAGTGTCGCCACCGTTCATTTCAGGCATAATCATGTCAATGATGACTATATCAATCTTATCCTGGTTTTCCTTGTATATCTCGAGTGCATCCTTTCCGTTTCTGGCTATCGAGACATTATATCCCATTTTAGTTAACATCTCCCTGCAGCCTTCAACAACCATATCCTCATCATCTACAAGCAGTACCGTCTCGTTGCCCTTTATAATTTCTACAGGCAACTCTTTTTCTTTTTTTACTTCTTTTTTGGTGGCCGGTAGATAAATATTGAAAGTTGCACCGTAGCCCTTTTCAGAATCAACATCTATATATCCACCATGTCCCTTTATTATGCCATAAGCGGAAGACAATCCAAGGCCTGTGCCTTTGGAAAGACCTTTTGTTGTAAAAAATGGCTCAAAGATGTGTTCTCTGGTTTCTTTGTCCATGCCTGCACCGGTATCTCTAACCGTCAACAAAACATAGTTCCCGGGCTTTGGATTATAGGGCTTACCGGATATATCCTTATCTGTAACATTTATCGTTTTTAAAAAAAGGTCCCCTCTTTTAGGCATGGAATCTGCAGCATTAATATACAGATTCAATAGAACCTGCTCAATCTGTCCTCTGTCTGCCTCTATTCCATATAAATTATCAGAAAAATTTTGATGAATTATGATTCCCTTTTTGGCTATTTTAAAAGTATCGGAGGTTTCTTTCAGTAATTGGTTTAGATTAATCGTCTTGACCTTATATCTGCCAACCCTCGCATATCCGGTAAGCTGACTTGCCAGCTTAGATCCATTTTCAACCTGCTTCTCAATGTTCTTTAAATATTTATAATGCTGATGATCCGAATCAATATCTAAAAGCATTATAGATATGTTTGCGATGATTCCCATAAGCAGGTTGTTAAAATTATGGGCAAAGCCGCCGGCCAGTGTACCTATAGCCTGCAATTTATGTGCTTGCTGAAGCTGTGCTTCCAGTTTGTTTTTTTCTTGAAGTGCGAGTTTTTCTTCGGTGATATCCCTTCCAATAGATTGATATTCTACCAGATGATTTTGATCGTCAAAAAGAGCCCGGTCGGTCCATTGCTGCCATCGAATTTCCCCATCCGGTGCTATGACTTGATGTTCATATGTTATCGTAGGTCTTTTTTGATCCAGGGACATGAAATGATTTTTTACTTTGTTTTGCTCTTCCTTAAGGATAAACTGGAAAAGATTTTGCCCTATCAATTCTTCTTCTTTTTTGTTAAAATAATTACAATAGGCACTATTGACGAAAGTTAATGTCCCATCACAACGGAACCGGCAAATCATCGCGGGCATGTCTTCTACTACTGTACGATATCTCTCCTCGTTCTCCCGCAGTTCCTCCTCGGCCTGTTTACGCCATAAAATAAGTTGTGATAACGCTTCCGTTTCTCTTAAACAAATGCTTCCGGTTTCTTTTGCAATTTTTTTATAATGTTCAATTTCTTTTCTTGCTTCTTTTAACTTTTGTTCCAATTCGATTTTTGCAAATTTTTTCATGATTTCATTTACTCTTTAATTATACCTGAAGGGGTAATATTTTCAAAACCGTCTAAATCGGACTTTTTGTGAGTTTATCACTTTTGACCTTAAAATCATTGTTCACGACGCAAAATGTGTGACCAGTTATTCTTGCATGAACTATCGGTAACCGATTGAATGTTTGGTTTGCGGGAAGGTAAGGCTAAGCATTGTTATCTTGATCAGAAGCTGGCTCAACAAAGAGGGAGGAAATTCTATTTCGGCCTTTGGCTTTTGAATTATACATTGCCTGGTCAGCTCTTTTAATAAATGTTGATCGTTGTTCTTTTTTAAAATATTCAGTAAGACCTATACTTATGGTTATTGTTGAAATTTTATCGGGTTCCAGAAAAAATCTTTCTAATTCCACAGCAGTCTTTATCCTGTTGGCGACATTTTTTGCCTTTTTACCTTTTGTTTCCGGCAGGATAACAGTAAATTCCTCTCCGCCATATCTGTAGGCGGAATCCATGTTTCTGAGGCATGACTTAATAATCTGGCTAAGCCTGACCAGTATTTTATCACCTTCAAGATGGCCATATGAATCATTATACACTTTGAAGTTATCAATGTCCAAAAGCAAAAGTGAAAGTGAATGGCCGTAGCGATTACTCCGGCCAATCTCGACTTCGAGCTGATTATAAAAGTGCCTTAAATTATATAGTTTTGTGAGACCGTCTGTTATTGCAAGTTCCTCTAGTTTGTCGACTACCCGGGCACGATCTTGGAGTACTTGCCGATTTTTCAATACTTTTTTTAATCTTAGCAGCAGTTCTTCGAAACGAAAGGGTTTGAAGATAAGATCGCTGGCTCCTTTGTTTATGGCTTCCGAATAAGAATAATCGTTACTGTAACCTGTCATCACAATGACATCTATATCATGATTTTGTTTTACAAGGTCAGTGAGGTGGAGACCATCCTCGCCAGGTAGCATTATATCAGTTATTATCACATTCACACGGTTTGATTTTAACAATTCGAGCGCCTCTTCCGCACTGGAAGCCGTTAAAGAGTTATATCCTGACCTTTCTATAAATTCGTGTATCGAATCTTTTATGGCAGTATCGTCGTCGACTATTAAAATGTGTTCATCCATTTCTTTTGTATCCGCCCAATTTCTTTTTATAGGAATATATGTTATTTTTTCGTGAGTCCTAGTACCGGGGTTGACATATTTAATAACAATTTGATAAAAGACGTCTTCTTTGCTTTAATTTATCGAAAATCGTCGCAGAACCGCAGTATGGTCCTGTTAAAAACTAATATTGTAACTTTAAATCCAGATTGTGTCAACAGACTTTTGATTTCCGCAGCTGTACAAAGAGGTATTATTAACTATAATGAAAAACATACGAAATTTCAGCATTGTAGCCCATATTGATCATGGCAAATCGACTCTTTCCGATCGCCTGATACAGGTGACCAATGTGGTTATGGACCGGGATTTTAAAGATCAGATACTAGACACCATGGACATCGAAAGGGAACGGGGTATTACCATAAAAAGCCAGACGATTTGTCTGCCTTATAAATCAAAGAATAATCAGACCTATTCCTTAAATCTCATAGATACACCCGGACACGTGGACTTTACTTATGAAGTTTCCCGGGCACTTGCTTCTTGTGAAGGGGCATTGCTTTTGATAGATGCCAGCCAGGGAGTGGAGGCTCAGACCCTGGCCAACCTTTACCTGGCCCTTGAACATGACCTTGCAATTATACCCATAATCAATAAAATAGATCTGCCATCGGCTGATGTTGACTGGGTAAAAGAACAGATAAAAGAAGACTTGGGACTGGATCCGGAAGCTGCCATACTTATATCAGCCAAGGAAGGCATTGGCATCGAAGATGTACTTGAGGGTATCGTAAATTATCTGCCGCCTCCCGCAGGAGATCCGGATGCGCCCTTTAAAGCTTTGATTTTTGACTCCCACTATGATCCTTTTCGGGGAACCATTGTTTACTTTCGGGTCTTTCAGGGAAGAGTAAAGCCAAAAGATCTAATTACTTTTATGTCAAATAAGGCCGTTTATAAGGTTGAGGAAGTCGGGATTTTTCAGATCAACCGTATACCACAGAAAGAAATTTCAGCAGGCCAGGTAGGCTATATGATAGCAGGTATAAAGACGGTCAGCGACACCCGATGCGGGGATACCATTACCTTAAAAGACCGCCCCTGTGAAATGTCCATGTCCGGATTCAAGGAAGCAAAACCGGTTGTTTTTTCTTCGATTTACCCGGTTGCTTCTGATGGCTATGAGGAACTGGCCACGGGTCTGGAAAAACTGAAGCTGAATGATGCTTCCCTTATTTATGAAAAAGATACGTCCGTGGCTCTGGGATTCGGCTTCCGCTGCGGCTTTTTAGGGCTACTCCATCTTGAGGTTGTTCAGGAGCGTCTTGAACGTGAATACGATCTTTCTTTGATACTTACGGCGCCTTCGGTCAGATACAAGATTGTCATGAATGACGGCTCCACATTAACTATTGACAATCCGGCTTTATACCCGGATCCTACAAAGATTGAAAGCACAAAAGAGCCGATTATCCGTGCCTCCATTATAATACCGGATCGGTATATGGGAACGGTTATGAAGCTCTGCCTGGATCGAAGAGGGATTAATAAGAATTATCAGTATATGACCAATAATCGGTTGGAGATGATATTTGAACTTCCGCTGGCCGAGGTTGTTTATGATTTTTACGACATGCTTAAGTCTATTACCCAGGGGTATGGATCTTTTGACTACGAATTGATAGATTTCAGGGAAACCGACCTTGTCAAGGTTGACATTCTGATCAACGGGGATCGTGTTGATGCACTTTCCCAGTTGGTGCATCGGGACAGGGGGGTTGAACGGGCACGGCGCGCATGTGAAAAACTGCGGGATGAAATTCCGCGCCAGATGTTTAAAATAGCCATCCAGGGTGCTATTGGCGGTAATATTATTGCCCGGAAAACGGTTTCGGCGTTTAGAAAGGACGTCACGGCAAAATGTTATGGTGGTGACATAACCCGAAAACGTAAGCTCCTTGAAAAACAGAAAAAAGGGAAAAAACGGATGAAGATGGTAGGTCAGGTAATGATCCCCCAGTCTGCATTTTTATCCGTGCTGAAAACAGACACAGATTGAGACCTTTGAAAAAAGGTTTCAGATGAAAAGGGGAACAAATGGGAAAAACCATAGCCGAAAAAATTTTTAATGCTCACCATGTTGATAACCCTGCAGAAGATATTCATGTAATCCGTCTGGACGCAGTATTCTGTCATGAGATTACAACACCAATGGCAATCAATGATCTGGTCACCCGCAACAAGGACCGTGTTTTTGATACGAATAAAATCAAGGCTGTTATTGATCATGTTACGCCGGCAAAAGACTCAAAGACCGCCGAGCAGGGCAAAATCCTCAGAGATTGGGCCAGGCGTCACAATATTCTTGATTTTTTTGATATTGGCAGAAACGGGATCTGCCATGTGCTTTTCCCTGAAAAAGGATTTGTACGCCCTGGTTTTACGGTGATTATGGGTGATTCTCATACCTGTACTCACGGTGCATTCGGTGCATTTGCCGCCGGAGTCGGGACCACAGATCTTGAGGTGGGAATTCTTAAAGGCGTTTGCGCCTTTCACTATCCTTCAACCATTAAAGTAAACATCAGCGGCCAGATGCCTGGAGGTGTCCTGGCCAAGGATATAATCCTTTCTGTAATTGGTCGTCTGGGAGTTAACGGTGCCACCAACAAAGTCCTGGAATTTACCGGGCCGATTGTGGATGCCATGACCATGGAATCGAGGATGACGTTGTGCAATATGTCTGTTGAAGCCGGTGCAACCTCGGGGATCTGCCTTCCTGACATGACAACGGTTGAATATTTATGGGAGTTCATTAAAAATGAATATTCCGATAAAAAAGAAGCTCTTGATGATTTTGGCCGGTTTCTTTCTGATGCTGACGCCCGGTATGATCAGGTAATTGAGCATGATGTAAGCCGCCTGGAACCTATGGTTACCTTTGGATATAAACCCGATCAGGTAAAACCGGTCAAGGAAATGGAAGCCATAAAGGTGGACCAGGTATACATAGGGTCATGTACTAATGGAAGAATCGAAGATCTTAGGGTTGCTGCCAATGAGCTTGCCGGCCAAAAGATCAGCAATTCCGTGCGGGGCATTGTTTCTCCGGCTACACCAAAGATCTACCGCCAGGCAATGGAGGAAGGGATTCTGAAAATATTTTTGGATGCCGGATTCTGCGTTACAAATCCCACATGTGGGGCCTGTTTGGGTATGAGCAACGGTGTATTAGCCCAAGGCGAAGTCTGTGCATCCACAACAAACAGAAATTTCAACGGACGCATGGGCAAAGGAGGTATGGTGCACCTTGTAAGTCCTGCTACAGCGGCAGCTACAGCCATCGCGGGTTACATTGCAAATTCCAGACTTTTCAAAGGTTGAAGGACATATCATGAAAAATTTTAGTGGAAAAGTACTCTTTCTTGATAGAAATGATATCAACACCGACGAAATTATTCCGGCGAAATATCTTTCAGAGATTTCCAAGCAGGCACTTGGGCCCTATCTTTTAGAAGATATCAAGCTCGATGGATTCATGCCCCGAACTGATATTCAAGAAAAGAACGTTGTCATCACAAGGACAAACTTCGGATGCGGGTCTTCCAGAGAACATGCAGCATGGGCACTTGAGGTGAACAACATTAACCTGGTTATAGCAGAAAGTTTTGCCAGAATTTTCAGACAGAACATGTTTAACTGCGGTATGATGGCAGTGGAACTTCCGGCTGAAGCCATGGACCGTATCTTCAGAGATTTTGCCGACAAAGAAACCAATCTTGAAACCAATCTTGAAAAAAATATATTCATCATAACCACTAAAAATCACCATTTAGAGGTATCTTTTTCAATTTCCGAATTTGATCGTGCTCTGGTAATGACCGGGGGGTGGGTGGAATATGCTGATTCGAAATATTGATGGCGTCGTAAAAAGTCCCATCTACTACGCCTTGTATATGAACCTTTTTACTTAGCCGTCAAGATTGAGACCTTTGCAAAACTTCCGGTGTTACAATTTACTCTTTTACCACTTTATTGATAATGGTGCCGATCTGTTCAATACGGCATTCGACTACGTTTCCCGGCTTTAAAACTACCGGCGGATCCCGGAATATTCCGACTCCGGCAGGGGTTCCGGTCGAAATTATGTCGCCCGGAATAAGGGTGATATCCTCGCTAATGTTCTCTATTATGGCAGGAATGTCAAAAATCATATCCCGGGTATTTCCGTCCTGCATGATTTCGCCATCTACCACAGCGGTCAGCCTCAGGTTATTGACATCATCAATCTCATCCGGAGTTACAATGAAAGGACCGACCGGTGCAAAGCTGTCAAACGATTTTCCTCTGAACCATTGGGAATCAGAAAACTGAGCCTCCCGCCCGGACACATCATTCATGACGGCAAATCCTGCGATATAATCGAATGCCTCTGTTTTATTAATTCTTTTTCCTTCTTTTCCAATGATCACAGCAAGCTCCACCTCCCAGTCTACCTGGCTGCTGCTTCTGGGAAGTATTATGGGGTCATAAGGTCCACTCAAGGCATTGGGCGTTTTGCAAAATATCAGCGGTTTGTCGGGATTTTCAAAGCCTCCTTCTTTGGCATGTTCGGCATAATTCTTTCCAAGACAGATGATCTTGGACGGGCGATGAATCGGGCTTGCAATTCGCGCCTCAACTTTACGGCCAGAATTCTTAACCCCGGCAACCTTTTCAAGCCATCCTTCTTTGAAAAATGCTTCGCTTATATCAGGAATCTCAGGGAAGATATCTCTCAAATCGACGATTTTGCCATCTTTCCACAGTCCAGGCTTCGCCTTACCCCTTTGACCAAATCTGACTAATCTCATGGGTTTCCTTTTTGGGAAATCTTATTTGGGGTCTTGAATGCGAACCCAAAACCGGCATAATCTTGGGGGATTTATTATTTTCTGAGGCCCTTATCAATATTCTTTATGCTCCCCCGTTGCTTGATTTTGCCTCATCCCCTGCCCGTCCCCATAGCACTTCTTTCCATACCAGTCGATCTGCCTGCATATCCCACGGATAATACTGACCTCTTTGGCACGAAGCTGAATCCTGGAAAAAAAACGACGTAACTTGTTGATCCAGTAATCCGGATTTTCAGGATTGATATAGCTTATCCTGACCAGTATATCTTTAAGCTGATCATACATCCCATCGAGTTCGTGCCGGCTGGCAAGACGAGGCGTAAATCCCGTATTTTTCTCAAGACCGGCAATAAAAATTTCATAGCATGTGATCATTACTGCCTGGGCCAGATTTAAGGATGAAAATTCGGATGTGGGGATATTTACAAGCCCATGACAATACCGGATGTCATCGTTGGAAAGTCCCCGGTCTTCCGGACCAAACAGGATAGCGATACGATTTTCAATGGAAATGGGAACCAGTTTTTGAGCCAGTTTAGAAGGGGTGTTCACGACCTGCCGCTGTCCTCCCAGCCGAGCCGTAGCACCGACAACATAATTAAAATGGGAAAGTGCGTTCTTAAGATCTGCGTAAATGATAGTTTTATCAACTACATCTGAAGCGGCATGAGTCGCCAATTTCTGGATTTTATTCAGGTCATAGTCCGGGGGGTCGATGACCACAAGCCGACTGAAGCCCATATTGCACATGGCACGGGCAACGGACCCGATATTTTCAGGATGTCGTGGCTGGTGTAATACTATAGTGATGTTGTCAAGATTGATTCTTTTGAACATCAGTCGTTAACTTCATAACTGTTGAAAAAGAAACCTATTTCAGAGGCGGCATTCTGGGGGGAATCTGAACCGTGCACGATATTTTTTTCGATATCAGTTGCAAAATCCCTCCGAATAGTCCCTTCAGCCGCTTCCCTGTAATCGGTGGCACCCATTATGTCACGATATCTGGCTATGGCATCTTCTCCCTCAAGAACCATAACCACAATAGGTCCGGATGTCATGAAATATGTCAGACTTTGAAAAAACGGCCTTTCTTTGTGCACCGCATAGAAACTTTCTGCCTGGTCTTTGGTCAATCTCAACATTTTCATGGTAATGATCTTGAGTCCGTTGCTTTCCAAGCGTTTAATAACGTCGCCGATCAGTCCTCGGGCAACACCGTCGGGCTTGATAATAGATAATGTTTTTTCCATAACTTTCATTTTCCTTTAATGGATTTTATTAATTGCCGTTTCGATACCAAAAGGGATATTACAAGTCAATACGAGTAAAAAATAAATGAATTACAAGAAAAAATATGGATTACAAAGAAAGAGATTACTTCTGTTTATGGAGGGTTTTTCTAATGAGACAGGCACTTTCAGTAGTCTTTTTAAGACGTGTGGCAAGGCTGGTCAGAACTGCCTGAAAACCGGGGGACAGTTTGTTGAACTCCTGTTCAAAAAAAATAGGATCGATAATTCCTACAGTTGTATTGTCGACTGCCGTGGCTGTGGCGGTACGGGGGGTTTTGGTGATAAAACCCAGCTCCCCGATAATTTCTCCGGGCTTTAGTACCACCATTACCACCTTTTCCCCGCCAATTTTTTTGGAAATCTCCACGGCACCAGATTCAATTACATAGATCCAGTCTCCCGAACTTCCCTCCTTAAAAATAATTTGCCCATCCGTGTATTTTTCTTCTATTGCAGTTTGAAACATAATTCCAATCTTTTTCCACGTCTTCGTAAAGGTTGATCGTGACATGGACTTTTATAATACGATTTGATTCCCGATTTTTGTCCTACTTTCAACCCGGATCATTTTCCAACTGAGATATACAGATCATAAAATCATCTGCAAAGGCCGCCTGAATCTCTTCCTCCTGTCCGAACTCGGAAACGTCGTTTGCCACATTTTTCCCGATTCCATATTCAACATCCCAACCCTTTTCTTTCAAAAGTTCAATCAATTTTTCAGCCTGCTCCTTTGTGGCATCGTCTCCTATATTTTGTTCAGCTATTAAAAATTTCATTTCACTATCCTCTCTTTCCTATATTCTGTACATTTTAGGCCACCATTCAGCCACTAAGACACCAAGAGATAATAGGTTTGAATTGAGCCCCTTGTCTGCCAGCCGGGCAGGCGAAGAAAAAAATAAAATCCTTTGTGTCTTGGTGGCAAATAATTGTTTGTTCTCTTTAAAACTCAGGCCGGCTTGTCCGGGTTAGGTATTACAAAACATCGGACACATGGACCAGTGAGATATCAGAATCTTTAATATTTTTTACAAACCGGCCGATGGTATGTACTGTTTCCGGAAACGGGTGTCCGATTCCTACTGCATGCCCGTATTTTTTTGAATGTCTTTTTAGTTTGTTGAGTTGATCATAAATGGCTGATTCATCATGAAGATTATCCAGAAAAATGTTCCTGCCTGTAGCGGCCATATGAAGCTTTCTTGCGGTTCTATACCCCGTAGAAAGGCTTGATGTAAGACTGTCAACAAAAAAAAGACCTTTTTTCTTTATATTTTCGAGCACTTCTCTAGTTTCTTTATATGCTTCCGTAAATCTTGACCCCATATGATTGTTCACTCCAACGGCATAAGGTACGCCGGCAATATTCTCTTCTAGAATTCTCTCGATCCTGTTGGGCCCATCTCCGACGTAGAGTGCTCCGGGCCCTGGATCAAAAGAATCAACGTTGTAAGGTTCCATGGGTTGATGAAGCAAGATTTCATGGCCGTTATCATGAATCTCAAGGGCCAGATCATAAGAATATGCCAGTCGTGGCAAGATGGCAAAAGTAATGGGAATACTCAGATTCAGGAATTGTCTTGCGTGGGAAAGGCTATATCCGATATCATCGATAATCAGTGCAATGCGAGGCTGATCAACCGTGTGATTTCGATGTTTTTCCATGGCAAAGGCCTTTGAAAAACTGTTCAGCCCCAAAAAACTTCCCATCAACCAACCGGCACTTTTCAGCAAAAAGTTCCTTCTATTCATGTGCTTATCCTTTTTTAAACGATTAAACAAGAATATTATGCCACAATGATCGACGGGTCGAATGCCGCTAGGCTGACAACGTATGGTATCAAATACCCATATCAGGTAATTTATGCAATATGTTGGGGTTAATGTCAATAAAAAATACCATATATGGATAAATTAATTTATTTAAATTAATATAATCCACTAATAATGATGGCTTCGTAAAAAGTCACTTTTTGACTTTTTATGAAACTCAATGATAAGATTCCGAAATATAGTTCGTGTCCGGATTGTATCACCCGTTGAAAGGAGACTGTAGATGAAAGAGAATTTTTATGTTTTTCCTGTGGGCATTATAAAAAAACAGGATGAAAAGATATGGATTGAAATATATGAGAAATATCATGGGGCTCTTTTGGGTTTGGATGAATTTTCTCATATAACCGTATGTTACTGGTTTCATGAGAATGACACCCCTGAAAAGAGGAAAGTATTGAAGATCCATCCGAGGAGAAATAAGAAAAACCCTTTAACAGGGGTGTTTGCGACCCATTCCCCGTTACGGCCCAATCTGATTGCCATATCCATATGTAAGATACTATTGATACAAGGAAATACTATTCACATCGACAAGATCGATGCCTTTGACGGGTCCCCGGTTATAGATATAAAATGTTTCATTCCCAGCAGAGCCTTAAAACAAGATATACGGTTGCCGGACTGGGTATAAGGACAAGATTATGCTTACGGAGCTTTCCGGCCAGATTGAAAAAATTACATACATGAACGACGAGAACGGTTTTACCATTGCCAGAGTTAAAGTTCACGGGCAAAGGGATCTTGTAACCGTTGTGGGACACCTCATATCGCCGGCTCCCGGTGAAATTCTCAATATGCGTGGGGAGTGGGTTAATCATCCCAAATTTGGCGAGCAGTTCAAGGTTGTGGAATCCAAAACCACGGTTCCTGCAACCGTTTATGGAATGCGCAAATATCTGGGTTCCGGACTCATCAAAGGGCTCGGACCTGTTATGGCCGGCCGAATCGTTAATAAATTTGGAGAACAGACACTGGAAGTCATCGAAAATGAAATCGAAAAGCTTTCCCGGGTCAACGGTATCGGCAAAAAACGTATCGCCATGATACAAAAGGCATGGGATGAGCAGAAAGATATTCGTGATGTCATGCTGTTTCTTCAATCTCACGGAATCAGTTCCGGCTATGCCACAAAAATATTTAAACAATATGGAAATCGATCCATTGCAGTGGTGACAGACAACCCCTATCGTCTTGCAACGGATATTTTCGGAATAGGATTTGTGATTGCCGACAGTATCGCCTCAAAGCTTGGATTCCCTGAAGATTCACACTTGAGGGTTGAAGCGGGTATTCTCTATGTCCTCAATCAGCTCTCAGATGAGGGTCACGTCTTTTACCCATATGAACCCCTTATAAAAAAGAGTCGGGAAATCCTTGGCGTTGGAAGAGATGTGGTTGTCGAGGCGCTCGGTAATATCGCCGCTAAACGGAAGATAATTGTTGAAGATATAAACAAAAAAATCGAAGAGTTTAAAGAAAACAACAAAGCCGTATACCTGGCCAAGTTTCATTTATGCGAAACCAGCATCTCCGACCGGTTGAAGATACTTCTGACAGCTCCAAAATCTATTCGCCATATCGCATCAGAAAGGGCTATTGATTGGGTCCAGAGACAGCTGAATATTACCCTTGCAGCAAATCAGGTCAGGGCCATACAATCCGCTCTTTTAAACAAGATCATGATCATTACCGGCGGACCGGGTACAGGTAAAACTACAATTATTAATGGGGTTTTGAAAATCTTTGCCAGGCTAAAAGTGAGAATTATGCTGGCTGCACCCACGGGCAGAGCAGCAAAACGGATGAGTGAAACAACGGCTCATGGGGCCAAAACCATCCACCGACTCCTTGAGTTCAGTTTTATCAAGGGAGGATTTCAGAAAAATGAAGAGAAACCCCTCAATTGTGACCTTCTCATATTAGATGAGGCTTCCATGATAGACACTATTTTAATGCACCACCTGTTAAAGGCCATTCCACCCTTTGCGACTGTTATTCTTGTGGGAGACGTGAATCAGCTGCCATCAGTGGGAGCGGGAAATGTTCTCAATGATATTATTACATCAGGTGCGGTGCCGGTGGTGGAACTCAACGAGATTTTCCGTCAAGCCAAAGCGAGCAGGATTATTGTTAATGCTCATAAAATCAATAACGGTATCCTGCCCTCATTTGAAAACGATTTACCCGACAACGATTTTTATTTTATCCCTCAGGAAGACCCTCAAAAGGTTCTTGAAATTATATTGGAGTTGACAAAGACACGTATCCCCAGACGCTTTGGTTTTGATCCGGTCGACGATATTCAAGTTTTAACGCCCATGCACAAGGGGGTGGTGGGAGCCGAAAACCTCAATATGGAACTGCAGAAAACACTCAATCCGGTTCAAGATGGAATCATACGGGGAAATAGGAGCTTTCGAATCAACGATAAAGTAATGCAAATCAGGAATAATTATGACAAGAATGTTTTCAATGGTGACATCGGTAGAATTACCGGTATCCAACAGGAAGAATATCAAGTGATTGTCACGTTTGACGGCAGGGATGTTGCCTACGAATTTTCCGAGCTTGATGAAATCGTTCTGGCCTATGCGATCTCAGTTCACAAATCACAGGGTTCAGAATATCCGGCAGTAGTGATCCCCATTCTTGCCCAGCATTATATCCTTCTGCAGCGCAACCTGATTTACACAGCCATAACCAGAGGCCGGGATCTGGTTGTTATGGTTGGAACAAAGAAAGCCCTGGCGATCGGTGTCAGGAATGATAAAACCCAGAAGCGATATACGTATTTGAAATATAGGTTGAACTAAGGGTTCTAGCAAAAATAACTTCGCAGAATTGGTTCAGGTTTGGCTGACCCCCATTCGGTTTTCTCCTTAAAGGAATCCGCAGATTGTTTGAAAGGATATAAATAATACACAGAAAAGGATAATACGCCTCAGTCTGTCTTTAATCCCGGGTCAACTGGCGATACTTGATCCTTCGAGGAATGTCGGCCTCGGCGCCCAGCCTTTTTTTGCGATCCCCCTCGTATTCCGAATAATTCCCTTCAAACCACGACCATTGGCTGTCCCCTTCAAAGGCCAGGATGTGCGTGGAAATACGGTCCAGAAACCAGCGGTCGTGGCTGATCACCATCGCGCATCCGGCGAAATTTTCCAGGGCCTCCTCCAGGGCCCGGAGGGTGTTCACGTCGAGATCGTTGGTGGGTTCGTCCAGGAGGATGAGGTTGGCACCCTGTTTAAGCATGCGGGCCAGGTGCACGCGGTTGCGTTCGCCGCCCGAGATCTGTGTGACCTTCTTTTGCTGGTCGGACCCGGTGAAATTAAATCTGGCCACGTAGGCCCGGGATTTCACCGACATGTCGCCCAGTTCGATTATGTCGTCTCCGTCTGAAATCACTTCCCAGATCGTCTTTTCCGGGTCGAGGCTTTCTCGGCTTTGATCCACGTAAGCCAACCAAACGGTTTCGCCGATACGGAATTGACCCGTGTCCGGTGTCTCCTGTTCCGTGATCATCCTGAACAGCGTGGTCTTGCCGGCGCCGTTGGGACCCACAACGCCGACGATGCCCCCCGGCGGCAAATAGAATGACATGTTTTCCACCAGAAGCCGGTCGCCGTAGCCTTTGGAGACATTTTCAGCTGCCACCACCTGTTTGCCCAGCCTCGGTCCAGGCGGTATGTATATTTCAAGATCCCTTCTCCGGGACGCGCTCTCTGTGGAAAGCAGTTGTTCATATGCGCTGATGCGGGCTTTGGATTTGGTCTGACGGGCCTTCGGGGTCATTCTGATCCACTCCAGCTCCCGCTGAAGCGTCTTCCGGCGGTGACTTTCCGCCTTCTCCTCACGTCGGAGACGCTCCTGCTTCTGTTCGAGCCAGGAGGAGTAATTGCCTTTCCAGGGGATGCCGTGGCCCCGGTCGAGTTCCAGTATCCAGCCGGCCACATTGTCGAGAAAATACCGGTCGTGGGTCACCGCGATCACGGTCCCTTCGTACTGCTGAAGGTGATGCTCCAGCCAGGCCACGGTTTCGGCATCCAGGTGGTTGGTAGGCTCGTCCAGGAGAAGAATGTCCGGTTTACGGAGCAGTAGCCGGCAGAGCGCCACCCGGCGTCTCTCGCCCCCGGACAGCACTTTTACCGGCGTATCCCCTTCGGCGCAGCGCAGTGCGTCCATGGCCATCTCTATGCGGGAGTCCAGGTCCCAGGCGTCGACGGCATCCAGTTTTTCCTGGACCTCTCCCTGTCGCTGGATCAGGCGATCCATCTCGGCGTCGGACATGGGCTCGGTGAACTGTTCGTTGATTCGGTTGAATTTATCTATCAGGTCAACGGTTTCCTGCACGGCCTCTGCCACGGTTTCCCGGACTGTTTTGGCGTCGTCGAGGAGTGGTTCCTGTTCCAGGTATCCCACGGTGTGACCGGGCGTTAGAATCAGCTCCCCGTTAAACTCCGTGTCCACACCGGCCATTATCCGCAAAAACGAGGTTTTCCCCGAGCCGTTCAGCCCCAGAACCCCGATTTTGGCGCCGTAAAAATACGAAAGCGATATGTCCCGGAGGACGGGTTTTTTATCATAATACTTGCTCACTTTAATCATTGAGCATATGATTTTTTCCGGTTGGTGACCCATGATGTGTCTCCCTCAATCCTGTGTGTGGCAGAAGCAGTACCCCAAAACACCAGCTTCGCTTATTCTAATATTTCCAAATGCAGACCTCGTCATTTATTTCCGAGAAATGGCTATAACCTATTCAATAGAAGCAGATTTCTTTATCCCGCACATTTTGTGCCATATACTTTGTAAGCAACAACCTGTCAATATCAGAGTATATTAAACTTTTAAAAATGTAGATGCGGGCACTGTTTTTGTTACGCTTCAAGCAGTTACGATCCCCTTATTGCTGACCATGTTTTTAAGGCCTTTTTGGATTGTGCTGAAACTTCGGGAATTTTGCATATGGCGTTGACACGCGGTGTTGTGATTTATTAATGTTACAAGGATCTGATTATCTTTAAATTCGACCAGAAACGGCCGGCGAAAAACAGGAGGTAACATATAATGGCCTACACAGAGAAGATTCTGGAAAAAAGCATAGATCCCAGTGTTCACAAAATGCTGGAACGTGCGGAGCAGTTAAATCTGGAGACCGTATGGGACAGATATGAGGCAATGCTTCCGGAGTGCGGGTTCGGTGAACTTGGTGTTTGCTGCCGCAACTGCAACATGGGGCCCTGCCGGATCAGTCCTTTTGATGACCATGGCCCAAAGAAAGGTATTTGTGGCGCCACAGCAGATATTATCGTGGCGCGAAACCTGGTACGCATGATTGCCGGCGGGGCCGCCGCCCATTCTGACCATGGCCGTGACCTTGCCCACACCCTCTTGCTGACTGCTGAAGGAAAAGGGGGGGGATACGAAATTAAGGATGAGGGAAAGCTGAAAGCGCTTGCCGGTGAATACGGTATTGAAACAGAAGGCCGTTCAAAGGAGCAAATCGCTCTGGACCTGGCCCGGGCGGTTTACGGGGAATTCGGCAAGCAGGAAGGATTTGTGCAGTTTACCCGACGTGCGCCTGAAAAAAGGGTGGCGTTGTGGAAAAGCCTGGGAATAGACCCGAGAGGTATAGACCGTGAAATCGTGGAAATTATGCATCGCACCCACATCGGCGTGGACAACGATCCGGTCAATTTAATCCTCCAGGGGCTCAAGGCCTCCATTGCCGATGGATGGGGCGGATCGACCATTGCAACGGATCTGTCGGACGTGCTCTTCGGCACGCCCATGCCGGTACGCTCCCAGTCCAACCTCGGTGTTTTAAAGCAGGACCATGTCAACATCATCGTTCACGGTCATGAACCGGTTCTTTCGGAAATGATCGTGGCCGCTTCAAATGACCCGGAACTTGTAGCTCTGGCGGAAAAGGTCGGCGCCAGGGGTATAAATGTCGCGGGCATCTGCTGTACCGGCAACGAGATCATCATGAGACACGGCATTCCCATAGTGGGAAATTTTTTGCAGCAGGAGCTCGCCGTCATCACGGGGGCGGTTGAGACAATGATTGTAGACGTTCAGTGTATCATGCCGTCACTCGGGCCCCTGAGCGAATGTTTCCATACAAAATTCATTTCCACATCTCCCAAGGCCAAGTTTCCGGGTGCCACTCACATGGAATTCAGTGAAGAAAAAGCATTTGATATTGCCAAGCAAATTGTTCAGGCGGCGGTGGAAAACTATAGCTATCGCATCCCGGAAAAGGTCCTTATACCGGAAGACAAGACCGAATGCATGGTCGGTTTTAGCGCCGAAGCCATCGTCAAGGCTCTGGGTGGAACCCTGGATCCTCTGTTGAACGCGATCAAGTCCGGAGATATCAAGGGAATCGCCGGTGTGGTGGGATGCAACAATCCCAAAATCAAGCATGATCACGGCCACGTGGCTTTGGTCAGGGAGCTGATCAAAAACAATGTGTTGGTGACGACAACCGGCTGCAATGCCATCGCCTGTGCCAAGTCAGGCCTGATGCTTCCCGAAGCTGCCGACCAGGCGGGTGACGGGCTCAAGGGCGTATGCCGGAGCCTGGGTGTTCCACCGGTTCTGCATATGGGCTCCTGTGTCGATATCAGTCGCATCCTCACGTTATGCGCTGCGATAGCCAATGCACTCGGGGTTGATATCAGCGATCTTCCCGTGGCGGGTGCTGCTCCGGAGTGGATGAGTGAAAAGGCGGTAAGCATCGGTGCTTATGTGGTATCGTCGGGGATCTTCACGGTGCTCGGGACCGTACCTCCGGTCCTGGGAAGCAAGGTTGTCACCGAGGTGCTGACCCGCGGTGCAAATGAGATGCTCGGTGCCGCCTTTGCCGTTGAACCCGATCCTGTCAAAGGCGCCGGCCTGATGATCGCGCACATTGAAAAGAAACGCCAGGCATTGGGAATTTGATAAGAAAACCAATACAAGTAAAAGGAGCAGGCTATGTCGCAGCCAAAAGAAATATTTGTAAAAACCGATCGATGCGTTGGATGCCTCTCCTGCACGATTGCCTGTGCGGTGGAACATTCCAAAAGCAAACCCCTGTTTGGCGCCATATCTGAAACACCTGTTCCCAAGAGCCGTGTTTATGTCCAATGGGTGGAACCTGAGGGCAAGGTGCCCCTGGTCTGCCGGCATTGTGAAGAAGCACCCTGCATGTACGCTTGCATCAGTGGTGCCATCAGCCGGGATGAAAACGGGGTTGTCATCACAGACAAGGACAAATGCATAGGCTGCTGGACCTGTGTGATGGTATGTCCATACGGGGTTATCGGCCGTCATCTGGAAGAACACAAAGCCTATCGCTGCGATCGCTGCCCGGACAGAGAGATTCCTGCATGTGTGAGCGCATGCCCCACCGGGGCGCTTGTTTATGATACTGTGGACTCCTTTTCAGGCAAGGTTCGTAAACATGCATCCCGGGAGTTGCTGCTGGCAGAAGGGGGATAATGTGACGGAAGAAAAAAGCAAATACATTATCGTCGGGGGAAGTGCTGCGGGCATGGCTGCCGCCCATACCATCCGTCTGCATGATTGGAAGGGCCCTGTCACGGTGCTTTCAGAGGAACCGGACACGCCCTATTTCAGACCCCTGATTCCTTTTCTGGTGTCCGGGAAAAAGTGTGCGGAAGACATGGTCCTGGCTGGTTGTGGCCCCTATACCGGCCGGGATATTTTCGTAAGGACCGGTGCCAGGGTGGAATCGGTTAACACCGCCGAAAAAACCGTTTCCGTGCAGGGAAACGGCGGTATGGCCTATGAAAAGATACTCTTTGCCACAGGAAGCCGCCCTTATATTCCGCCGGAAATCAAAGGCACTGATGCAGCCGGCGTTTTTGCTTTAAGAACACTGGCCCATGCGAAAAACATGGCCAAAAGAGTCGAAATATCGGATCATGCGGTGATGTTAGGGGGGGGGCTTTTAAACCTGAAGGGCGCATTTGCCCTTCTTGAAAGAGGTTTGAAGGTTACTCTGGTTGTCTATTCACCCGAGGTGCTTTCTCAGCTCATGGAACCTGAAGATGCATTCCTAATCCGTAAAGCCCTGGACACAGCCGGGCTTACAATCAAAACAGGATGCAGTGCAACCCATATCATCGCAGACAGTACCGGTGTTACCGGGGTTGCCCTTGACTCCGGCGATGAGATGTCATGCCAGATGGTCTGTATCGGTAAAGGGGTGCGTCCCAATGTTGAGTTTCTCGATGGCAGCAATGTTCGGATTGACGGGGGAATTGTTGCCGACCGGTATACGGCCTGCAACGCCCCGGATACGTTTGCCGCCGGTGATGTTGCCGTGACCTTCGAGCCTGTCTCGGGAGACAGAATTATGACGGCCCTCTGGACAAACGCCGTTGAAATGGGGCGGTGCGCCGGGCGAAACATGGCGGGCGTAAAAACAGCCTATTCCGGCACTTTCGGCATCTTGAACGCAACCCAGGTGGCAGACGAACCGTTTGTTTCAATGGGCCTGGTTCATACAACAAACCACGATTTCGAGGTATACAGACATGCCACGGAAACGACTTACCGCAAGGTAGTCTTTAATCCGGGCGGCACCCGGCTCATCGGGGCCATCTTTATCGGGGATATAACCAACGCGGGGCTGTATCGCTATGTTATCCGGGAAAAGATGCCGGTAATGAATATCAAGCGGTATATCATTGATCATACCCTGCATTACGGGCATTTTGTGACCGGCAAAAATTAAGTTTAAAACAGCTCACATGCCTGATTCAGGAAGTCTGTCGAGAGCTGCAACGTTGGTTTCATTTTGCATAGGCTCTACCTTTCGGCTGCAAACGATGTTGCACTTATGGGTTGAATTCACATATTTAAAAATAATTATAAAAAGACAAAACCCCTTATCTCTTTAATGAGTTAAGGGGTTCCTTTTAATCATATAATTCTCCACCGCGTATGGTATAATCTCTTTTTAAATATTTTTGTCTTTTTGACTCCGGAAATTTTTCAATGGCATACCGCAACATGGTGCGAGGCATCTTTTTATAATGTTTCTTCAAGAATATTTCTTCGGTGAGCATATGACGCTTGCCTATCTCGCGAAGCATCCATCCTACTGCTTTGTGAATTAAATCTTGTTCATCGGACAGCAGGGTTTTTGAAATTTTGAGTGTCTCTGCATACTTATCATGCTTAATAAAATGGAACGTCGACAATATTGCAATTCTCCGTTCCCACAAATTATCAGATTTTGAAAGACGGTAAATAGGTTCTTTGCTTTTGTCCATTAAGAAGGCACCGACAATATGTGGAGCCGACCCGTCAACAAGATCCCAGCTATTTATAAATTGTGTATTTTGCAAGTACAGCTCATAAATTCTCTTTTTGACAGCTTCATTCCCTTTTGAATATTTACTTACCAGTATCAAGAGTGCAAAAAACCTTTCCTCATGAATCGTAGAGCTGAGTAATTGCACTACTTCCTTTATGGTTATGTCCGGATATTCTTTGAGCAGTTTCCTTAATTCAGGAACCCTGACCCCTATAAAAACATCACCTTCACCATATTCACCGGGACCGGTTTTAAAAAACCTTCGTAAGACTTTAGCTTTGTCCTTGCTCCCAAGTTGTTGTAATTTTTTTCGAATATTTTGCACCTTCATGGTATTAAACATTTCTTCCGAGAGGAAACGGGGGGATCTGTCTTTTCTGCCTGAAGTTAACCACCAGAATACCTGCTGCGATCAAAAACAGGGCGATAAGAATATTAACCGTAATCGGTTCCCCCAAAAGCAATCCTCCCAGCATAACTCCTGAAATTGGCATAAAGAAAATAAAAGAATGCAGTGCAACGGCACCGTATTTTTGCAGCAAGGTAAGCCATGCGACAAAACAAAAAGAAGCCGTTACAAGGCCCTGGTACAAGAGCGCACAGAAAACTTTTGCGTCAACATGGGCGATCATGGTGCTGTCCCATATAAATCCTTCGAGAAAAAAGAATGGAACCGAAAATATCATTGGATAAAAGACCATATGAAACGGTTTGAAGGCGTGAATAATCCTTTTGGTATACACTGCACTGCAGGCCCAGAGAAAAGCTGCGAAAAGGATTATTAGATCCCCGACCTGAAAATCGGCTGTGACTCCTTTTTTTTCCATAAATACAAAAATCACTCCGGTAAACCCAAGCATGATACCCAGGGTTTTTCGTTTGGTAATCCGGTCTCCGGAAATGAAAAAATGTGCCAGAAAAAGTATAAAAAAAGGTTGTAAGTTAAGCATCAGTGTCGCTCGGGAAGCATTACTTTTGCTGATTCCGAGATAAAACAGTGATAGTTGCACGATAAACACCGTAGAGATAATCAGTAGCTGACGAAGCTGTCCTTTCTTGATCTGAAAGGATCTGCCGGTAATTCGAGCCCATATAAAAACCGCAACCGAGGCTATACTGAAACGGAGCCCGGCGGTGGTAAATACACCCAGTCCGGAAAGACTGATTTTAATAGCAACGGCATTGGCACCGAATAATGCGCACAGAAATACGGTAAAGATGGAGGTTAAAAAGGGAAGTTCCTGATTTTGGGGCGTATGGTTGATCATTATCTATATTATTCAATATGAACCGTATCCCCGGGTTTGGGAACAATTGCTGAAAAACCTTGATTGTTTAAAAATTTTGCAAAGGACAGTGATTGATCTTCTTCACCATGGACCACGGCAATCTTATTAACACGCAAATTAGATTCCTTTAGAAAACGAAACATTTCATTTCTATCCCCATGGGCGCTGAAACCGCCCAATTTCACCACGTGGGCTTTCAAAGGATATTCTTTGTTGAGAAATTTCAGCAAGGGCGGCGGACCGTTACGACCGGATTTCTCATATTTTGTGCCCTGTTCAAAAATACGACGTCCCAGGGTATTTTGAGCCATATATCCGACAATCAGAATTGTATTCCGAGGGTTATGGATTTTATGCCGCAAATGATGCAGAACCCGCCCGGCTTCACACATTCCAGAGGCTGCGATGACGATATGGGGTTTCTGATCCCGGTTCAAAGCCATGGATTCTTCGACCGAACCCACAAAATGAATTTTGTCAAAGAAAAACGGATTTTGACCTTTTGCAAGGAAGGTTTCATGAGTTTCGCGATCATAAACCTCAGGATGCTCTCCGAAGACACGTGTAATATTGGTTGCCAGAGGGCTGTCCACAAATATTGGAACCGGCTGAACTTCCTTATCATTATACAGTTCGTGCAGTATATACAAAAGTTCCTGAGTACGACCGTATGCAAATGCAGGTATAATAACCGTTCCGCCCCGTTCAACGGTATCTGTAAGAACCTTTTTTAATCTGGGTTTTAGATCTTGCAACGGTTCATGAAAGCGGTTTCCGTAAGTGCTTTCCATAATCATCAAGTCGATATTCCGGTCGGTCTCTTTAAAATCAAGCGCCGGATCTTTTATAATCGGTTTGTCAAATCGACCGATATCACCCGTATAACAGATCGTGCGTTGACCACCGTTGTCAATGACCTTGATTATGGATATCGCAGATCCTAAAATATGACCTGCTTCGTAAAGGGTGCAGCTCGAGTCTTTTCCGATGACTGTGGGGCTGCGATAAGGATGACCTTCAAAGAAATTGAGGGCCTGTTTTGCATCCTCGGTGGAATAAATCGGACGGACGGCGTCTATGTGATGTTTTTGGATAAGTTCGTTGATTTTTTCCATGTCAAGTTGATAACGGTCTTTTTTTAAAATTTTTTTAAGATCATTTAATTCTCTTTTTGAGTTTCTTTTTCCGCCATGTGACATTTTCTTCTGGAATAAAAGGGACCTCATAGTTTTATAATTGAGATAATTGGCATCTGATTCCTGTATGTGAGCCGAATCCATCAAAAGGTATTCACATGCATCTTGAGTTGCGCGAGTACAGACAATCCGCCCAATAAAATTGTTTTTAGTCAGCAATGGAATGCGTCCGGAATGATCGATGTGAGCATGTGAAAGCACGAGACTGGTGATGGTTTGTGGATCAAAGGGGAGTCGCCTGTTTTTTTCTTCGGTTTCTTTCCGTCGCCCCTGAAACAGTCCGCAGTCCAGCAGTATGCGATCATGTTCAGTGGCTATCAGGTGCATGGAACCGGTAACTTCCCGAGCAGCGCCGTAAAACGTTATATCCATAGTAGTTATCTCCTCTAACTTGATAGTATAGGAATTTCCTTTTTTGGGACACAGATGAACACAGATTAACAATTTTTTTATATTATAAATAATAATACTATCTGTGTATATCTGCGAAAATCAGCGTCCTATTTAACTTGTCATTTGATTTGTCCATTCAACATCAAAATCGTTTTTGACAATAGATGCAATGTGTTCGTCGAAATAAAAGTGTTCTATGAGCCACTCTTGGTTCCGGTAGTCTATTACCAGATGATTATCGTCAATTATCTGTATAATGCGACATTTTGAAAGATCTTTGATACCGGTTCCTGAAGCCTTTAATACCGACTCCTTTGACGTCCAGTAGCGATAAAAAAGGATGAATGGGTCTGTGTCTGAAAGTTCCCATTCATTGTCATGGGCTGTTTTTTTGAAAAGAGCTTTTGAACAAGGCCGGATCTTTTCGATATCAATACCGATCGGTGCTGGAGCAATCACGGCCGCAACATATTTGAGCTTGTGAGTAAGGGACCAGTAATACCCATTAAAAGGCAAAGGGACACCTTTTTCATCTTTTTTAAGTTCGTTTAATTTGATGTGGCTCTTTTTAGCGGATATTTCAAGGGCTTCTCTGGCATGTTTGCTTAGAAAGGAAACCTTTTCCCTTCCTTTAAGCTGTTGTTCTTTATCAGGGACAGGCAAAATTACCGGATAAATAATCGGGTTCCTGGTTCCTGGTTCCGGATTTGGTATTGTTTCCATATTAATTCGAATTGTGATTTTGGCCCTGCATCTTGCGCCTCAATTTCAATGCCTCATCATATACCTTGTTTTTCGGAAGACCGTATTTTTGGGCGATAATTTTGGAAAGTTCTGAAAGTTTGCTTTGTTTTTTCTCCAACGCTTTACTTATCTCGGTTCTAACGATATTAATAGAAACTTCTTTGTTTTCTTCACATCCCGTTAAAAGAAGCGTGCATTCGCCTTTTATTACCGCTCGTGCATTCAAGCTGGAAAGAATTTCAGATAAAAAGCCCCTAATAAATTCCTCATGCAACTTGGTCATCTCCCTTGACAGCACACCGTACCTGTCCCCCATAACAATTATAATCTCCTTTAAAAATGTTAAAATGCGCCTTGGAGATTCATAAAATACCATGGTTCTGCTTTCACCGGCAAGGACTTGAAGTTGCTTGAGCCGTTTTGCTTTCTTTTTAGCGGGGAATCCTATGAAAACAAAGGAATCGGTTGGCAGTCCTGAAACACTGAGAGCGGCAATGACAGCAGACACACCGGGAATGGGAATAACTCTAATACTGTTAGCAATGGCCTCTTTTACGAGCCTATAGCCCGGGTCGGACACTGATGGTGTGCCTGCATTTGATACCAGGGCCACCGATGATCCGGCTTTGAGCCTGTTAATAAGATCAGGCGTACGCTCACTTTCATTATGTTCATGGCAAGAGATCATACGACATTTGATATTGTAATGTGCCAGCAGTCTGCCTGTATGTCTTGTATCTTCTGCTGCCACAAGATCGACGTGCCCGAGGATATTGAGAGCTCTTGCGGTTATATCGTCCCTGTTCCCTATGGGAGTAGCAACCACGTAAAGATTGCCCATTTTATCCGTATATTTCGTATCATCTATATGCGAGTTCGAAGGCATTTTTAACGATCTCTATATCTGGGTTCTTTTCTGCGGAAACTATGCTTACCACGTCAAACCTTGCTTTTACATTATGTTGTTTTGAGGCTTTTAGATAGTAGAGTGCCACCATGGAAATTTTACGCTGCTTTTTAGGTGTTATGGCCCATTTAGGATTCCCGAAAAGACCGGATTTTCTTGCTTTGACCTCGACAAAGACAAGTGTATTTTTATCTTTTGCAATAATGTCGATTTCGCCCAGCTTGTTACGATAATTCTGCTCCAGAATCTTGTATCCGTTCTTTTTAAGGTATCTGACGGCCACGGACTCACTTTCTTTACCAAATTGCTGCCGCTTGTTTACCATTAATTTTAAAACCTTTGATCTTTTATAGACGATTTATTTCATGAGATGGCATTTTCTAACACTTACATGGACAAAGGCTTTTAATCACTTTTGTTTGATGGATCGCCTTCAGCAATCATAACATTCATTACGTCTTTTTCTTTAGAACCTGGTATGATGCCTTTTAGAAATGCCACGACAACAATGGTTCCATCTTGATTCTTGTATTCTGCCTTTGCAGAAGCCCAACCACTATCTTCAATATCTGTAATAGTAAAATCACATATGACTTTGTCCCCAAAATAAACTGGCTTCTTAAAGCTCAAATTCATTTCCGAGGCCAACCACCCAATTTGTCCTCCAATTTCGGAGATCATACTTGCCACCAAAAGCCCATGGCAGATAAGACCTTTGAATTCCTTCACCTCTGTAAATCGTTCGTCAAAATGAACTGGGTTGTAATCTCTGGTAATATCAGCAAACAAAATCACATCCCTTTCTGTGAATTTACGCGAAACAGAAAACGTATCACCTACATTTAATCCCTCAATAGCTTTCTTTCTGATATGTGTCATCCAATTAAACCTCATTGCGAATATGAAATTACATAGCGGGCGCTCATCTCACGCTCGTTCGCACCGCAGGTCGACTTTCCTATTAGAATAATCCCTATCAGCCGTCAACCAATATCCAAATTAGCATCCCCAATATTTCTACTTGTTATATTTTATTATCAGTCGGCGGGTCAATATGATTATTTAATACACCAGAACTTATTGAGAACTTACCATAGCGATACTCAATGGGCTGGAAATACTCAATAAATATTATATTCCCGTGATAGTGGGCTTGATTGTAAGTGTTTGACCGTCCGTGGACATGGATACGGCGCCATTGCGGGCGGTGCCGAGTATGCGACATCCCTTTTCCTTATACCTTTGTAAAACCGATGGGTGTGGGAATCCAAATCTGCTTTTCCAGCCGGATGAAATAATGATTACTTTAGGGTTGACTTTTTCTATGAACATTTCACTGCTCGATGTTTTGCTGCCATGGTGTGGCGCTAAAAGGACCGTGCTTTTTAGCTTGTCACCGGCAATTGCAGCCAGTTCATATTCCGCTCGGATCTCGATATCCCCTAGAAACAGGAAGGACTCTGATCCGAAGGATGCTTTTAAGACCAGGGAATTGTTATTTACATTGCGCCACCTTTCCACCTTTCTTTTCTTAATGAAATCGACGGACGGATAGTATATGTCAAGATGGACTCCGTTAATGTCGTGGATGCCGGCTACCTCTTTGTATTCAGGCATATAAATTCTATTTTTTTTAATAGCTTCCATGAATTTTTTATATCCTAAAGTGTTTGCTGCTTCATTATTCGTCCATACATTTTTCACATTAAAATGTTCGGCAATATATATGAGCCCGTTTAAGTGATCACTGTTTGCGTGGGAAAGCACAAGGGTGTCAACGGTTTTGATCTTTTTTTGCCATAAAAATGGAGCAATGATCCTGGCCCCTATATCAAAAACGCTGTTATCGGAAAAACCCCCGCCATCTATTAAAATGTTATAACCTTTCGGAAGTTCCAGAAGGGCCGCATTCCCATGCCCCACATCTATCATCGTTACCCTGAAATCGTCATGCCAGAACCGGTTGTTCAACCAAAAACAGGCATCGGCGCTCAAAGCCGAAATAGCCAGCAGGACAACGATTGCTGCCGGTTTTTGTATAAAACTTTTGCCCGGCACGTTGTCTTTTTCGCCCGGGACGTTATCTTGTCCTGTCGATGTTTTTGAAGAAACATATCTTAGGTTTAAAACAGCACAAAACAGGATATAAAAACAGCCAATCTCAAAATAACTTGGGGTTACAGTTTTTACAGCTGCAAAAGGCAAATCGGCAAAAAAATTAATAACACAGATGGACTGTGTTAGAACAAAAGCACCTGCTTTGAGGCACCCTAAAGCCACTGAAACGGTCAACGGATATAAAAACACGGCCAGCAATCCCAGAGGAACCACCACAAAACCGATCAGGGGAACAATAATAAAGTTTGCGAGAAGTCCTATTAGAGAAATCTGGTTAAAGTAAAACATGGCAAGGGGCATGGTGCCGAGGATAGCAAAGAAAGAAGCCATAAAAAAATAAAATAGTTTTGTTGCGACTTTAAAACTTTTCGGCTTCTTTATCCCGCCTGATTCAGATACCCATGGGAATTGTACTCTTAAAAGGCCGTATATTATTGCAAGAACAGCTGTAAATGAAAGCTGAAATGAAATTGAAAATAGCGACGGCGGATGAACAACAAGGATGAGCAGTGCCGCAACTACAAGTGTATTCATAGGGTCATGTTCTCTTTCAAACAAAAATGCCATTAAAAACACTGTAACCATGATGACCGCTCTCTGGGTAGAAGGCGACATCCCTGAAAGCAGACCGTATATAAATACAGGAATAACAGATAAAATTACGGCCCCCTTTTTAGTCCATGCATGCCACAACAAAAATTTGATATGAGAAAGGATATACTTGAAAAATAAAAATGCAGCGGTCGCTACAATGCCGATATGAAGTCCTGAGATGGCCAGAAGGTGACCGATTCCTGCCCGGTTAAATGCTTCTTTTAATTCTTTAGAAATTGAGTTTCTGTTCCCGACGATAAGTGCTTTTAATACACCTTGCTCCTTTCCCTGCCCTGTTTGGTCGATGAGATCAGAAATTTTCCTGCGTGCATTCGCTATAATCATGCCGATCCCTGTTTCTGCATTTCTTTTGAGCAGGGTAAGCTTTTGCGCCGAAACATAGGCAGTTCCATAAACTTTCCTAAAAGCCATATATCTCTTATAATCAAATCCTCCGGGGTTATTGAAATTTCTGATCGATTTCATCCTGCTGGAAAAAACAATCCGGTCTCCCATAGAGAGTTTAAGACCACGCCCCGAGATGGTTACACGAATCTTTCCGGTCACAGGAAAAGACTTCTTATTCCACTCAAGAGTCTCGGTGCGCAGAATGAATTTTTGTCGATGGGAATATGTTGCAACCGGTGTGTCAATAACACCGGCAATTTTCCATGGATGAGTATCAAAATAATGTATTACATGGTTTGGGGGGAAATCTGGCATCACCCATGATTGTATGGAAAGATATCCAAGGACAACAAAAAGAACCATGGGCAATATAATAACGGCTCTGTTCTTGCGTATGGCAAGGAAGATCAAGCAGATGGATATAGAAACAACAACATAAGCCAAGACATCATGACCTGGAAACCAAGAGCCTGCGGCGATACCCGATATCATCGATAACAGCAGGGGAACAACGGGTCGGAAGTAAATATTATCTGTCATGTAACATTTTGGCTCAGGCGATTTCAGCGGTTTTCATCATCGTATATGATCAGGTTTTGGGCGGTCATTTCCACCGGTATATCCAGCCCCAGCAAAGCCAGAACCGTGGGTGCTATATCCGAAAGCTTGCCACGATCGAGAAGCTGCTTGCCCGGTGAATCGCCGGCCACGTATATCAACTCCACAGGATTGAGGGTATGGCTGGTTTTAACCATGCCGGTCTGATAATCAACCATCTGTTCCGAGTTACCGTGGTCAGCGGTAATGAGGGTATGCGCATCAAGTTCGAGGAGATAATCGACAACCTTACCCACGCATTCGTCCACGATTTCGGTTGCTTTGATCGCCGAATTCATGTCCCCGGTATGGCCGACCATGTCACCATTAGCGTAGTTTACCACAATGAACCCGTAAGGATTGTTCCGGAGGCGACTCAAGAGTTCTTCCGTCACATTGTATGCCTCCATCTCCGGGTGGCTGGCAAAAGTGGCCGGATCAAAGCGGCTCGGGACTTCAACCTGGTCCTCGTTCCTGTATGGTGTTGTTGCTTTGCCGTTAAAAAAACTAGTTACATGCCGGAACTTCTGCGTCTCGGCGATGCGCAGTTGACGCATGCCGGTATTGGAGATGACTTCGCCGAGCAGGTTTTCCATACCACCGCTTTTGCCCATGGCCCCCAGCATATATTCTGTAAACTCGTCCCAATAACGGGTTAGCCCAACGTAAGTCACCGTTCGCCTTGTCTTGAGTTTGCCCGGATAATTTGGATCGATAAATGCCATAGAAAGCTGGATGGCACGATCCTGGCGGTAATTCGTGTGCAAAATGGAATCACCGTCCCTGACACCGTCATAGTCTTCGATCACATAGGGAGGGACATATTCGTCGACCATCTCAAAACCGTCCGGAGTTTTGTCCCGGTTATACGACTCTCTGACCGCAGTTTCCGCGTCGGTGGATTTGCGACCTTCACAGGCAACGATACAATGATAGGCCATGTCGGTAAGGTCCCAGTTCTTGGAACGGTCCATGCTATAGTACCGGCCCATTACCGTGCCGATGGTGCAGCCATCAACTTCCTCCATCACGGTTTTAATCTTTGCCAGGTATTCCATGCAGCTGCGGGGGGGGGTGTCGCGTCCGTCTAAAAAAGGGTGGATGATGATTGGGCCCCTGGGATATTCTTGCCGGGCTCGGCGCATAATCTTGAAAAGATGTTCCTGATGGGCGTGCACTCCTTCGTCCTGCAAAAGGCCAAAGAGGTGAAGACGGCTTTTGTGCTCCTTCCAATTGGCAATGAGCTTCTTCCAGTTTTCTACTTCAAAGAGTTTACCGGTGCGCAAGCCGTCATCAATGCGCTTGAGTTCCTGGATCACGATCCGTCCGGCTCCCATGTTGAGGTGGCCCACTTCGGATGACCCTTGATAGCCGTCCGGAAGTCCAACAGGCTCACCCGCACATTCCAGAAGTGTCCACGGATAGTTGTCTTTGTATCTGTCTATATTCGGGGTTTTTGCCGCAATAACGGCATTGCCTTCTTTTTTTTCGCTATACCCCCACCCATCACGAATTATCAGGCATACGGGTCGCATGGCTGTTCCTTTCTTCAGATTTTTACCCGTTTAATGGCGGCTCCAAGTTTCGCAAATTTTTTCTCGATGGTTTCATATCCTCGATCCAGGTGGTACACTCGATTAATTTCGGTTGTACCCACAGCAGACAGACCGGCCAGAATCAGTGAAGCGCTGGCCCTTAGATCCGTAGCCATTACTGGAGCACCGGAAAGTGCCGGTTTTCCTGTGATCATTGCTGTATTCCCTGTTATTTTAATATCTGCCCCCATCCGTTTGAGCTCGCTGACATGGATAAAACGGTTCTCAAATATGGTTTCAGAAATAATACTAAACCCCCTTGCAACCGACATCAGCACCATAAACTGGGCCTGCATATCAGTGGGAAATCCCGGATAAGGCTGGGTTTTTATATCAACACTTGCAATTTCGTCTGCCCCAACAATTCTTATGAGCTTGTCTTCTACAGTTATACGGGCACCGGTAAGCCTCAGCTTGTGGATAACCGCTTTAAGATGGTCGGGTTCACAGTTTAAAAGGGTCACATCACCTCCAGTCAGGGCTGCCGAAACCATAAAAGTGCCTGCTTCTATCCGGTCGGGCATTATGGAAACGGATACCGGCTTCAGGGAAGAAACCCCTTCTATGGTAATGACCGACGTGCCGACTCCCTTTATCTTTGCGCCCATTTTTATCAAAACGTCGGCAAGCGCAACGACTTCAGGCTCCCGGGCCGCATTCCTCAGCACTGTAGCCCCTCTGGCAAGAACTGCCGCCATCATAAGATTTTCCGTACCGGTTACGGTGGGTATGTCCAGATAAATTTCGTTCCCTGTCAGATGGTCGGCGTAAGCTTCCACGTAACCGTGTTTTAATTCAATCGAAGCGCCAAGACGGGCAAGTCCTTTTAAATGCAGATTGATGGGGCGTGCGCCGATGGCACATCCTCCCGGCAGAGATACCCTGGCCTTTTTAAGCCTTGCCACAAGCGGACCCAGGACCAGAATAGAAGCCCGCATTTTCCTGACCAGATCATAGGACGCCTCATGGTTACACATGCCACCGCCGTTTATTTTAATGATATCTCCATCTGATTTTATACTTGCCCCAAGACTCGAAAGCAAAAGTTTTGTGCTTTGTATATCTTTCAGATCCGGAACGTTGGAATACGTATTCCATCCATCCGCAAGAAGGGAAGAAATAAGAATCGGAAGGGCGGCATTTTTTGCACCGCTTATCCTGACCTCTCCTTTTAAAACACGTCCCCCTTGAATTACGATTTGATCCATATAAACCCCACGCAAACAAAAAAGCGCTTCCCCGGTTTCATGATGAGGCAAACGCTTTTAACCTTGAAAATTTTCGGCATTTTAATGGTGATGTTCGTCATTCCCTCTGGATGCATCAATGGCAGATTTGATAATACAGTAGGTCATACCAATGCCCAGTATGGTGAGAGCGTACCAGAGACCACCCATGAAAACCACATGACCCATATCCCATATCCATTCAAAACTAAATGGAAACATAAATAGTCCTCCTAACCTCTTTAAGCCCTAAGCTTCAGCCGGCTTTAATTCCTGTTCCAAATCAACCGACGGTTCAACAGCTTCCTCTTTTTCAGTTTCTTGGGCCGGCAACGTTTCCATGGGATTTAGTTCCGGCTCATTAGGAAATACCGGTAGATAACGGTATGAAATTGCGATGAGGATAACACCGTATGCCACCGGAAGTATTGTTGTTGCAATTTCCTGCCAGCTCGGGAAATACATGAACCAGCTTTCAAACGTCAGGACCGGTACCGCCATAACCTGCAATACCATAACCCATCGATTGATGCAAACCCCGATAGTAGCCAGGGTGATAGCAATCCAGAGGGCCAAAGAATTTTTACGCCCTTTTTTGGTAATTAAAATAAATGCCGGAACAAAGCCGCAAATTGCAATTTCCAGAATCAGGATCCAGATTCCGTATAAGGGGTTATTGGAATAAAAATCCATCAACGTTTGTCCCATGGAAGGAGCTGTGACAGTTGCCCAGTACCAGGTATCGGCGGTCTTGGCAATACTGTAAGTTAGAAGCATCCACCCTGAAATCTTGGCCAGAAGCTCTATGGCGCTATCCTTGACCAGCTTTTTGCGGGTAACTGTTTCGGTAATTTTAGTAATCAGAATTGTAAAACATGGTCCACAGGCCGCGGCTGACCAGGTAAAAAGAAAGAAGGTCCAGGGCCAGATCAAGATCCCTTCCCGAAAGGCGAAGGGTCGTCCGAATAGGACACCGGCAACACCGCCCAGAGACCCCTGGTGGAAAAAGGAAAGAAACGCACCGGTCGCTGCAAATACCGCCATTGTTTCGTGCATGTTGTGGCCGAGATGATGAAAAAACGGCACCCTGTCAATCTGGCGGTTTTCAAGAATAAGCGGAATATATTCGATGGTCAGAACCCCAAAATAGCAGGAAAGGCAGAATGCCACTTCAGTCAGCATGGAGTGAACATTGGCATGCCAGAAAATAAACCATCCCCTTAAAGGCTGGCCGATGTCGATGGCCAAAATCAGCAAAGCCGAACTGTAGCAGATGAAACCTATCAGAACTGCATAATTAATGATATTCTTCAGATCATCCTTGCCAAAGATATATCTTAATAAACCGGTAAAAAAGGCGCCGCCGCCCACAGCGATCACCGCAAGGTCGGCCCAAATCCATAATGCAAACCCGTAGGCATCGTTCATATTAGTCTGGTTAAGCCCCTTGAACCAGCAAAGCAGCATGGCGTAAACGCCCCATAACAGAACAGCACCCACTATGGCGACAAACAAAATAAATTGTGGAAATGGGCAGCGTTTAACTCCCCTGGGTATTAATGCAGAATCCATGCTTTATATACTCCTTAATTATAATTTCACCACCAACTTTGGTTCACTTTCGTCACTATGCTTACTCGTGATGTGCAGGTTTTTTAGCTATACTCTCATTTTCAAGATAATTATCACCGGCCCGCCGGACCCACTCTCGACTTGAAAGATAGTAGACCTTGGGGTTGGTACCCAGCCTTTCCAGCAACCGGAATGCATGGGGGTTGGTCGGCCGACCGTGGTGTTTAGGGTCGGGTTTGGCCATCCGGTATACGGCATGATTCGGATTATTCAGATCACCGAATGTAATGGCGTCGGCGGGGCATGCCTGGGTGCAAGCCGTTTGATATTCATCCTCTTTGAGCTCGCGCCTTCCTTTCATGAATGCCTTTTCCTTTGCCAGCTGGTACTTGTGGAAGCAAAAGCTGCATTTTTCAACCACGCCTCTCATGCGGGGTGAAACATTGGGGCTCAAATATTTTTCCATGCCGTCCGGCCAGACCGGATCCCACCAGTTAAAATAACGGGCATGATACGGACATGAAGCCATACAATACCTGCATCCGAAACAGCGGGTATAAATCTGGCTGACAATTCCGGTTTCAATGTTGTAGTCCGTTGCAATGGCCGGGCAAACCGTTACACAGGGTGAATGTCCTTCATGTTGGCCTTCACAATGCATGCACGGCCTTGGGAGATAGCATATATCTGTATTAGGAAACGGTTTCCCGTTGGTCAACTTGTAGACCCGCATCCATGTTATACTGAGAAGTTTGTTTGATTCATCCTTCCGAAAGGGCACGTTATTTTCAGCCATGCAGGCAACCATGCAACTGCCGCAACCGGTACACTTATCCAGGTCTATGACCATTCCATACTTTTTGGCTTTCTTGTGTTTCATCAGAACCTCTTTGGATTGACAATTATTGATAATATGGCGAGCCACAATATCTGCAATAGTCAATCTTCAATAGTCAATATAATCAAACTTTGGCCAGTTTGACCCTGATTCCCCAGGCAGTATCCAAACCTGAAACAGGATCTTCAACCGGGCCTATGAGTTCATTAAAATTTATTCCCTTACCTGCCAAATAATCGTCGAATGCCGTATGACCCAGTCCTCTGGGCAGGGCAACAAGCCCGGGCATGATACCGTCAAAAAGATGTACTTTGACTTTTGCTTTACCCACAGGCGTGCTTAACATGGCAAGCTGGCCTTCGCGCAGGCCCTGTTCTCCGGCTGTTTTCGGATTAATCTCAATAAAAACATTGTTGCCTTTGAGAACCGTATCATCAACAGATTTCATAACAAACGGAGGATTACCGATGACACCGTTGGCTAATCTGATGGAATCATAAGGCATAAGCAAAAGAGGATAATTAGTTTTGTCACCTTCAATATTAACCGGTTTAAATTGTTTCAAGGATCCGGTTTCTTTAGATACAAATTCGAATTTTCCGGAAATCGTATCAAACGATTCTTCATGGGTTTGAACAAAAAAATCGGGATAAGACCAGAATCCTTTTTTAATCATGACCTGCCACTTATTGCCCAAAGTTTCTTTAAGACATGCATCATAACTGTTCCACGCAAAAGCGTCCGCTATATTTCCTCCCATGGCTTTTGCTAACAAAATTATGATATCTCCGGTATGTTTGGTATTCAACTGGGGCTCAACCACCGGCCTCGTGAGGCTGATAACAGGCTTGGGCATTCCTGGGGGTGTGGGTATATCTTCATATCGTTCAAGATAGGCATGGTTGGGAAGGATCAGATCGGCGTTTTGAGCCGTTTCATTCATATAAGAAGAAAAACTTACCACAAACGGCACCTTGTCAAAGGCCTTTTTCACCGCTTTGCTATCGGACATTGTGTATAACGGGTTTGCATCTCCGACAAAAAGTGCTTTCAGGGGATATTTTTCTCCTGAATTGATGGCTTGGGGGAGACGGTTCAACAGGTACCTGGAAAATGGATACTTTTTACTTCCGGCGCCATCCAATCGATCTTTTTGCATTCCGATTGCTGCCGTGGCATCCATCTCTACTTCCGGCCAGTTGATATAATCAGGTTCTGCAACAGCAAAGATCCCTCCTTGTTTGTTGATATTGCCGACAAGAGCGTTTAATGCATGCACCGTTGTGCATTCATCAAGACTTCCCGGTGTGGTTCCCTGACCGCGGCCACAAATTGCCAGGGGCTTTGATGCACGGGCAAAGCTCCGGGCAAGAGCAATGATTGTTGTGTTATCAATTCCTGTAATTGTTGCAACGCTGTCCGGACCGTACTTGTCGAGGACAAAACGTTTCCAATCCTCAAATCCTGCAGAATAATTATCAACAAACTCGGCATCGTATAATGATTCTTTAATAATTACATGGGCGATCCCCAGGGCAAGAGCCGCCTCGGTCCCGGGATTGGCGGGGATCCATTTGTCTGATTTGGCCGCGGTATTAGAAAGGCGTGGTTCGATCTGAATTATTTTCCCGCCGGTATTACGCCAGGCGCTGTTGGCCCTGAACATCCTTACCGGCGATCCCCATCCATCTATTATCCCGCTTCCAAAGCTTAAGATAAAATCGGCATTTTCAAAATCGAATCCGGGGGAAGCCTGAACGCCCTGCATCAGGTGAAGGGTAAGCTCATAGGAATCGATAATTGACGATGTACGCATTAGATTGGGAGAACCATAAACGGTCAGAAACCTTTCAAATAGACGAGGCACTGTCCCGCGATCGGAATCTGAAATACAACCGACAGTGTGCGATTGGCCTGTTGATCTTAAGTCACTGAGAATTTTGGCAACTTCTGATATGGCATCTTTCCATGAGATTTTTTCCCAACTTCCCTGGCCTCTTTTTCCCACTCTTTTCAAAGGTGTCTTGACTCTCGTGGGACCATATAGAAGCTGAAGGCCTGACAGTCCAAGAATGCACAGGCCGCCATTATTTACAGGATGCCCTTTCATGCCCTCTATTTTAACAGCCCGATCATCAATTTTGCGGACAGTAATACCACAACCACCGGGACAGAGGGTGCAGGCAGAATTGACATAACTGGCTTCACCATCCTCCGGAACAGGAGTCCACGGCCACATTTGTGTCCATATGGAACTGTCATCCATCAATTTCCATGGTAATGGTGAAAGGGCTGTGCCCGCCCCACCACCAATTAAAAAGGACAGAAAACTTCTTCTATCAATCTTCATCTATTTTACCTCTTTAGATAGAGTCAAAAACTTTATTAGCATTCTTTTTCTTTAAAAAATTGAAAGTATCTATTAAATCTTCAATTACTTATGGCATACAAAACATGCATCCCTTTCTGTCTGAACACTACCCCCCTTGTTGGATACTGATGTGCCGGGAGAAACCAGGTCTATGATATGGCCGATCAGTCTGTTTGTGGGAGTTTTAACACCTGTTCTTGAAATGTTGGCGGTATTTTTTCGATGGCATTCAGCACAGTCGTCCATTTTCATCCTGTCCCAGGTATTCTTTTTGAAACCGCCTATGCTTTTCCCCCAGATATCACGGCTGTAACCCGTAATCCGGCTTTCTTCATAAATCTTTAAATTTTCGGATTCCCCAATATGGCCGTGACAGGTAACACAGTCGATTTTTGCAGCTTTGACATGGGCGGCATGGGAAAAGAATACACAATCAGGCTGTCGGGAGTATATCAACCACGGAACCTCTCTTCCTTTAGAGACATACTTCTCGACAAATTTGATCTCATCATGACTTATGCCCTGGATCTCATCATGGCAGTCAATGCACTGCTCAAGTTTCGGAACTCCGGAATATGTGCCGTCTTCACGGAAGAAATGGCAGCTTTCACACCCGTCTTCAACTTCTGCCACATGCAATACATGGTTAAAATCGATCGGCTGTTTTTTCTTCGAATAAAGCAGTTTTGGGAAAATGACCCATCCCAGGATAAGGCTTGCAAACAGTCCGATAATAAAAAACAGGATAATGGGTCCGCCGGCTCCGTTATCCTGTTCTTTTGTATTTATTTCCCGGGATGATGTTGCAATTTCCTCACCGCCGGCATCTTCCGCAATCTCTTTAGCATTATCATCCAAAGCACTCATAGAATCTCCGTTGTTAAAATGAACTTTAATCCCTGAATAGTGAAATAACTTGCGAGTTTGTATCTGCAAATCTATTTTTTGTCAAGGGAAAATCATTCTCATTTTGCGTTACACTTATGCAAGTGGTTGGTTACTAAAACCCAGGGAAAGAAATATAAAAAGGAAAGAAAATGTGTTTATAAGGGATAGGCGTTGTGTATGAAAACGACTTGATAAAATCACATATTTTCGGCCACTGAAACCGTCCGGTCGCCGAGAATATTAACATAACTTCCCATTTCATTATCGTACCAGCCGTATATTACAGCCTGTGTTATCGGTATTCTGATAATAACGTCCTGTAATGAACATAAAACTTCTTTTTCCAATCCAGGTACTTTTCCCAGATCAACGGTTTGATCGGCGGTACGGGTATGGGTTTCATGGCCCTCAATGACGGCAGCAGTTATGGGCAATCCAATGATATCCCCTGAAACATTCTGCTTTTCAGAATAGTAAAGGTAACCATAAGGATCATCGGATGCCGCTTGCCGGTATATATCGTTGAGCAGTTCCCTGCTTATCGGTTCACCGGAAAGTTCCTCCTGTAGATTCAACACCAGTATAATCAGAGAACCTGTGGAGATTGGTATTCTTACAGATTCCGCAATGAATCCGATCTCTTTCATTTCCGGAATTACAAGTCTAAGGGCATTGGCAGCACCCGTGGTTGTTAGGATAATGTTGTTCATAATACTCCTGTTTTTCCTCAAATCGGCGGCGCCTGCTTTTGGAAGCCTGTCCAATACTTGCTGTGATCCGGTGACGGCATGCACGGTTGCCATGGAAGCGGAAAGTATCTTTTTAGAACCCAATGTGTTGATAAGGGGTTTTATCATATGAGCCAAACAGGTGGTGGTGCAGGATGCATTGGAAACAATCTTATGACGTCTGGGATCATAGACATTGTCATTGATACCCATCACCGTGGTTACCACATCGTCCGGCATGGGTTTGCCTTTAGCTTTTATCTTAAAGGGCGCTGAGACAATCACTTTTTCGGCGCCTGCTTCAAGATGGCCGCGCACAGCCCCTTTTGGATGATCCGGAGGAAGGGTCGGGTCAAGAAATTGTCCGGTAGTATCCACAACAAGTTTTACGCCATATTCTCTCCAGTTTATTTCAGTCGGATTCCTGAATGACCTTAAAAAACGAACCCTGACACCGTCTATATTCATGGATCCGCTTTTTTCATCCAGAGCACTGATTAGCGGTTCTGCTTTTTGACCGTACAGGAATCTTCGCAGCAGACCATAGGTGGAATCCCTTCCCATATAATGAGCAATATCTTCCAGCGATGTTCCGGCTTCACGTCCGATATTGACTATAATTTCACTAAAATATTTTCGGGCCACATGGTGCCAAACAGAAAGCTTGCCGATTCTGCCGAACCCGTTTATGCCGAGTTTTATGCCGCTATTAGTTTCGGTTTTCATGGCCGCACCCCCATTTAAATTGATAATTTGCGATTGAAAATTTACGATTTATTGAAGTCGTTTTACCCCACTGTTTTGAATTGAAGTCCTTAAATAATCAATCTTCAATCTTCAATTGTTTAGGCTTCTTTTACCCTTATTAAGTCTTGATAAACCGACCCTTCGCGACCATCAATACTTATGTGGTCTCCGGATTTAAAAACCATTTCATTAAATCGACAGCTTTTATCTTTTTCCCTGCAGACAAGGTTGCCGCATCCGACAATGCAAGTTTTGCCGAGTCTGTGAGCAACAACGGCTGCATGGGAAGTTACTCCGCCACGGGCTGTAAGAAGGCCGTCCGCAGCATATATTTCCCTGATATCATCAGGAACGGTATCATTCCTTACCAGAATTAAATATGTTTCGGGCTCCATGGTTCTCCATTGGTCGATTTCTTCCAGATCAAAAATGATCCTCCCGCTCATTGCTCCGCCGCTGACCCCAATACCATGCCCCACTAACTTATTCTCCGTACGATCTCCAAGGTCAAAAGTTGAAACTTTCTTTCTTTCTCGAATGGCCATATCCCGGCACTGGAGCAGATACAAATTTTTAGCACTGGAACTTTCAAAAGTGAACTCCATTTCCTGGGGGCTCCATCCCTTTATGTGAATCAACTCATTCGCCCATCCTTTCAAGGCGTTATAAATTTCAGGGAAATGAGTTTCAAGGGTTATATCGGTTTCTTTCATTTCGATATCCTGCTGTATAATCGATATCGGCAATGTATTAACAAGACCAGAGGCCACATCTTCACCCTGATTCCCGATAGTAAAATCACCCCAAAGTCTCAAACTGTCTTCCGACCATCTGGGATTATGAGTAAAGATGATACCGGCGCCTGATTGTCTGGAAATGTTTCCATAAACCATTCCTTGAATGGTAGCGGCCGTGCCCCAGTCATTGGATATTCCCATGATCTTACGGTAGGCTCTTGCTTTGGAAGATTCCCATGAGCCGAAAACCTTTTTAATCGTTAAGTAAAGCTGTTCAAAAGGATCATCAATAATATCAATCTCTGAATTCTTTATCATACTTTTGTAAGTCATTGCCACTTTTCGCATCTGCATACCGGCAAATTCTCTTTTAAACCCGATACCCGCTCTTCGTTTCATTTCGCTGATAATGGCATCAAAATCATCCCGTTCCAGACCAAAAATCATGCCATAACCTTGCAGAAACCGGCGATAACAATCCCAGGCAAACCAGGCATTACCGGTACGCTTTTCAATGCCGAGTGCAATTTCTTCATTCATCCCAACATTAAGTAAAGTATCCATCATTCCGGGTTGTGAAATGGAGGATCCGCTTCTTACGGAAAAGAGAAGAGGATTTTCTGGATTGCCAAAGGTCTTGCCGGTCTCCTTTTCAATATCAGCGATATGCTTCCCCAATTGTTCCTTGAAATTCTGTTTCGCCGGCGAATAATTGTCTATTATTTCTCTACAGCGGAATGATTCCGTTGTTATGATAAAACCCGGCGGTACCGGCCAGCCGTAATTTTTTAGCCTGACCAGGTTCAACCCTTTGTTGCCCAGATTAATAATTCCGGAAACCCGCTTAGGAACGTTGTTGATAGACGTCATCGCCTTTTCAGGATCATAAAGGAGAAGTTGTTGGAGTTGATTCTCTGGCAGTTTATTCGATTGCTGAAACAGGGTGTTTAAAATTCGGCTTAAAAACAGATCCAACTGCCGGAGTCCTAACGAAAAGGCTATCCGTTCTCGAAAGAAAATTTCCGAGACCCTGTGTTTTATCCCTTCGTTGTCTATTTTACCGTTATAGGGAATGTATTTCGGCAGGATCTGATCAACAGGTATCTGAGACAGAACCTGGTTTAGATTTTCTCCATGAATATTATTGAAATAATCATTAATGATATTCCTTACAGCCCGGGCGAATCCTTTAAAAATATCAAGGTACTGGGTAAAAGTAAATCCTCTGGCTTCAAGTGAATGGGATAACATGTCAAGCTGACTTTCGATTTCTACTGATGATATTCCATCGAGCGTTAACGCTTTTAAAAACAATTTTAATCGATTGTAGATCTGAAAAAAGGTGGCTTTTGTTATCAGGTTGAGATCAATATCTTCGACAAGTTCTTCAAAAAAAACATTGACCAGAGATTCTATCCGAAAAGTAAGTCCAAAGGCGTCAAATTTCATTTCGCGATAACTGCCGTACATGGAAGGGATATCTATGGTAATATGTCTTTTCTTATAAATGTCCTCCTTTATTTCATATATCTGATCGGAAAGTATTATTTTTTTCAACTCTTCCAGACAATCGAGAAGCCCGTAAATCTTTTTATTTAAATCAGGCTCTGCCAGAGCTTTTTGCAGCCTTTCCAAATCAGGAAAGGCTTCCGACCTGAGTTGAGCAAGATAATTTTCCATTTCGATAAAATCGAGGTTGTATTTCTGGTTTAAAAGTTTGTAAAAGGTTATGGCAAGTTCCACCCTCCTCGAATCTTGCTCCGATACGCCGGACGCCCCGTCAATAAGACGCTTCATTTCATTTTCTTTAATTGTAATAAGTCCCTCGGGTAAAGAGACCCCCTCTTCTTTAAGATATGAAATTACCCTGTGAACACCATCTATGTGTGGACCATGAGTATCGATTTCTTCATAAATATCTGGTGGAACAAAAGGTTCCAAAGGAACTTTTTCTTTGGTTTTCCAGAAATTAAATATTTCTTTCATAAAATCCATGATCCGGTTACTGCTTTCCACATGGCTCTGCTTGCGCAAAAAATGTATAAGCGTGTCTCTTCGATGGGATATTTCATCAATTTCTGTTGATATATCCCTTAACTTCCCTTCGGCACCGATATCGTTAAAAAATACCGGGAAAAGTCGGCAAAGCTGCTTGGCCAGGTTATAGACAGGGTCGATGCCGCTGTTTAATAACCGGGTAATATCCCGGGGGAAAAGGTCTATATCTTTAATAAATACCCCGCAGACGGAAAGATGGATGATAAGGTATGAAAAAAGCCGGGTTGACCACATGGGATTCAGCTCAATCAGCTCAAGCCATGTCCTTATATTTAAAATGTGGGCGGTATTAAACTCTATTTGCCAGTTGTTCCCGACACCTTTAATCATGGGTGACTGAAAGCCTAAATCGATTACATAATCGATAAAAAATTTTACAAGGTCGCTGTCATCGGTTTTATAAACACCTTTCCCCATATTCAAAATACAGTTCAATGCGGTTGCAGGGTATTTACCGGCTCTGGTCTTTAGTATGGGAAAGGTTTTATGAATCAGGCTTCCGATATTCAGATTGCTCTCATGGGCAATGAGCCAGCTCAATGTTCTGTTTATGTCCCGTAGAGTTTCCTCATGGATCATCGACAGTCCGGAAATATTCATTATGTGGAAAAGAGAAATAAGCTTCCACCGGTTACCCGGAACGGTTTTAGTGCTTTCATCCAGGAGACTCTGAGGCATTTTCCGGTATGTTTCTACAAACTGGTCGTAACCAGGGAGCATTAATAGCCTTTTCAGAACATCTTCGGATTCAAGGTTTTTAGGCTGAGCGATCTTTGCAAGTCTACTTTTATACCGGTTGATCTGTTTATGGGATATGATTTGAAAAAAATTCTTCAAATTTTCCCGGTTATCAATTTTATCAGCCTCTTTTTCAAACCAGGTCCACGGATCTTTTTCAGACAGCCAGTAACTATAAATACGCTCATAGTATTTTATGAGAAGCAGATTGACGGCATTACAATCTTCTTCAATTTCAGATGAATAATTTAAAAGCGCATCCGCCAGTTTCCTTATCTGATAGAAACTTTTAACAAACAAAAAGAAATTCTCCCCATCATACGCTCTAATACTATTAAATGAGTCATCGATCACCGGTTTGAATCTTGTGAAGTCGGAGCCAGATTCCTTTATGATTTTTTGAATAAAAAGGAGAAAGTTGTCCACGGCATCAGCCCTGACCTCGATATCGCTTTTTGATTCAATTGCGCGCATAAAAATATCGACTAAAAGTTCTGTGGCTTCAGGTCCTTTTGGGTGGCTTTTTAAAAGATGAAAATAATCGAGGGAATAAACTCTCGCTTCATTAACAATAAATTTCCAATTTTTATAAGGATGCGAGAGTTCTTTCAGCAGGGTGTTCAATCCTTCCAAGATCCCGTAATATTTAGACATTATCTCTTGCAGAATTGAATATTTTTCATCGATGGCGACATCGACATGGTAGTCTGCTATATTCACCTCAAGTGCTTTTGATTGTATCATTAAACTACCCTAATAATTGAAGATTGTTGATTGAAGATTGTTGATTGAAGATTAAAAATTGAATAACCGCAAAATTCACCTTAAATAATCGTCAACCTCCAATTTTGAAGGTTACCAGATTCAGTGTTTTTTTTCAAGAGAATTAGTGAGTTGCTCTTCGGCCCTCAGGACTCACGCCCCGGAGAACTCGGAAATGACAATAAATTTCAACATTCAATCAACAATTTTCAATCTTCAATAAAAAAAGCCTCTCCAAGAGGAGAGGCTTTTTTGAAAGTTCTTTGTAGAATTAAAAATTAGAGTTCAAGCCATGAATCCGAGTAAAGGGATTTTCCGAGGATTACATTGGTAGTTTTAGCAAAATCCTGCATCTCTTTTGAAAGGCTCTTCATATCCGGTTTATCGCCGTCTATGATGCCGTAAATCAAATCCACGATATCCTGGCGCTTACCCCTGGCAATCGCTATCGTCAAATCGTCAAGGGGATCGGCAATCACCGATTCCATGCCGTATTTCTGGAGCATTACCGTGAAAGTCTGGTTGAGGATTGGCCGCAGATGGTCGGGCGGACCGTTTGATATGTTCGACACTCCACATGTGCTCCTGACACCCGGCGCAATATCCTGGAGCATCCCGTTAAATTCCATCAGGCTTATTGCCTGGGGCTGCTGGATGTTGACCGGAGTTACAATGCCGTCCACCCAGATCTTTTCATTGGGGATACCGGCCTCGTTGGCGACATGGAGAAGTTCAACTGCCAGGGCCGCACGTTCATTCTCATCCCGCGGGAGACCTTCAGGGCCCCACAAAAGGGCAACGAAATCCGCATTGTATTCTGCAGCCATTGGGATCATCTTTTCATACCGTTCGGGTCTGCACATAATGGAATTGATAATGGGAGTCAACTTGCAGACTTTTAGTGCGGCCTCAATGGCATTGATGTTGGATGTGTCCAGAACCAGTGGAATATCGTCAACCACCTCCTGAACCGTTTCAACCACCCAGGGCATCAACTCGTGGCCGTCTTTTTTTGCCGGACCGAGATTAATGTCTATGTAATCCATTCCCTTTTCTTTTTGAAAAAGGGCTTCTTCCTGAATCGGCTTGGGGTCACGCTCCTTAAATGCCTTTCCGATCTTTTTACCTATTACATTTAAACTTTCACCTATAAGTATCATATGTCCTCCCTTGTCATTTGTTCCTTCAGCGTATCATCAGCAACGATGAAATGCAAAGAATATCTTTCTAAACACCTAACCCGGATAAACCGAAAAAGCGCCTAAAGTGCCTGATAACCAGTGACCAAATATTTGTAAGCAGGATGGTCAAAGGGAAAACCATCCTGCTCTATTTAACGGCTATTTAGATTTGAGAAATGCCGGAATATGAGCGGCTTCTCTTGGTCCTACGGTAATGGTCCAGCCCGGTAGTTCCTCTTCCACATCACCGGCAATGGCGGCCGCATAACCGGGTATAATCAGTTCCGTGTGCTTGACTTTATCCATAATGCCGCATTTTTTGACGAACATGCCCACATCATCACCTGCAAATTTGCCGGCAGACCAGGCTGTCAGTACGGACAGACCTTCGGTATCTTTGATGAGCAGCCAGGAAGGTACCTTGCTCCCTTCAATTTCACCGCATACGATAAAGTATGTCAAGGCAAAATTGGTGGTAACAAGGACCGGAGAATTTTCATCCGGTTCGCCGATTTCATAGATGCCCTCTGTCACGGTCATGGGTCTCTGGGGATCGGTGAAGATGTTCAGCCGCTCAACCAGCAGGGCAAAAAGGCTGCCGCCCCAAAAATCGGATAGAATCGTAATACCGCCGTACTTGGCGATAAACATTGCAGCGATCAAGGTTTCCACATCCAGGTTTGAAGCCATTTCACAGGGGAATGTAATGGTGGGAAAACCCAAAGCCTTGTTTCCTGACTTAAGCGCTTCGCGGCGGATGACCACCTGGTCCTGGAATGCCTGCTTGATCTCTCTGGAACCCGAATCGATGACAAGATCTTTGATCCCCATTTCAGTCAATTTAGTTGTCAAAGGAATAACCCCTTCAACAGAATCGGCCTTTACCGCCAGGGGCAGATCGTTATCCTTGGCTATGGCACCGAAATCATCGATATTACCTTCGGTGGCAGCATAGATAAGAGGTCTTTTGAATTTACAGGCCTCGACGCCTGCCGTCATCACTCCTGCATCTTCCGACATCAAAACCAGGTTAAATTCCGAGGTTTCCGCAATGGTTTTGGCCACGTTGGCAAAAGCATCTTTATCGCCGTTCACGTCCTTTACGGCTACAAGCTCGGGTCTGAGATTAAAACCGACTCTTTCGAACTGGAAAGCGTTCCATCCCTTTAGCTTGCCTTCGAGGTCGGATTGGGCGATGTCGGAACCGACCAGGGCTCCGATGGGAGTCGGGCTAAAAAAAGTTTTTTCATGACGATACATAACGGTCTCACCGCCAATTTTAGCCTTTCTGACACCTTGTCCAAGAGAAATAGGACGGATGGGCGGCGCCGAAGCCTCGGCAAGCTGTTCCTTTGCCTCGTCAGACACATACGGGCAATCATCTAATTCAGCCTTGCCCGATGCCAGATTCATGGCAAATGCAAGGCATGTGGGAACACCGCATTCTTTACAGTTGGTCTTTGGCAAAAGTTTAAAAATCTGAATACCGGTTAATGCCATAATTGTCTCCTTGTTCTAAATTCAAACATTTTATGTTTTTGAATTTTACTTCTTTAATTTTAAAGGATTAAAGGAGCGGGATCTGATCCCGCTCCAGTTGCTCTTAATAAATTATTACTACATAATCGGGTCCATTGTTAGGGCCGGATGACCGATTTTTTCGAGGAAAGGCATAATTTCTTCCTCGGTGATTCCCACGGTTTCGTCGGCGATCTTATCATACAGGTCGGGAACACCCAATTCTTCACCCCGCTTTTCAATTCGCTCTTTGATCTCTTCCTTGAGTCCCTTGGGCATCCAGACCATGCGCAGCAGTCCGCCGTCGCCGGTTATGAACTTGCGCTGGGTAATATTGTACTTGGAGTGACCCACAAAACCGGGTGAAGATGCTCCGCCGCCCATGACACCGGCCAGGGTGGTAAATTTCATACCGCAGGGGGTCTCACCAGCATACTCCCTGCCCACCGTCATGATGCCGTTACAGGATGGAAGCAAAGCTGCAATGCATTCGCAGCAACCGCATGTGGTCATGGGATCGATCAGCATGGAGTAAAAGTTGTAATGGGTGACATTGCCCCGGGAGGCCTTGTAAACAAAATCATTGACACCTTTCCACTGGCCCAGATCAGGATCGAGACATTCGCCCTTTTCGATGGGCTGGTTCGGTCCTGTTGGGTTGATCTCAAAAGACGCTTTACAGTCCATCCAGTTGTAAGCGCCGCAAAGACCGGTCCGCTCGGGACTCACAGTGCAAACATGGTTGGGCGCAAAAGACTGGCAGAGGGTGCATGAGTAAAAAATTTCCTCTCCCTCATCCGTCATGTTTTCAACCCTCTCGTCCCTGTGCTTGTAATCTGCCCGGGCCCTTTTAGTCAGCGCATCAACATCTTTTTTCTTTGTGTACAGGGTAACCTGGACCTTGTCGAGGATATTGCCGAAATCCTGGTGAAACTTGGCATGAAGGACAACACCGATATCCTTTAAGGTAAATCCCTTTTCCATGGCTGACTTGCTTATGCGGAACCAGGAGATATCCCGCTGGCCGATGTGCATGATACCTTGAATATAGTTAACCAGATGGTGGATCTGACGCTCAAGAATCGGTTCAAAATCTTCCTGGAACTCACGGCCGGCGACCTGAATATAGATGCCCATCGGGAATGTGTCGCCTTCTTTGAGATCAGTAATATCAGGACCGACGACCTCAACCTTGCCGTCCTCGATCTCCTTTAAATCGGCCATCTTACAAAGCTCGGTGCACTGGGTCTTGCCGCCGCCGCATTGTGCGTAAAGATCCTTGCCCCTGACCCGCTCGCCCTCAAAGGCCGGGCCGAAGGATAAGGGAATGTCGATTTCGGTAACCGCAACTTTAAGGCCTCTGACTTCAACTGACCTCTGACATATTTCATCATGGGGTACATTGGCTACCACATGCTCATAGGTACAGATACCGGTGGGCAAAATTTCGGGAATGTCGGTATCGGCCAGGGTCGGGAAACCCCAGTTTACACAACCTGCCGCGGCACAAGCCCAGTGGGTGCCCACATCACCTAAAGCATTGACAAATGCAAAGATCCTGTTTTTATTATAAAGAAGCATACTTTTATAGTCACCGGCCTGAACATTGCCGAAGGACATTGCCGCCCGGTTGGCAAACCCTAAGGCAAATACGGCAGACGAAATATCAGGACCAAAAGGTACGATCCTGGTACCCCAGCCAACCTGGACACCGGCTTCAATGAGCTGCTCAATGACCGATGTACCATTGTGGCTGGCTGCACAGAAGATATATAGATTTTTCAACTGGTAGTCTTCGACTATCGCCTTTGCAATTTCGGGATTGGGTGCGGCACCAACAATGGCTGCAAAACCGGGCGCTGAGCCGTCCACAAATTCAACACCTCTCTTTCGCAGAATAACGTCGTCTGCAGGACCGGTCCAGATCTTGCCTCCATCTATATCCGGATCTTCGTGGGGGTAATAAAAATCAGGGTCTGTAACACTGCGGATACCTTCTTTGATTTCATATGCAATAATTGCTGCCATGCCGGCATCCAGAAGGGGTCCTAAGTAAGGCAAATGATTTACCCTTTTTACATGGGCCGGGAGCAGCCCGCGGGCAAATTCCATGGGTACTTGCAAATCTTCCAGGGTTTCAACCTTGTGACCTAAAAGAGAATAGATTACCGGCAGATAGTAGCCCGTATTCGGGAATTCTACCTTGGTATCTGCATTATAGGCCGCAAGAGTATTTCTCAACTCCCCTTCAACCTCTGAAACAACATTGTAGCCGCCCTGAATGGCAGCAAATGCTACTAATTTCGACATACTTTCCTCCTTCGTTGAGGATTTATTATAACCTCATATTAAAATATATCTTGCATCATTATTTTTGATATGCAGCTTCCATTTTCATGCGATCATCCATATCCATAAGCACTCTTTCCCTGGCCTTGTCTATGCCTAATTCCTTGCGTTTTTTGTCTATATGGGCAATCATCAACCGGGCATGCTTCATCGGATCAGGCTCAATATCCCACATACCTCCGTAAATCTTTTCCAGATCCTTGCAAATGTAATCATGGAAAACAGGAGCACCTGAAGTGGGCAGGGTGACACCAAAGACCGTATATACGCCGGATACAACAAAATAATGACCGATACTGATGGCCTTTTCACTCATCCATTCGGGTGCGCTTCCGGCTACGGGCAGATCAGAAATGTCTTTTCCTAAGCCGCCGGCCTTGACAACTTCGGTTGCTGCCAGAAGGATGCGGCTGTTGTCAACACAGGAACCAAGATGCAGAACCGGTGGAATACCAACGACTTCGCAAACCTCGGCCAGACCAGGTCCGCAAAATACCTGGGCTGTTTCCGGTGTCAAAAGTCCTTCCATGGCGCAGGCGATCGCGTTGCAGCCGGTGGTCAGGACCAGCACATCGTTTTTGAGCAGCTCTTTAACTACCATAATATGGTCTCTATTATGGACTGTACGGGCATTGTTGCAGCCCACCACGCCGGCCAAGCCCCGGATACGGCCATTGATGATATTGTCATTTAAGGTATAGTAGGTTCCCCTGAAGGTTCCACCCAGGTGGTATTCGATGGATTCAACACCAAAACCGGCAATCTGGACAGCTTTATGTTTGGGGATCATGACTTCTGCTTTCCGGTTCTTAAAGTTGTCGATGGCCATCTTAACGATCCGCTCGGCGTCTCTTACGGCATGATGCTCGTCAAACTCGATGTGGATCACACTATCCTGCTCCATTTTGGCAATGGGATGGGTGGTAATCAGGTGTGTATGAAAACATTCGGCCACGTTGGCAAGGTTCTGCATGATACACTGGATGTCCACCACCATGGCGTCACAGGCGCCGGTGATAATGGCAAGCTCCTGAGACAAAAAAGTGGTTGCACTGGGGATGCCGTGGCGCTGGAGGATCTCATTGGCCGTACAGCAGATACCGCTTAGCTGAATTCCTTTGGCACCTTTTGACTTTGCATAATCTATCATTTTCTGGTCTTGTGTCACCGACACGATTATCTCGGACAGAACCGGCTCATGACCATGAACGATAATGTTGACATGATCTTCCTTCATGACCCCGAGATTGGCCTCGGACTGTATTGGATAGGGGGTCCCGAAAAGAACATCCTGAAGATCAGTGGCAAGCATGGAGCCGCCCCAGCCGTCTGCTATGGCCGCCCGGCTACCCTGCTTGATCAGATTTTTAAAATCCTGATCAACACCCATATGGGTGCGGTGCATGATCTCAACAATTTCCCGATCGATATTTCTGGGAATAACGCCGGCTTTTTTCCATTTTTCATAAAGGGGCGCAGGCGCTCTTTTTGCGTACAAAAGCTCACCCCCGTATTTGCCCCATTCATTCATTGCGGCTTCAGCCACTTCAAGGGCGATGTCATCAGTTTTTCGGTTAACCTGCTCGCCGTCAACTTCAACCGTGGTTTCAACACCGAGCCAGGGAGCGATCTGCAGGAGCTTTTTGACATCTTTTATCTTGTAAGCATCGGTTTCCTTTTTTGCAGCGGACATGAAAACTTCGGCAACGCAGCGACCGTGATCTGAATGGGCTGAAGCGCCCCCTGCGATCATCCGGATAAAGTTACGGGCCGCAATGGTATTGGCTGTGGCTCCGCACAGGCCCTTTCTGGTGTCCTCGCCTTCGATTCCTGCTTTCGGGAGCGGGAGACGGCACGGCCCCATGGAACAATTTTTACAACAGGTGCCCTGCACACCGATGTTACAGGGTTTCATTTGTGCCGCTCTGTCATAAACCGTATCGATTCCCAGTTCCTGAGCCCTGGCTTGCATCTGCTGAGTTGCAGGATCAATGGAAATCGCTTTCGGATCAGCCATCTTTTTCGGCTTTTTCGCCTTTACTACTTTTTTTTCTTCTTCTGCCATTAGAGGTTCCTCCTCGTATTTATTTATTTTCTTTTTTGCATTCTGTTCAGCCGGCCCAACATCTTACTTGCTTGAAATTTTTTTCTGTGGCGCCTTCCCGGGTTCTTATCCCTCTATTGTCAGATCCGGTTCCGGAGCAAGGGATGCAAAATCGATGTCAATATCATCAAGTTGTTTGCTTATGGCCGCAACATCAGCAGCACTTCCGCCATCTAAAGACAGGTCGATAAAAGCCCTGGTCAGCCTTACTGCTTCCGGATGCCTCATGATCAGAACATTTGCACCTGCCAGCAGATAAATTACGGCAGACACAGCTTCCATAAGGATGCCTCGTCTTTCCGGATCACCCAGCACCGGCGCTTCATCAACTGTTTGCTTGGCTTCCTTGCACTTCCATATTTCGTTGGCAAGGTTGTTGATAATCGGAAGCTGCAGCTTGTCATCACCCTGGGTCAACGCCGCCATGCCAAGCCGTTCCATTACGGAATAGGAATACTCCATTCCATAACCCAGGCCGCCGGTGGTGGGATCTACGATATTACGTTCCAAGGGCACTCCAAGGTTTTCAAGGAGAATGTTAACCTGCTTGGCAAGGTTAATATCGATGGGTGATGATGAAATAACCGTATGGCCGTATCCCAGAGCACTGGCACCGATTCCCTTATGGTTCTTGTCTTCTACAGGGCCTATGGTAAGGTTGGCGCCGAGGGTTTCTTCTGAAATTTTCTTTAAAACTTCCTCATCCTTTTCGATGTTGGCTGTCCCCCACAGGATTAACGGTACGTCAATTGCCTCAAGGACCTTTTTTACTGTTGCGGCAGCCTCTTCAGGGCTGGCATCATTAGCATTCGGGTCGGTGCTCTTTAATTGTAGAACAATCAAGTCGGCTCCGAATTCATCGACACATTTTTTGGCCCATGCAGCAGGATCTGAAAGCACATCCTTGAAATGGCTGAGCGCGGCTTCCGGCCACTCATCCGGCTCTATATCCCACACTTCCATTGCGATTACCGGCTTGTGGGGCATGTCTCCTTCAAAAGTATAAAAAGGATAGCATGTCTCACCACCCACGGTAACGGCTTTGTCGCCTTTACCAAGGGTAATTTCCTTTATGGCGCCGGTATAAGATTCTTTGTATATTTCCAAGCTCAATTTTTACCTCCTTTACACGATAAAAAGTTAACGATTAAAGATTGTTACATTTTAACATTCAT